>NZ_JAPNPB010000001.1:0-482102 GCF_049278075.1 Rickettsia endosymbiont of Halotydeus destructor
CCTAGCTATAACGACCAGTTTGTTTATTTGCAGCCTTTTTTTCTTCTAATACCCTACTTGTATGCTTTCCTATCGGCTCCTTAGGTACTTCTTTATCTCCTCTAAATTTAGATTTTCCTAAATTAATGATGCTTTCTGCAATTACTCCTAAAACTTTTGGATCTGTTGATAACTTTAATACCGATCCTATCATGGAAATATATTTGCCCTTACTAAATTTATCGGTAATGTTAATTAAATCAGGGGTATGGCTAGCTGCTATTTTAATGAGCTTTTCCCCATCTAATTTCAATTTTTGCCCTATTGCAGTTTTCTTTAGAAACTCGTCTACTACAGGCCCTAAAGCTTCTGCATGTTTTGTTAGGAGATCGGGTAGTTCCTGTTGAATAACCTGCTTTATTTCCGGGTTATCATTCTGTAGTTGTATTATTGAACTAACTAATCCTTTCACTTCTTTTGATTTTTCTTCTTTGGGAAGTGATTTAATTAGCTGAGCTTTTTGTATTATATCAGCGACTTTATCACTGTCAGCAAGGCTGGAGTGAGCAAGCTTGGTGAGAGAGGGCAAAGCATCTTTTATGAAAGGTATTGAGGCATCTACCGCTTTATGTAGCAGGGCTGGTTCCATACCGGATGTTTTTATTTTTTCTGTTACCATAGGATTATCTAATATACCTAATATATGCTGTTTATTAGTATCGAGGTATTTAGGTAACTCCTCTTTTAACATGGGAGACAAATTATCTACAATTTTTTTAGTATTATTTATTAACTTTACTACTTCAGGTTTCTTGTCTTCTAGCAACTTCTTTTTATCCGCAGTGCTTAAGCCATCCGTGCCTAGATTCGTATTAGCCCAAAGTTGATTTTCCTTAAATTTGTTAAAAGCTTCTATAGCAAGTGGAGCGCTTTCCACTAATTTATCACTGGAATTTGCAATTAGCTCTATGGTATTTGTGATTAGTTCAGGTGCAACAAATTTTTGTACTTTGTTGTTTAGAATATTTTCTGTAACCTGACCTAATTCTTTTTGATTTTCAGGATTTTTTAAAAATTTTACTAAATTTTCCTTAAGAAGAGGATTTACTTTGTCTGCAGTGATAATATCATATACATTCTGTAATATAATAGCTTGAGATCCCGGGCCTTTTTGTTTTAAATTTTTATATATTTCCTGTATTTTTGGATTTAAATCGCCTGCTAATCCATTAGAGGCCAAGTCGACTGCCAGGGTAGTAAGTTCCCTAATAAATCTGGGGCTTAATCCTTCTAGTATATTTATTTTTTCTTTCGCAGGAATTTGCAATTTTGCTTTTACTTTACTAGCAAGCTTTTTATCTAGAAGGGGTGTAAAAACATACGGAGTAAAAACATACTGTAAGATGGTATCTTTTGAGGCATCAGATATCACTCCAGAATGCAAAATAGAAGAGAGATTTTGTACTATAGGCTCCAAACCTTTTATTGTCTTGAGAGCAAATTCAGTCGAGCCTGGTTTATCATCGGCTTTTTTAGCGGCTTTAAAAGCTTTTACGTCCTCAACCAATTTTTTTACTTCTGTTATGGCAGTTATACTACCTCCAAACGTATTTGTAACCGCACTTGTAATGTTGTCTATTATACCTAAATTATTAGTAAGCGTTAAATATTCTTTATTTAACCTGTCATATGTTTCACTACCGGTATCAACGCCAACAGCGGTAAGACCAGCCTGCCAGTAACTAAGTTTTTGATATTCTTCTTTAAGTTGCTGTGCAAGTTCCTGTTTTCTCTTATCTTTATCAACAGGCTCGTTTGGGCCTGTTGCTGAATCTTGATTTTTAGACATTGCTGATACCTTTATAATTTAATAATAAGCGTCCTAGATTCTAATTTTGATATTTTAGTTTATTCCTCCCCTTACCGTAATTCAATTAATTTCACCATAGCACTGTTAACAAAGTTTTTAATTGAGGGATTTTTAGCTTATTAGGAGGGATATTAATAGATTCGTATTTATGAATTGTTTAGGGGGTAACACACGATACAAAAATCACTTATTTTGTAATAAAATTTCCTATAGACTTTATTATATTATTCTCAAAGGCTTTAAAAACTCGTTTGCCTATTACTATTACTATAAACGTAATAATAATCCCGTAAACTATATCAGCCGGATAATGCATAGCCAGGCTTATGCGTGCTAACGATACTAAGCCGATAATACAAATTGCTATTATTTTAAACGGTAAATTAAGATAAGCGCAGGCAAAGTAAGTAACTAATAACGCAAGACCTGCATGGCTACTAGGAAAGCTGGATAAACAACGCTCAGTTTCAGTATTTATAATTGTTGTAAAGCTACCTAAAGGCAAACTACAGAAAGGTCTTGGCAAGTTAACCGAAAATTTAAAGGCGGTAAATGTTAGACCGAAAATTGCATACACAATCCCAATCTCTATTAATTTATTATATTTCTCCCAAAACATATTTTTCTGCAATTCATTTAAATTTTTAATTTTCTTTAATTGAATATATAAATATATACAGTATAAAATATATATTACGGCAAAATTTGTAATATTAAAACAAAAGGAAATAAACTCCAAAAAATATGGTAATATGCCAATATTTGTAACCTTATTAAGGAATAAAAATATTTCTTGATTTAAGCCGCCAAAATTGTAAAAGATATTATAAAAAACTTCAAACATTTATTTTAAATATTTTATGTTGCAAGTAACGATATTAGGATGCGGAGCATCTACCGGCGTACCGATGATAGGATGCGATTGCAGCGTCTGCTCGTCCGATTCAAATTATAACAAAAGAACCAGATCGGCAATATATATTAATGATGAACATAGTCAAATCCTTGTTGATTTTGGTTATGATATAAAATATCAATTAGTGCGAGAAAAAATAAAAACCTTGGATGCTGCAGTATTAACGCATAATCATTCAGATCATGTAAACGGTATTGAAGATTTACGAATATTTTATTTTATTCAGAAGAAGCCTTTGGGAATTTATACTGATCGTGCTACTGCTACAATATTACATGAACGATTTGACTATTTATTTTCTAGTAATTTTTTAGCCACTAAACCGTTTGATTTTTTTGACAAAGTTAAAATCAAGACTATTGAAATACAATTTTTTAAGCAGAATCACGGAGCAATCGATAGCTTAGGTTTGCGCATAGGGGATTTTGTTTATTCTCCGGATGTAAATGATTTTCCACCTGAGTCGGAAAAATTTTTAAAAGATATAAACATATGGATTATTGATTGTATGGATTATACATCAAATGCAAATCATGCAGGACTTGATAAGGTTCTAGAATGGAATGCAATATATAAACCCAAACAAATATTATTAACTAATATGCGCCACACAATTGATTATCATAAAATTACAGAAATATTGCCCCCTAACATTAAGCCGCTTTATGACGGCTATAAATTTACGGTTTAGCTGATGATAGCTCTTGATAAAGTTTGTAAGCGTTACGGTAAGGCTTATGCTCTTAAGAACATTACCGTAGATTTTAGTGAAAAAGAAACAACTGTCATAATCGGTCCTTCCGGTAGTGGCAAGTCAACCTTACTGCGTGTTTTAAATAATTTGGAAGAACCGAGTAACGGTTACTTATTGGTTGATGATAAAAAATTACTACCGAAAGATAGAAGAAAATTGCGGCTAAAAGTTGGAATGGTTTTTCAAAACTTTAATCTTTTTCCGCATTTAAATGTTAGAGATAATTTAATTTATGCACCGGTAAATGTTTTAAAAATGCCGAAAGACGAGGCTATAATTAAAGCAGAGGAGTTACTCGGGAAATTTGGTTTAAAACAAAAAATTGCTTATTTCCCGACTAGTCTATCCGGAGGACAAAAACAAAGAGTAGCAATCATAAGGGCTTTAATGATGAATCCCGAAATTATTTTATTTGACGAGCCTACTTCGGCGTTAGACCCAGAAAATATTAAAGATGTTATAGAAAATATCTCTTTATTAAAAAAACAAATAAAGATGATAGTCGTAACCCATCATCTTAAATTTGCTAAATCTATAGCCGATCGGATAATTTTCATGGATCAAGGGCAAATTTTAGCTAACCAACCGGTTAAAGAGTTTTTTACTAAACCAGCATCGCATCGAGCTAGGTTATTTTTAGAAAATATTGGCGATTTAATGTGAGACTCGATGAACTTCAAAAATTGGCTACGTCGTCTTATAAGTTCTGCGGTGCTCACGTATAAGTATACGCTGCGCTCCTCGACTTATAGACCGATTCCTCTTCTTGAAGTTGATCTTCGTCTACCACTCCTTCATTTCATATGAGCAATATATTTAGGAAAATGAGTAGTTACTATTATTCTTGTGGAAAATTGTTACGTGGGGAGTATTTTTTATATCATTCCTAGCTAAAGGCAGGAATAGCATAGAAGATTAAAATAACACCAAAATAAAAATTATGATAAGTAAAAACCTTATAAAATCAATTCTTATTTTCTGTATTGGTATATTTGCTATTTCAATTCTATATAAGTTTATAGATGAAAAATTTCCGAAGTTTTTTGATGATTCTCAAAATTTTGTAGCATTTTTTTCATCAGTAATAATATTGATTAGTTTTATATATAGCTTTTTTAGTCAAAATAACCTGCGAAAATTTTTCCTGCAATTATCAGGCTGGGGAATTATTTTTTTAGTAATAATAATCGGTTATGCTTTTAGATTTGAATTAACTTATGCAAGTCAGCGAGTATTATCGGTATTAATCCCTTCGTATAGCTGGGTTAACCGGCAAGGTGAAATCGTTATAGCCCGTAGTAGTGACGGACATTTTTATATCGATGCTTTTGTAAATAATATCAAAATCAAATTTATGATCGATACCGGCGCAAGCGATGTGGCTTTAACAGTGCAGGATGCTAAAAAATTAGGATTTGATTTATCAAAATTAAATTACAATAGAGTCTATCTTACCGCCAACGGCGAAAGTAAAGCTGCTCCTATAACATTAGATAGTGTAACAATCGGTAGAGTATTTAAAAATGTTGAGGGACACATAGGAGCAGGGGGGTTAGATATTTCATTACTCGGTATGTCGGTACTTCAGCGTTTTAAAAGTTTTGAAATAAATAAGGATATGCTAATCCTGAGTTATTAGCTTATATATCCAACAAATTGATTAACATCCAGGCTTTCGTTGCTCGCTCACTTTTGATTCGGCCCAAAGTACCAATAAACTGTTATTTACTCGTCTCTTACTACCAAAACAGAAATAGCAGAATGACGAACGATTTTGGAAGCATTAGGTCCAAGCATATAATCCCTTAATTGCGGTCTTACTGCCGAGATAATTATTAAATCTGCTTCTACCTTGCTAGAATATTGAATTATTTCGTCATAAACCGCCCCGCGTCCGATATAATAATCAGCTTCAATTTCATCTGGCACATATTTTTTTATTAGTTCCTGTACCTGTTTTCGATGTTTTTCTTTCTGCTCCTTAACCCAGTTTTTTGGCAAATAATCTTCCACCATCTTCATACCAAAATCAGAAATCACATATATAAAATGTAATTTGGCCTGAAAAGTAGTAACGAAAGTTAATGCTTTCGGTAATATTGCCTTAATAGATTTTTCATCTACTAAATCTATCGGTATAATAATATTTTTATACATAAATATTTTTTTATAATTTATTTTCTATTTCTAACTGCTTCGTGCTTTGGTAAAACAAAATTATTAGTATCAGCAAAATATTTAATATCCAAATTTTGTAACAGATAATTTGAATGTTTAAAACTTGCAACATTTCGATGAAATGCACCGATAAATTTATCTAGCAATTCGAATTCTATGTCTTCTCTTGTAACTAAAATTGCCGGCACGATAACCGTATTTTGATTTTCGGTAATCCCGGGATATAACTCTTTATGCAATACTCCCTTACGGAAAGCTCTATTAGTTTTTATTAACTCGGTTATCCTAGCATTTTCAATGGCAACAAAATCAACTTCACAGCTATTAGCAATAAGACTTATCAAAGGATTAGGATGTCCTACCATCATCATTATAACATCAATTTCCTTATTGCAAAATTTCTTAATGGAATCTTCGTAATTAATATCAACATCTATCGGTTCTTTTGTAAAATTGTATAATTTACGTACTGCATCATAGGTAATATTGCTACTAGAAAATGAAGGCCCATTAGATATTCTTTTACCTTCAATATCAGCAAAGACTTTTATTTTATCATCATCTTTAGCAATAACAGTAAAATATTCATCATATAAATTTAACACTTGCCGGAAATTTTGCATTTTTTCCTGTTTGTCATAATATCCTATCCCTTCAAAAGCTTCTACCGCAATATTCGCCTGTACTAAGGCCAAATCTATTTTCCCTTCTTTTAGTAATTTTAAATTTTCTACTCCTCCGCTTGTCGGAACTACCTCGCATTTAATATCTTTATTAGTAAGTTTAATAGTTTTACATAAATCAAGTCCTATCGAGTAATAACCTTTTAAAATAGAACCGGAGCCGATTCGTACTAATTTTTGTTCAGCCAAAACATTGCTATGAACGAAAAATATACTAACAACTACAAACCACAATCTTATATTTTTCATAATATTATACATTTATTAAACTAAATATCTTCCTTATTAGAGTAGCTTTACTATTCTCAATAATCAAGATAATTGTGGTACTGACCATAACATTAATTGTCCTCCGTAAACTTACTTTAAATTCTCATTACCAGTGCAGTATAAGCAATCGCGACCGCATCGGCTTCATCGGCATTAGTAATTAAAGAAGTACCGGGCAAAAGGAGTTTAATCATATGTAAAATCTGATGTTTTTCTGCATGCCCATAACCTGTTACCGTTTTTTTCACCGTATTAGGTTTAAATTCATGAAAATCAATATTATGCTTACCAATAAGTGCCATAATAGCACCTCGTGCATAACCAAGCTTTAAAGACGTTTTTTTATTCATATTAACAAAAATTTCTTCCAAACTTACCAGTTCTGGTTTGTATTCTAATATTACTTTTTCTAAACAAGAAGTAATAAAAGCAAGTCTCATATCAATAGTATCCTTACTATTAGTTTTTATGACACCGCTATTTATATATATTAATTTTGTAGCTTCTTTGCTAATTATCCCCCACCCGAGATTAGTAAGCGCTGGATCAATGCCAAGTACAATCATAAATTTTAGTTTTTAAGTTAAAAGGGTGTTTTTCATGGTATTAAACATCGTTTGCGGAGTTATTGCTGCATGGATACCTAAATCGTCAGCGACCGAAGGAAGCGCAGCAATCTAAAATACTTCGCGCGTCATTGCGAGGAGCGTAGAGACGTGGCAATCTAGGCTCTGTGCACCTAATTAAAATAATTCAATTAGGTGCACAGAGCCTAGAAAATAATAACATTATATAATATTTTTATTAGATTACCGCGTTGTTGCTATCGCCACTCCTCGCAATGACGGTTAAAGTATCCACACAAAAATACGCTTAATCGTGACTACTAATTTGTAGTATTTTAAATAATGTTCCCATTTGATCTGGAGAAATTAATCTATTTACTTGCCGCTCTATTATTTTTGCCTGAGCTGGAGCAATTTTATCCTGTAATATCTTACTACGTAATAAAATACCGTTTTGGGTAAGAAACTCTCGCTGCGATATTGTTTCGATTATATGTAAACCGGTATTTTTTGCTACAGATTTTAAAGCATAAAAATCAACATGTGCCGAAAGATCGGCCTTACCTAAATTTTCAAGAAGGGGATGATATTTATGATTTTTTATAGCCTGAATAGTTGAGTTATATTGATTTCTGGTTCTGTAATTTGGATTTATGTCATAACCGTAATCTATAACCAGACAACTTCCGCTTAAATTTTTTAGATGATCGCTAATAAATTGCATAATTTTTATGGAATCGTAAGATTCTTCCATAACTGCGCCGTCATTTGCCTCTACATGAGTTTGTAATAGATAATCCTGTAAATTTTTATTAATGGCTATTTTATCAAATTTGATTTGATTATCTAGCGGCTCTACAGTACATACCCTCTCATACCATAATTCTTTAACCTTAATATACTGCTTTATAGGTATTGCATCAAAAAATTCGTTAGCGATTATTATAGCAGGAGTTTTTGCTATATTTTCTACAAATAAATGATGATTAATCGGCAAATTTATATCTTGCAAATTTGTTTGCTGATTTGTAATAAAATTGGGGTTAATTTCAATTAATTCTATTGTTATGGCTTGATAAAATTCCGGTACTAACTTTGCAACACGAAGTAAATCACGCATTAATAGCCCTCTACCCGGGCCAAGTTCTATAATACTAATTCGTGAAGGACAACCGATTTTTTGCCATTCCTTTATACACCACAAACCAATAATTTCACCGAATAACTGAGAAATTTCAGGAGCGGTTAGAAAATCTCCATCTGTACCTAACATATCAGTATGTTGATAATAAGAAGACGGGCCTGAAGAAAGTACTTCACGCATTAATTGATCGCAACTAATATAACCGTTTTCTTTAATAAACTGTCTTATTCTCCACTCGATCGACATTGTGTTTAACTTAACAATAATTTCAATTTAGACAGTATCTCGTTTATAAGCGTTTTATCTAATATCAGAAATTTATTCGCTTTGCGTGCTTTCCAATCCATAGATCGAACTTGATCGCATAATACTGCTCCGTTTATCTGCTCAAAGCCTATTTTTACTTCAAATGGATAACCTTTAACCTGGCTAGTAATAGGGGCAAATAAGGCAAGACCACTTTTAAGATTATATTTGTAGGGGCTGAGAACTACAGCTGGTCGTGTCTTTTGAATCTCTTTGCCTTTTTGTGGTTCAAAATCAAGCCATACTACATCTCCCCTTTCAGGTATATATGTCACCATAATTCATTACCTTTAATATCATCGTCATTTAATACTGCATGATGGCGATTAGAATCAGTAATATTATTTAGTAATGTATCTAATTCTGATATTTCAGCACTAATAATTAAATGATTGCCAGTTATTTTTAAATTAACAAAGGTACCTTGTTTTAAATGTAGTTTTCCAGTTAAATATTTAGGAATTCTAATTCCTAAGCTATTTCCCCATTTTTGAATTTGAGTCTGCATAATATTATTTAATAGTTTATCGTATAAACAAGTATATACAGCAAACTTAAGTTTTGCAAGTTATTTTCAGTGTAATTAAGTATATACCCAACAATAGCATAGGAAATGACAAAATTTGTCCCATTGTTAGCGTATCAAAAATAAAGCCGATTTGTATATCCGGCTCTCTGAATATCTCAATAATTATCCGAAAAAGAGAGTAAACTACTAAATATATACCAAAAGTTAAACCCTGTTTTTTAATAGTTTTATATTTAAATACCGAATAAGCTAAAATTAGAAATAATATAAAACCTTCAAAAAATGCTTCATATAACTGACTGGGATGGCGAGGTTGTAAATCACTGTTTGGGAAAATCACTCCTAAAGAAGAGTTAGTTACTCGACCGTATAATTCCCCGTTGATAAAATTGGCTATTCTACCGAAAAATAACCCAATCGGTGCAATAGTTGCTATAATATCCGCAAGGCTTAGCAGGCTAATATTATATTTTTTGCAGAAAAAATAAGCAGCAATAACTAGCCCGATAGTACCGCCGTGGAAAGACATTCCTCCTTCATAAGTTTTTAAAATCTCAATCGGGTTTGCTAAATATTTATGCGGGTTATATAACAAAACATAACCAAGACGCCCCCCTATTATTATGCCGATAATGGCAAAGGTAACAAAATCATCTAAATTTTTTTTAGTAATTATAAGGTCAAATTTTCTTATAATTTTACCCGCGTACCACCATCCAAGTAAAATACCCATAACGTAAGAAAGCGAATACCAGGAAACAGCAAGCGGACCTATAGAAAAAAGAATTGGGTTAATATTCGGAAAAATCATAAAAAAAGAAATTTTAGTTGAAAAATATAAAATTTTAGTCAAGATATATATTTTACAAATATATTATTTCTAACCAAAGGCGGAAATAACATATTAATACTTCTAGTTAACCAATTATACAACCATAATAATAACGGTAATAATATGCAATATTTTATAGATTTATACGATAAACTCGGTGCTGAAATTATAATGTTAATTATTATGTTTCTTTCTCTCCTTCCTTTAATTTTTATTATTAAAAAATTGGTTTTTGCGCCTATCAGAAATTATATGGCCAAGCATCATCACGACGATTATGAAAAAATATTAGGAAAATATGCTATATTTCGCTATTTACTCCATAGTTTACTTGGAATTTATTTTATATTCTGGGGTAATATTTTCAAGCCGACTTCCTTTGGCTCTCATATATTAACAGGCGCCAAGGATACCGTAGTAATATTATATACTAGCGTATCCATCACAATGTTACTATTAGCCGTTACTGATGCTGCCACCGATCTTTATCAACGTAAAATAAAAACTACTTCGAGGACTGCGCCTTTTACTTTATACTTCCAGATATTAAAGATATTAGTAATATCTATCGCAATCATCGTAACTATTTCCTATCTTTTAAATATTTCACTCGGTACATTTTTAACAAGCTTAGGTGCAGCGGCAGCTTTATTAACCTTTGTCTTTAAAGACACTGTTCTAGGTTTACTTGCCAGTGTACAGCTTACTGTTCAAGGCCTAATTAATATTGGTGATTGGATACGTGTCGGCGATGTTGAAGGAACTGTTGAAAAAATTACTATTTCGGTAGTAAGCGTTAGAAATTTTGACCAGTCTATCTCGACTATTCCAACTTATAACATCATTAATACTAATGTAACTAATTACCGTGGAATTAGCGAAGCGGGAGCCAGAAGGATTCAGCGAGTTCTTAATATTAATATGTCAACTATTAATTTTTGTGATACTACTATTTTACAGGAATTAAAAAAATCGCCTTATCTCTCAAAAAATGTAATTGATAATATTAATCTTAATAGTGAAAATAAAGATTTGACCAATCTTAAAGTATTTAAACTATACATACACGAATATTTGAAAGCCAACCCTGCCATATACCAGGAAGGCTTTACTTTTTTAGTAAGGCAGCTTGCACCGACAATTAACGGCTTACCGATTGAGATATATATTTTTGTTAAAGAGGTCGGTACAGTCGGTTATGAAAATATACAGGGCAATATTTTTGAGCATTTGATTTCTGTATTACCAGAATTTAACTTAACAATATTTCAAAATGTAGGGATAAATAGAGTGGTTAAGGTATAATTTTTTGTGCAAATAAGTTAAAGCACATTTTATGTCATTATCTTTTTTCTTGAGAGTGATATCAAATGCAATTAATGGTAAATCCCTTGATTATTTTATATAAATAATATAAAACTCAAACTATAAATATTGAACAACTAAAGACTTTAGAATGAATCATAACATAATTAATTTAGTAGCGGCAGTTGTATTGTCGTTAAGCATTATTTTCGGTTGGCAGTATTTTTATGAAAAACCAAGATTAAAAAAGCTTCAGCAACAGGCAACATATACTAAAAAAATAGAAAATTTAAAAAAACAGCAGATACAGTTAGTAGAACCTGAGCTTAAGACTGAAGATGCAGCTTCTTCGAAACGTATTAAGATAGAATCCGGTTTGCTTACCGGCTCTATTTCATTAAAAGGACTTCGGTTTGATGATTTAATTTTACGTAAATATAAGCAGGATTTGTCAAAAGATAGTCCTGATGTAGTATTGTTTGCGCCTGCTACTTCAGAAAATGCCTATTTTGTTGAAACCGGTTGGGTAAGCAACGTGGGCGACGTGGATTTGCCGAATAGCGAAACTGTCTGGCATAGCGACGGTAATCTACTCACTCCGACCAGCCAGGTTAATTTATTTTGGGTAAATAAGGACGGTATTAAATTTCTAGCCACTATTAGTTTGGACGATAACTATTTATTTAATATAGAACACACTATAGTTAATAACGGCAACAACGATATTCCTGTTCAGTCTTATGGTTTAATTAACCGTAAATATATTTCATCTGAAAAAGCCGTCAATATACTACATCAAGGTCCAATTGGTTGTATTAATGAAAATCTTGAAGAATATTCCTACGATACTATTAAAGATAAGAAGAGTGAAAAATTTGCGCCCGGTATTGTAGATTGGATAGGAATTACTGATAAATACTGGCTTGCTTCCTTGATTCCTGACAAAGTAAGTCAATATAGTTCCAACTTTAATTATGCTGCCAGCCAGGGAATGGAGAAATTTCAGGTAGATTTTATCTCTCCTATACAAATTATAAAAGCAGGTCAAAATTTTACTATTTCTCATAAGCTTTTTGCCGGAGCAAAAAAAGTTGATTTGCTTGATAAATATGAAAAACAATATAACATTAAGTTATTTGATAGAGCTATTGATTTCGGTTGGTTTTATATTATAACTAAACCTGTTTTTTATGCGATGAATTTTTTCTATCGTTATGTCGGTAATTTCGGCATTAGTATATTAATTGTTACCGTTATTATTAAGCTATTAATGTTTACCTTAGCTAATAAATCATATCGTTCAATGAAAAAAATGAAGAATTTACAACCGGAAGTTGATCGTATAAAAGCTTTATATAGCGAGGATAAAGTACGCTTGAATCAGGAAATTATGGGGTTATATAAAAAAGAAAAAGTAAATCCGGTAGCGGGGTGTCTACCGATACTTGTACAAATTCCGGTGTTTTTCTCGATATATAAAGTGTTATATGTAACTATAGAAATGCGGCAAGCACCGTTTTACGGCTGGATTAAGGATTTATCGGCGCCCGACCCTACTACAATTTTTAATTTATTCGGGTTAATACCCTTCTCACCGCCTAGCTTCTTAATGATTGGAGCCTGGCCTATTTTAATGGCTCTAACCATGTTTTTGCAACAAAGAATGAGCCCGCAACCTGCTGACCCGGTACAGGCTCAGGTAATGAAGTTTATGCCGTTAATTTTCTTGGTAATGTTTAGCAGCTTCCCGGCGGGGCTGTTAATTTACTGGTCCTGGAATAATATTTTATCTATAATTCAGCAATATTATATTAATAGGTTAGATAAGTAGTTAATTGCAAGAACGATTGGGGCCGTAGTAAAGCATATTCTATGTCATTCCCGTGAAGGTCTTGCCCGTGAAGGTCTTGGTTCGTGGATCGAATTTTAGTCGTCCATTGCGAGGAGATTCGATAGCCACGACGCGGCAATTTAGTTTTTGTCATGCTGAACTTGTTTTAGCCTCTCTGGTAAAAATATCCTGAAATAAATTCAGGATGACTATTGTCCAGATTGCCACATCGCTACGCTCCTCGTAATGACGTTGAAAAATCTATACAGCATCGCCAAAGCCTTGCAAAAACAACATATCTTTATGACAAATAGAAATTATTAATTGATGAAAATTGATAAAAATTTACCGAATTACCTAACGATAGCTAGAATTACGGTTATTCCGATTATCGTAATGACTTTTTATCTGGATAATCCCTTTGCTCATAAGCTTGGGGCAATTTTATTTATTTTAGCCAGTATTACTGATTTTTTTGATGGATATATAGCCAGGAAATTTAATTTAATTTCAAATTTTGGCAGAATGTTTGATCCTATAGCAGATAAAATATTAGTCGGCTGTGTTATTATAATGTTATTAAAAAAAGATATGGTTGGGGAAGTTCCGTGCTTATTAATTTTAGCTAGAGAATTTTTAGTTAGTGGTTTGCGGGAATTTTTAGCATTAGTTAAAGTAAGCGTGCCGGTATCACGGCTTGCAAAAGTCAAAACATTTTTGCAAATGTTTGCTTTATCGATATTAACATTAGGTTCAAAAGGCTCCGGGATTGCTTACATGGATTTATTCGGAGAAATACTTTTATGGATTGCTGCTTTCTTAACGATTATAACAGGTTACTCTTATTTTAAAGCATGTAGTAAATATTTTTAAATAAAAGCATTTTGTGCTATATATATATAAAATATTTAATTTTAAGGTTAATTATGTTAACGAGTTTCAATCTTTGTGCCGATAATAAAAATGCTCTTTCCGATCAAAAGGTTTTAAAAGTAAAAGTAAGTAACGAGCATCTTAAGGTGCTTAATCAGGCTTCTACGCTTCTTATTTCCTGTGTGGATTTTCGTTTACGAGATGAAACTGTAGAGTTTATGAATAAATTAAACTTGCTAGATGATTATGATGAGGTGTCACTTCCCGGTTCATCACTTGCTTTAGTTAATGATCAATACCCTTACTGGGGCAAAACAATTGAAGATGTTATTGAGCTTTTACAAAAACTACATAATATTAAACAGGTTATTTTTCTTGATCATCGTGAATGTGGAGCTTATAAGCTTTTAATTGGCGAGGAGTATCTAAAAACTGAGGAAGAAGAAACGGCTGCTCATGCAGAAATTCTAAATAAGGCGCGAAAAATAATTAATGAAAAATTTTCTAACCTTAAAGTTTATACATTTTTAATGGGGCTTGACGGGGTAGTAGAGCAAATTTACGAAGAGGATGAGAAATAAATCGTATATCATTTTCACGAAAGCGCGGCATTGTTGCGTGGCTTAAATTTTCTTTGTATTGCTGCGTCGAAACTGCGTTTCTCCTCGCAATGACGGGGTTTTTTGTAAGGATGCCAGTCCACGCAATGTCATTCCCGCGCAGGCGGGAATCCAGAAAAACACTTAAAATAAACAAAAATTATATAAAATTTACTATATAATTTGCTTAAATACTTTCTGGATTCCTGTTTTCACGGGAATGACATAAGGAGCAGCAGGAATGACATCAAAATCATAACACTATACTTAACTCGTTATTTTGTATTGTTACTTTAACATTCATACCGCTAGTTACTTCACCTGCTAAAATCATCTTAGCTAAGTTATTTTGTATTTCTCGCTGGATGAGGCGTTTTAAAGGTCTTGCTCCAAAACTCGGGTCGTAACCTTTTTCGGCTAAATAATTCAAAGCTGGCTCGTCGAATTCTAACGTTATATTTTGCTGTAATAAAATTTTCTTTAAATTTTCTAGCTGGATTTTAACTATATCGTGAATATTATCACGGTTTAAGCGATGGAATAATATAATCTCGTCTAACCTGTTTAAGAATTCTGGTTTAAATACGGTTCGCACATATTCCATAACTTGATCTTTTACTTTATATGTATCTTCGCCCTCTTTCTGATTTACTAATATCTCTGCACCGAGATTAGAAGTTAGAACAATAATAGTGTTTTTAAAATCAACCGTGATGCCTTGGCTATCAGTTAGCCTGCCCTCATCTAATATTTGTAGCATGATATTAAAAATATCCGGATGAGCTTTTTCAACTTCATCAAATAATATTACCTGATAAGGACGGCGACGTACCGCTTCGGTTAATACGCCTCCCTGATCATAACCGATATAACCAGGAGGTGCACCGATTAACCTTGAAATAGCATGCTTCTCCATATATTCCGACATATCAATACGTAAAATTGCATTACGATCATCAAAAAGAAAATACGCAAGTGCTTTAGTTAATTCGGTTTTACCGACACCGGTCGGACCTAAAAATAAGAATGAGCCAAGTGGACGGTTAATATCCTGAATCCCTGCGCGTGATCTACGAACTGCATCACTCACGCCTTTTATCGCTTCATCCTGTCCGATTACCGACTCTCTTAACTTTTGTTCCATAACAAGTAACCGCTCACGTTCACTAGATAACATCGTGTCGATAGGAATACCGGTAATCTTGGAAATAATATTTGCTATATCGCTCTCTAATACTACTTCTTTTAAAACATTTTTTCCGCCGTTTAACTCTATTTCTTTAATCTTTTTTATTAATTCCGGAATAACGCCATATTTTAATTCGCTTGCTTTAGTTAAATTTGCGCTTCTCTCGGCACGCTCTAACTCCCCTTTTACTTTTTCCAACTCCTCTTTTAATTTTTGTTCAAGCTGCATTTTTGACTTTTCCGCTTGCCATTTTGCCGTCATATCATACGAAGCTGCTTCAAGCTTATTTAGCTCTTCTGTTAAATGAGTAATTTTCTTTTTCGAATGCTCATCATTTTCCTTACTTAAGGCAGCTAGTTCCATTTTTATCTGAATAATACGACGGTCAAGCTCGTCTAACTCCTCTGGTTTACTTGATAATTCAATCTTTAATCTACTGCAAGCTTCATCAATTAAATCAATTGCTTTATCAGGCAAATGACGATCGGTAATATAACGATTTGATAAAGTAGCTGCTGCAACTATTGCACTATCGGAAATTCTAACTGCATGATGTAGCTCATATTTCTCTTTAATACCTCGAAGTATGGAAATAGTATCCTCAACTGTCGGCTCGCTAATATAAACAGGCTGAAATCTTCTAGCTAATGCTGCATCTTTCTCGATATATTTGCGATATTCATCTAAAGTAGTTGCACCTATACAATGTAATTCACCTCTCGCCAACATCGGCTTTAAGAGATTAGAGGCGTCCATTGCCCCATCCGTTTTACCGGTACCGATTAGCAAATGTAGTTCATCGATAAATAAAATAATCTCACCGCCGGCTTCCTTAATCTCCCCAAGTACCGCTTTAAGCCGTTCCTCAAACTCACCTCGATATTTAGCGCCAGCAATAAGTGCCCCCATATCCAGCTCGATAATACGGCAATTAACCAAAGTTTCCGGCACGTCTTTACTAAAAATTCTTTGTGCAAGCCCCTCAATGATAGCGGTCTTACCGACACCGGGTTCACCTATAAGCACAGGGTTATTTTTCATCCTGCGTGATAATACTTGCACCGTTCTTCTGATTTCTTCATCTCTACCGATTATTGGGTCTAATTTGCCGTTTTCTGCAAGCTCAGTAACATCTCTGCCATATTTTTTAAGAGCGTCATAACTATTTTCTGCCGATTCGGTATCAGCTTTTTTACCCTTTCTAAGTTGTAAAATCGCAGCGGCAATTTTTTTATTAGTTATTAAGGCATTCGCAAGGAGCTTGCCGGCTACACCGTTATCATAGGTTAATGCTTCAAGAATACGCTCAATCGTTATAAAGCTGTCACCATTATCTTTTGCAAGGCTCGCGGCTTTTTCCAGACATTTCAGGCTTTCGGTGGCAAAATAAATCTGTCCGCCACCTTCTATCTGTATTTTTGGTACTTTATTTAGCTCTAATTGTAAATTATCATTAAGGTTATGCAAGTTACCGCCAGTTATATTAATAAGGCTTGCGATAACTCCAGTTTCTTCACTTAAAAGACTAGCTAATATATGTAATGGTAATATTTGTTGATGATCGTTTTTAGCGGCAATAGATTGGCTACTTGTTATCACTGATTTAGCATGTGCAGTAAATTTATCAATATTCATATAAATAATATATTTTAATTAATAAGATTAAATATTTTCATTAGATTATCTTTATATAATTATCTTAAACTAAGAATACAAGGATTTATAAACTTACAAAAGAGTTTAAATTATGGCGCAGTCTTTAAAAGAGCAAGCGGATAAAAATAAAGAAGTTCTTTTAGTACAAACTCAAGAATATCTAAAAAATCCTGATAATGTCAAACCTTTAGAAACTAATAGAGAAAAAATTAAAGAAGCTATTGAAAAAGGTAATTTTAGCGAAGCATTACAAGGTTTAGAAATTTTACGAGAAGAAAAAACCGGTATAACGCTTACTAAAATTGAGGGTAAAGACGGCAGTACTCCTATATTGATACGTGACGGTCGTAATAATCCAAACGAATCACGTGTCTTAGGTACTGAAGCCTTTGAGATGCAATATTTAAATGCTATCAGAGGAGCGATAGATATAGCAGAGGGTGAAAATAAACCTGAACTTGTGTCGCAATTAAATAAAGAAGCAGTAAAATTTATCAATAGTTTTAATGCCCTGAATATGAAAGAATCTCAAGCTAGCATTTCCAAAAATATGCAAGATGAGATTGACGGGGTTGCCAAATTACTAAGTGAAAACGGTATTAAAGACGCACATAAAAAATTAAATGTTGCTAAGGATTTTCAAAATTTTAACGATGAGCATTGTAACATTGTAACACTTTCAAAAGTAACCGATAAGCAAGGTAAAAATCATACGGTAATTGAAGCAGAAGTAGCATTAAAAGGACTAACGGAAGAGCAAAAGCAAGAATATCAAAACAGAGCTGATAAGAAATGGTTTACAAAAATGCCAGTTTGGGAAAGAAAGCTGGTCAATAAATATGCTGAAACAATAAACGCCGGCAACCATGTTATTCCTACCCAATTGCGGCAAATTGTCGGTATGAAAAACGCTTTTGAGAAAATTACCGCAATAGCTGATGAAGACGGTAAAAATTTTGAACCATTACTTACATCTAAACATGCAGGTACATTAGCTTCGCTTTCGTATGATGAAGATTCTAGGCAAGAAATTGCCAACCAAAATGCTAGACAAGCTAAAGAATTCATAGGAAATAAACGACTTCATGCAAATACTTTAAATTCCGGACCTGTAGGATGGGGAGATGACCCAGAGATTGTTAAGCAAACTCAACAAGCAATGGCTCAAACAGAGAGTAAAATTACTAATACTGCTTTTAATAGTTTTAGATTATCGTCCTATGCTAACGATTTTAGCGGTGTTAAAAGCACGCTTAGTACAATAGCTAGCACACTAGAAGGACAAGAGTTTGATGACATTAAAACTCATCTTAAACCACAAGGAACATTGAGTAAAATTTTGGGTCTTAATAAGCCTAAAGGTAACGCAAAAGAGTTAGTAACTAAGCTATGGAACTCGCAAAAAATAGATGAGAAAACCGCTAAAATATTATTAGAAGCAGTAAACTTAAAAAATGATGTTGAAAAAGCTGATGTGCCTGTACGTATATTTGGTGATAAGGAAAATATTAACCTTAAAATATCAACTGCACTTAATGCTCTAACAGAAAAAATAACTAATATTAAAGACGGACCTTTAAGTAAGATACCTAAAGAAGAAATATTAACCATGTGTGCTAGCGGTAAGGATAGAACCGCTCTTAAGACGCATAATCAAACAGCTCAAGCGATTACCAAAAGATTAAACATACCGATAGACGAGGTAGATAAACACGTACTCAACAACGGTCATGCTGCCGAGCAGGCAGGTAGTATTTATGCCGGCGGCGCTACTATCGGGTGTTACGGAACAAAAGGAGAAAATAAAGCAGGTATTCCAAAAAGCAGAAAAGAATTGCTCACTCTTATAAAGGAAATAACAGCTAAAACAAATAAAATTAGAGATAAAAAGGGAGTAGATAAAAAACACGATAAGGAGTATGAAAAAAATCATCCTCAAGAATCAGTTACAACTCCGATTAAAAATATAGCAGTGCAAAAAAAGAAAATTATACAGTCTTCACCACCGCCGTTTAAGCCTTCAATAAGCCCGGTATCTGCCGTAAAAAATACAAAAGAAAGACAAATAAGATAAATAATTTTATATTTATTATTACACAAAAGTTAAGAATCATTTATATTTACTGAAATTTAATTTAAGGAGAAAGAATGTCAAGAGTTGCAGTAATAACAGGCGGTACAAGAGGAATAGGCAAAGCTACTGCTATTGCATTAAAAAATAAAGGTTTTACAGTGGTAGCCAATTTTTTTAGTAATCATAATGCCGCTAAAGAAATGCTTGAAAAACATGCAATAATATCTAAACAGTGGAATGTGGCAGATTATGATGAATGCCAACAAGCAATCAAAGAAATTGAAGAGGAATACGGAAAGCCGGTAAGTATTTTGGTTAATAATGCAGGTATTACCAAAGATGGAATGCTACATAAAATGACTCAAAAAGACTGGCATGACGTTATTAACGTTAATCTTAATTCCTGTTTTAATATGTCGAGTAGCGTGATTGCGCAAATGCGTAACCAAAATTACGGTCGCATCGTTAATATCAGCTCTATCAATGCTCAAGCCGGTCAAGTGGGGCAAACTAATTACTGCGCCGCCAAAGCTGCACTTATCGGCTTTACCAAAGCGCTAGCTAAAGAATCAGTTTCTAAAAATATCACCGTTAATTGTATTGCTCCGGGTTATGTCAGAACGGAAATGGTCGGGCTAATACCTGAGGACGTATTAGCAAAAATAGTTTCTACAATTCCGATGAAAAGACTTGGGGAACCGGAAGAAATAGCCAGAGCCGTAGAGTTTTTAACCGATGAAAATGCGGGGTTTATCACAGGGGAAACTCTATCAATCAACGGCGGTCATAATATGATATAATACGAGCCATATTTTAACCTTCTGATTGTGGGTATCTCTAGTCAATATTGTTGCGTGAATTGGAATCGGGACAAAAAATACCGTCATTGCAAGGAGATGCTAGCTATTTCCGTGGCAATCTAAAAATAATAATAACTTCGTCATTGAGAGCGAAGCGAAGCAATCTAATTTCTCATAAGGTTGCCGCGCTCCTTTTAGTCGTGAGCCATGACGGTTGGGGTATCCACGCAATAATACCGACTTACAATGACGCAGTAAAATCTATCTACGCAATAATGTCGCCTCTAGCCTGCGAGCGGAACTACATAGAATCCCTCAGAAGAATCATCGCTAGAAGAATCATTACCATTTTCCAACTGTAGTTGCTGAGCGTTAAAACTCTGGTCACTTAATAACAGTTGATTATTTTCAATAAATTTTTTAGCTATTTCATGTTTGGGAAAAAGAACTAGCATATCCTTAATTATATGAGGATAATGTTTATTTACTTCTATTAAACATTCGAGATTTTGGCTATTAGCTAAAACTTCAAACATTTTGTTCAATATTGCTAGTCTTGCTAAATCACCCTTCCAAGATAAAATATTATTTTTGCAAATTTTTTTAATATAATCTTCTTTGAAATAGTCACTTACTCCCAGTGTTGTACTGAAATAGCCTTTTTCAGTAGCCCATTTTCCTCGTAGAGTTTGAACTTCTATTTCTAATAAATCACTCTTAGGAATAATATTTTCTATTAATTTTATAGGTTCAAAACTTTCTAAAGCCTCTTTGTATGTATCTGTTAATAAATTAGTTGAACTCTTTAAAATAGTTTGTATTTGCTTACAAAAAAATACCTTCTTATTTTCCAATATTGATTCATGATTCTTGAATAAATACGTTAAAAAAAGACTGACATCCTCAGCAGCTAATTTGACAGGTGCCTCTTCTTTATTCGAAGAAAGAACACCAAATATTTTTTGCTTTAGATAAGATAGAGGAGCTAGTTGCTTTTTATCTTTTATAAGTGGATTTAAAATTCTATCTCTGTTTGTGTCAGTTATTGCTAAAGCAAGCTCTCCTAACTCTATATACATTTTATTCGTGAATTCAAATTTCTCTGCTCTAATTTTATTTATACATTCTGTACGATTTTCAACTTTTCTGCCTATCGTATATTCATATACAGTAGCACTAAATTCATGAGCTGAACATATAAAAGGGCCAAGAGCCGGAAGAAAAAAGGTAGTAGCCATTTCTGCACCATTAGCTAGATAGCACGCCCATATCTTTACGGCTTTACACTGCATTCCTTCAAATTTATTAAGTTCTGCAGCTACTATGTTAGTACCTAAAATCTTATAGGCTTCAAATAAATTTACTATAGTATAATGAAATGTTTGGCAATATTTGTATAATTCTAGATTCTCATTTTTAAGTCTCGTAATAGCTTTAATTACGGCAGCTTCTCGAGTTCCTCCAATTATGTCTAATATTTCTTGTTGATTATCTACTGTTCTTATTACCTCCCCTAAAGCTTGGTTTATCGCCTCTATAGCTTGGTCATTATCCGCAAATTTATTTGCTACTTTGTACATTACTCCTGCAAACTCTGCACGTGTTACAAAATCTGAAGAACTCTTTACAGAACTAGTTAGTGCAAAATTTTCATTTCTTACTAATTGAAAATCTGAAGAGTTTGTTTCCTCCATCCCTAAATCTTCTTTAACTCTTTGAAAGTATCTTTTGATCTGTTTATCGTTAGGATCTAATTCAAGGGCTTCCTTAAAATGGCAATATGCACGCCGTAGACTCTTTGATTCATAAAAAACTAATCCTTCTTCATACAACTTAGCAGCTTCTTCGATCTTTTTATCTTTCATATATTAAGATATATTTATGTTTATAAAATTTTATCCAAAATTATTGTCTCATATAATAGAGTTGCTTGCGTCTATACTTCAACCGTCATTGCGAGGAGATGCGTAGCATCGACGCGGCAATCTTATGAAGTTAGCTAGATTGCTTCGCTTTGCTCGCAATGACGAAGTTGTTATTATTTCTGGATTGCCGCACAGCTCAGCCCCTTGCAATGACGGAGTTTGTTACAAGGATTTCGATTCATATAATAACACTCAACATAACTAAAAATTACTATAAAGAACGACACACTACATTATTTACCTAACTATCAGGAAATCCATTACCTGCTCCCGTTATAGGCGTGTTATCGGGCGATGAGTAGCTATTAATTATTTCACTAAGTATGTGTAATCCTTCTGAAGTTTTACTGAATGCTTCTGCCTTACTATGATAACCTTCAGCTTCATCTTTGTACTTGTTAAACGCTTCTTCCAGGTATTTTACAGTTTTTAAATGTATAGTAGCTATCTCCTCACAAATTTTGGTAATTCTTAAATAGTCTTGAGTCAAATTTAAACCCTTTAAAATACTTTTAGCTTGTATTAAAGCTTTTACTTCATCATTCGGTAAAGGTAAATGTTGTTTTTGAAAATATTTAGCTTGCTTACACCATAACACCACTTGGGCATGCTTATCATAATTTTCATCATTTTGTTCTTTTGCTTCTTCACATTTTAACACTTTTTTAAAGGATGTTTCTTCTGCTTTGAGGTCATCAGTATAATAATAATGCTCTAGCGCCTCCTTATAATTTCCTTTCTTGAATTCTATTTGCCCTAATTTCTTATGAGCTTGTTCATTATCTTTATGAAACTCTATAGCTTTTTCATAAAAACTTTTTGCTTTTTGAGGATTTGGCTCTACACTACCCCTTTCACAGTAAATTTCAGCCATTTTTTTCTTATATTCTAGATTTAATTTATCTTTTCTACCAAAATATTCTAGTAACACTTCCAGTTGATTATAGAACCTCATATCCAAATTAGGTGTTATTGTTGCCGTAAGTAGCTTGTCATATATGATTTTATCAATATTTGTAACCGATACTAATCCGGTGAAGCCTTGCCATATTTCAGTTAATATTTCAGGGGTTGGATCTATAATTACATCATTTAAAACTTTTATGTTATATTTTATAAAATCGTTTAATCTGTCATTATCGTTAAGAAATAAAATTTTCCACGCTTCCAGTAATTTAGTCTCCATTAATATAAAACTTTTTGTCCATTCTTGCGTTGCAAAAATCGATTTTATGTTTTTTAAATCATAAATGCTATTTAAGGTGTCAGGGGCTAATTTTTTTATATTTTTTATAGAGCTACAAAAATTTTTTACAGCTAGTCCCAATTTTGCATAAAAGGAAGCTTCACCTGCTTTTATGTTATTTTTGAAAATTTTTACTAATTGCTCATTTACATTTTCCCCAACAGGTGCAATTCTATCAGTTAACATTTTAAACCAATTATCTTCGCCTGGAGAAACGTAATCCTTATTTATACTATTTACATTACTTAAATTTTCTTCTTTAAAATATCTTAGATAATCTATGTAATTGCTTACTTTATTTCTTAATGGTTCATTATTTAAAGCACAATATATTTTATCATTTAATATTAACAATTTTGTATTATTATCTGCAATCTTATCCAAAGAATTATCGGATAATTTTTTAAAAAGTTCTATTAGCGACTTTAATCCTTTAATACTAGGCGGAATTAGAATGTTATTAAAATATGATCCTCTTGACGCATTAAATACTATGGTCTTTTCATTTTGCCACTTTTTGCTTATTGCATTACTTATCTCATTTATGCTTTCTTGTAGTCCGTTCTTAATGAAGGATTGCAGACTTAAAAATTCCACTATGTTCATAGAACTTATCGTTATTTTATCATCTTTATTAGCTATGTTAGATTTACTTAAAATAGTTTGTAACTCTTTCCCTAAGATTAATTCTCCATGAGAAAAAGCAGGAATAATATAAATTGAATACCGCAGAATAGACATAATCTTCAGTTCTATCCTTACTATATTCTTTTCCGCTTCAGCCGTACAGCTCTTTAATTTAGGGGCGTAATCATTGTAAATACTCTCAATAGACTCAATTATATCTTTCTTTTCTCTATAGCTAAGAGGACTCGTAACAATAAAAGAAAAGTTATTTTTGGTTAACTCAATTTTTTCTAGTAAAATAGCAAGTTTTTGTACTTGACTTAGAAACTCCTTTTCATAATCGCTACCTCTCACATTAGTAAATTTATCTTTACTATCTTCTACGGTAAAAACAAATTTAGTATCTTCTCTTAAAATTTTTTGTAGATATAAGGCATTAACAGTTGCTTCTGATCTAGAAAGATTATTGTTAGGATAATTACTATCGCAAACTATTAAACCATCAGCCCCTTTTATTATATTGATCACAGGTTTGTTAGGCGACACAACATCTTGAGCAAATGAAGGCTTAGAAGGAGCCATTATTAATTTCCCTCCACTCTTCTCTATTTCAAGAGTTTTACGAGCCAATAAATTAGTTAAAATATTTTTATCATTAGTTGAATTTCCTAAAATAATTAAGGCTTTAGGAGTTTTCTCTAATGCAGAATTAGATTCCGTACTTTGCCTATTCAAACTGTTATTATCTTCTTTCAATAACGAATAAAACTTTTTATTATACTCATCCAACAATGATAATGTTTCCTGATTGAATTTATTTTCAACTATTACTTCCTGCTTTGGTTTATTTTCCTGAGGTTTTACTCCTGGTCTCTCTGTTTTTTTATAATTATTAATAGTACTTGTTGACGAAGAAAAGATTTTCTTTACAATCGCTGCTTTTCCGGATGTTTGCTCCGGTCCTGCCGAGGGTTTTAGCGTAGGAATTAATGGGAAAGAGGGTAAAGGCTTTAATATCGTTTCCGGTTCCGGTGTTTTTTGTATTTGTTCGAAATGTACTATGATTTCTTTCGGAATCGGAGTTTGTTGTTGTTCCGGCTCAAGCGTTGAAAGTGGGATTGATTGTACGCTCTCTGACTCTATTGTTAAGTTTTCCTTAGATATTACCGGCGATTTCAACTCCCACTTCTCAAGCGTTGGAAGCGGGGTTGATTGTACGCTCTCTAACTCTGTTATTGAGCTTTCTTTAGGTATTAACTCCCATTTAGGAGGTACTTTAGGGCTTACCTCCTCCCATATATCTAATTCGTCCGAGGACAATTTTGTAATAAGTGAAAAAGATAGGCTAATTTTTTTTTCACTTATTTCCTTATTCTTAATTAATAAGCTTTTAATTTTTGGCGAAAATATCATCTTCTTAACGCCAATAGTAAAAGTAAAATCTTCAATGTTAACATTAGGTAAGAGAGTTGCCAGCTTCTGCAACCCTTCATCGGATATATATATTTTATTATTATGGAAGTTACATTCCTTTAAAATGCCATTTTTTTGAGCCGCTAACCAATATTCAAACCCTTTATCACTTATATTATTGTCGCTAAAATCAATATTCTTAATAAGAGAATTCTCAGCTATATCAGCAAAAGCTTTCAATCCGTTATCCCCTATTTTATTTTTACTAAGAGAAAGAGTTTTAATATTTTTATTATCCCTAAAAGCATTAGCTAGAATTTTAATACTATCACTTGTAAGCTGATTATTAGAAAGGTCCACCTTTTCCAAGTATTTATGTTTTTCAATTACTTTCACTAACTTTTCTACTTCTGAGGCAGTAAAATTAATATTATTCAGCGTTAATATTTTAATTTCACGCGTGGTAGCCTCTAGTGTCTCGAGAAGTGTGTCTGTATTGTCCCATCTTTCTGTAACCATTATTTCATTAATATTTTCATTAGGTCTAAATAATTTCCTGAGAATTCCTTCTTCAATTTGTTTCATAATTCACACTACTAACCAGGTTTAAATTTTTTACTAAAAATTAACTTTAAAGGTATCCTGATAGCTTTAATTAGTTTAGTTAATATAAGATTATTCAATTAATTAAGAAGTTTATTGTGATAAAATTACTACAAGAAATTGCCTAATCATTGCGAGGAGTGATTTTACCCCGTCATTGCTAGGAGAGGCGTTAGCATCGACGCGACAATCTAAAATATCATTCCCTACTCCTTATGTCATTTCTATTGTCCTCTATGTCATTCTCGGCTCTCTATGTCATTCCCGCGTAGGCGGGAATCCAGGCTTTTCTTTGTCATGCTGAACTTGTTTCAGCATCTTTTTGTAATTAGATCCTGAAATAAATTCAGAATGACTATTTTTCCTGGATTCCCGTTTTCACGGGAATGACATAAAGCTATTTCTTTCAATCCACGCAACAATGCCTCCTCACAATGACGGATATAAAATCACACCGAGTGTGAATTACCTTTATTTTATTCAATCCTTTTCTTATTATTATATCTAAGATAACAAGTCGGTAATAAAAATATGAGCCGCCGTAAACAGTCATCCTGTATTATTAAGCTTTTCATCTCCGGCGGTATAATTGCAGGAATAATAACTTTATATCTGTTACATTCTACTAACTATCAATTTAAACCTGAGATTATTCCAGAGGTTGCTAATAAAGATAGTACACCTAACATGAATTTTACACTTATTGATCAAAACGGTAGGAAGTTTAAAAGTAGTTATTTAGAAGGAGAACTGAGTTTGATTTATTTCGGGGTCACCTATTCTCCGGAAGATTATGAATCCATGAATAAATTATCAGAAATTATTAAAGTTTTGCAAAAAGAAGGTATAACGGTTAATTCGGTCTTTATTACCTTAGACGCCGAACACGATGATAGCTGGACTCTAAAAAAATATTTAGAAAATTTTAATACTAAATTTATAGCTTTGACCGGTTCCAGTGAAGATATAGAAGACGTTGCTAGTAAATTTAAGGTTTTTTATAAACCGAAGCAATTTGATAAAGAGACAAATAGTTATAAGCTTGAACACTCTAATTTTATTTATCTAATGAGCAGCAAGGGTAAAATTCTTCAAATATTACTGCCTAGAGGGTAAGCCCCTCTCCTTTCCTGAACCTATTATTTTGCAGATTGCCGCGTCGGGACGTTGTCCCTCCTCGCAATGACGGGGTAGTTTACGCTCCTCGCAATGACGGTTGAGTTATCCACGCAACAACATTTTGTAAGGGGCATAGTCCCAACTCAGCAATCCAGAATCCAGCTCGTCATTGCGAGGAGCGTAGCGACGCGACAATCTAAAATGTCATTCCCTGCTCCCTATGTCATTTCTATTGTCCTCTATGTCATTCTCGGCTCTCTATGTCATTCCCGCGTAGGCGGGAATCCAGGCTTTACTTTGTCATGCTGAACTTGTTTCAGCGTCTTTTTGTAATTAGATCCTGAAATAAATTCAGGATGACTATTTTTCCTGGATTCCCGTTTTCACGGGAATGACATAAAGCGCGCTTTAATTATTCACGCGTCATTGCAACTACAAGAGCGCAGCATACCGACCTCCGTCATTGCGAGCACGCCCACGGCTGTCACTGCGAGCGTGCCCCTTCCTCGTCATTGCGAGCGAAGCGAAGCAATCTAAAAAATGGTATTGTTGCGTAAATCGAATTTGTTGGTGTCATACCAGCGAAAGCTGGTATCTAACTTACTAATTTTGTTATATTGTTTAATTAGATTCCCTCTTTCGAGGGAATGACACTATTGCGAGCGCGGCAATCTAAAAAATAATATTTTTTAATTACCACATCAATTCTTCAAATTTCCTTAACCTAAACGTTGAATGACATAAAACCATATTGTCACTATCTTTCGATTTTCTTCCATTAACATATACTTTATTTTTTAATATTTATAGACACAAAAAATCGAACATGGTACAATATCGTTATTTTTAAGTAAACTAATTAACATTCATAAAGAATTCAATAATATAAGGTATATAATAATGACCGACAATTCTTCAAAATTTTTTCGTAAAATATTAAAAAATAGCTTCTTAGTGACAGCTTCCGGAGCCACAATAATGCTTAGCAGCGGCGGAGCCTTGGCTGCTGCTATAGATGTTAATGGTACTGCTGCATTATTGCAAGGTGATAATAGTAAAGGCGCACTATCAGCTAATTTTTCAACTGGGGCTAACTTAACATTAACAGGACCTTATGATCTTAGTACAGCTGGAAAAGTAACTGTTGGTTCTGTTACTATTGGCGCTAATAATGGGCAAACTTTTACTTTCAATAGGCAAGCAAGTGTCGGTGGAGATCTTGACATGAATGTAATCGTAAATACTGGCGGGGCTGTAACTCTTGGAAATGTTATTGCTGCTGGCGGAGGACCGTCCAATATTACTGTAAACGATGGAACACTTACATTGGGGAATGCCGCCCAAAATATGACAATCACTGGCGGTAAGGTAACTCAAACAGGCATTATTAGCGGGGACTTGAACGTGAGTGGTAATGGTAACTTAACTGGTGCAGCTACTGATGTAACTGGTACGGTAACCTTAGCAGATAATGCCGCTGTTACTATTCATGATGCTTTAAACGCAACTCCAGTGAGTATTGCGGGTGGCACCCTAACTATAAATAATGCAAATAATGGAATTAAATTTACCGGCGCTGCAACAGCTGCAACTACAGTAAATATACTAGATGGAGGAAATGCAGGAGTTGTTTCTAGTGATACTGCTAATCCCGGCAAAGGAAAATTAGTATTTCAAGGAGATGGTGCTGTAGCTAGCATATCAGCAGGCGTAGGAGATCAAGCAATAGCAGAAGTAGATTTTAACGGTATAAACACTAAAACAGTAGCAATTGCCGGTGCAGCCAATGCTGAAACTTTTAAAATTGATGCCGGCAAGGTTACAGCTGGTGGAGCTGTAAACGGCACTACCATACAATATACTGCGGCAGGTACTTGGGAAGCAAATGCTGGCACAACTGCTAATATAGATTTTAACGGACAAGATGGTATTTTCCAAGTGGCCGACGGACAGAATATTACCGGAACAGTTGATAGTAGCACAGGCGCTGGTAATTTAGGTAACTTGATACTTCAAGGAGTAAATACTGTAACTGGAGCTGTTGGAGCAACAAAAGCTCCTAAAACAGTTCAAGTTGGTGCTGGAAATGGTCAAACAGCTACTTTCAACTCAAGTGTTACTACACAAACTTTACAATTCAATCAAGCCGCAGCAAATGTAGCGGGTACCGTAGCAATAACCGGTAATTTTACAGGAGCTGTATCATTTACAGCAAATGCTAAAGGAGGTATTTTACAATTAGATGGCGGTGGTACTATTGGAGCCATTACAGCAAATGGGGGAAATGGTAAGATAGCGGTTAATTCTGCTGTAACAGCAACGGACGCATCTATTGGCACGATTGGCAACGTGACTATAGCTAATAATCAAGCTTTTACAGTGGATGCAAATAAAGCAGACGTTGCTAATTTATTAAGTGTGGCAGATCAATTTACTTTTTCTGGCGCTAATTCTCAGTTAGTTTTAACAAACTCAAGTACTACAGATGATAGAACCATTACTCTTAATAATAATTTAGATCCAGCAGGAAATGTAGGTATAGTAACTCTAAAAGCTAACACTGTTGGGGGTGGAGGGGATATAAAGAGTTTAACAGTATCAGGTACCGGCGCTACTACTCTTGGAACTGCGGGGAATAAATTAAAGCAATTAAATGTAACAGGGCTAATTACAGTTACCGGTGTAAATGCTGGGGTATTTGGGGATGATAAGCTAGATGTCAGCAATGCAGATGTATTGAATGTAAATGCTGGAGCAAAATTCTTGGATGAAAGCGGTACTTCAGGATCGATAGCTACAATAAATGTTGGGAACGGCGCTACCCATACTCTTGATATAAGCACCGCAGGAGCAGGACCAATTAATCTTTTAGATGCTGGTGGTGGAAATGTTTTAACCTTAGGAAAGGCTAATTCAACATTTACACTTCAAACCGCCGGAGCTGGGGCTCAACAAGTTGTCTTTAAAAACCATGTAGTAGGTAATGCTGCCGGTAGTATAGTCAATTTACGCGGTGGTGCAGCTGATATCTTAACAGTAAGTGGTTTGGGAGGAGCAAAGATAGGTAATGCTGCTAACTTAACAGCGCTTAATATTGCTGGAAAGGTTACAATAGATGGCGATTATGCCGGTGGTAGCGTACTTGATGTTAGCGGCTCTAATTTATTAAATGTATACAAGGCGGCAGAGGTTATAGATAACAGTGGTACCTCGGGAACAATAAAAAAGATAAATATTGGTACAGCTGATCCTACTATTTTAGGTGGCGTTGCAGGAGCAGCAAAATATACACTCGATGTGAGCACTTTTGCAACTGCAAATGCAGGTGCTGCGAAATCAATTAATCTTTTAGATGCAGCAGCAGGCAATGTATTAAGCTTTTTAGACCCTGCTTCAGAAGTTACTATTAAAAATACTGCTGCCGCTAATCAAACTGTAGTCTTCAAAAACCATGTAAAAGGTATTGCTGGCGCTGGAGGTGCTGGTGGAGGTATATTTAATATAACAGGACCGGGCGGTGCTGCTAACACTTTAACAGTAAGTGGTGAAAATGCCGGACAGGCGCAGCTCGGTAATGCCAATAATTTAGCACAGCTTAATATTACCGGAAATGTTAAATTTACTGGTAATTATACTGCAGACGCTACTTATAACGCAATTAAAGTTGTTGGAACGGATTTATTAACTATTGCAAACGGCGCAGTATTTACTGACGAAAGCGGTACCTCAGGCGTTGCAAAAGCAATAAATGTTGGTGAAGTAGGGGGACTAGGTAAATATATTCTTGATGTAAGCTCATTTGCTACTGCAAATGCAGGAGGGCCAATACCAATTAATCTTTTAGATGCAACTGATGCTGCAAATGTTTTAACCTTTACTAATGCTGGTTCAGTCTTTACCATTAAAAATACTGCTGCTGCAGATCAAACTGTGGTATTCAAAAACCATGTTAAAGGTGTTAATCCAGGGAATGGGGGTATATTTAATATCACAGGACCTGGTGGCGCTAATACCTTAACAGTAAGTGGTGAAAATGCCGGGAGGGCACAACTTGGTAATACTAATACTTTAACAGCACTTAATATCGCTGGAAATGTTACAATCACCGGTAATCCTACTGCAGGAGCAGCTACTTATAATAAACTAGACATTAGCGGAACTCCTATATTAAATGTCTATAATGGTGCATTATCTATCGATGAAAGTGCAACATCTGCAACAATAGCAGAAATAAATATCGGCGCTGATCCTTTAGGTGGTGCTGCTACCGGGCCGGCAACTCATGCGATTGATGTAAGCTGGGCCGGCGGTGCAAAAGACTTGGCTACAGTAGTTGATTCATATAAATTTAAAGATGCTGGGTCAATATTTGAAATAAGAAATTTAGCAAATGCTCAAGATACTGTAGTAACATTAAAGAACTCAATTAATGGTGGTGTTGGAGGAGTAGGTGACGGTGGTATAATAAGACTTCGCAGTAGAGCTGATGTTGCAGGTCCACCAATAGTACCTGGAAATACATTAACACTTCAAGGTGATGGACCACAAACTCTAGGTACTGGAGGTAATAAACTATCAGGTTTAGGTGTCAGTGGTAATGTGAAAATAGTAGGCGGAGCGAATGGCGTAGATATAAGTAATACTCCAGTATTAGATGTTTATAATGGCGCAAGGTTTATTGATGAAAGCGGAACATCTGCAACAATAGCAGCGATAAATATCGGTGCGGCAGACCCCACTATTAAAGGAGCGATTGTAGGAGCAGCAAGTCATACAATTGATGCAGTAAATGCTGGTGCTAATCTAAATATTTTACAAGCTGGAAAAACCATTAACTTCTTACACAAGGATTCAGTATTAGTATTACAAAATAGTGCTAATGATAGTAAGATGATTACCTTAAACCAAGCTATTGATCCAGGAGCTAATGATAAAGGTATAGTTACTATAAATTCTGTAGTAGCAACTAAAACATTAACCATTGCAAAAGCAGGAGGAGCTGCAAATATTACTCTTGGTACTGCTGTAAATAAGTTGAACGCTTTAGCATTTACAGGGGCAGGAAAATTTGCTATTCAACCGGAGATATTTACTACTGATTTTATTTTAGGTGTACCAGAAGCTACGTTAGGTACTATAAATGGTGATCTAACATTTGCCTCTAACACTAAATTAACTGAAAATGGTAACATTACAGGAAATGTGAATTTTGCTAATCAAGCTGCAGTAATTACTCTAGGAAACGGTAATTTTGTTGGTGGTAGTGTTACCAGTATTGATCCTGTAAGCAAAGCTGTTGCAGCTAACGGTACTATCGTATTAAACGGTGGTTACGTCGGTGGTAATATTAACGGTTTAGCCTTGCTACAAGTCGGTGCCGGCGGTGGTGAGCTTAAAACTGGTGGTCCTATCGCGATTACTAACATTCAAGGAACGGGTACTGATACGTTAATTTTACCTGCAAACTTTATATTAACAGGTGATATTAACAACGGAGCCGGTACTGCGTTCAAACCGAACTTTACTAACGGTGGTAGTGTTACTGGAACGATGGGTACACAGGCAAATCCAATTGGCGGATTGACTACCAACGGCGTGACAAATTTTGCAAGTGCTGTTTTCAGTAATGGCGCAAGTTCAATAAACGATACCACCACTTTTGCAAATAGCTTTAATAATACTGGTGATGTCTCTATAAACGGTATGAACACTTTTACCGGCGCTTATACTAATACTGGCGGGAATACAACAATTGGTGGTACAACAAATTTTTTAAGTACTTTCAATAATACCGGCGGCGCTACTGCAACAAGTGGTACAACCACATATACAGGAGCATTTAACAATACCGGTGTAACAACGTTGGCTGACACGACAAGTTTTGCAGATACATTTACCAATCAAGGTGCAGTTACTTTGGTGCCACAGTCGATAAATAACTTTGCTAAAGACGTAACAGCAACAAGCTTTAAAGCTGATGACGCTACCATGAATTTTGGTAACAGTTTAGCATTTAAGAGTGATATAACAGGTAGCGGAACAACAATCACCTTAGGTTCAGGACAGATATCCTATACCGGCGAAGCTAGCTTCACTAACGAATTAACTTTAAATACTAATTTTGACGGAGCAGCAAATACTGGCGGTAATATCTTAATTACAGGCGCCGGCAGTAAAATGGACTTATCAGGAGTAACAAAATTAAAAGTTGTTATCTCTACTACCAATTTTGACCTTAATAATATTAATCCAAATACTCAATATACTTTAATGTCCACTGCAGATGGAGGGGTTTTAAAACAATTATTATCAGCTAATGCTATCGAAACTGATATTGGGGCGCAGGAAAACCTATTCCTGAAATGGAATCTTAATCCGACATCTTTAGTGTTATCACCTTCTATTGTGGAGGACATAAATAATAGAATAGAAGAAGAAATAACCACAGGAGACTTGCGAACAGCACCGCAAGGAGTAAAAACAGATCTTAAAGCTTTAGAAACTGCTACTGATCCTAATTCAGAAGGTTTCAAGTTTAAAGTAACGATGGGATTCATTCTAGATAATGAAGAGTTAACAACCAAGGTATCGAAAGCTGTAGGCGATAGCCAAGACCAAGTTCCATCTAGTGATGTAGCTAATAATACAACAGTTGCAATTACTAATACAGTTTTAAACAATGCAGTAGGTTCCTCATTAAACTCCAGGATGAATAGTTTGCAAGCTACTAGCCAACCTATAGCAGTTTCTTCCGGTGAAGAAGATGAAGCTAAATTCGGTGTATGGGCTACACCTTTTGTTGGTAATAGTACACAGAAAATGCGTAATAATATAAATGGTAACAAAGCTAACTTTAGCGGTGCTACAGTCGGTTTTGACGGTATGCTAAGAGATGATTTAGTCCTTGGAGTTGCTTATACTAAAGCAGATGCCAAAATTAAGCAAAAGAATGATAAAATAGGGGATAGCAGTAAAGTAAAAAGTAATATTTACTCCATTTATGGATTATATAATTTACCTACAAGCAATTTATTTTTCCAAGCTATAGGTTCATATAGTGATAGTAAAATAAAGAACTATTCTCAGCGTTATCAACCCGTAGCACGTAATACAATTGTTAGAGAAATAGCAAATGGTAATTATAAGTCACGCGGCTTTACTGGTCAGATTATGGCAGGGTATGATTATGTAGCACCGCAAGCGTTTAAGTTAACGCCGATGATAGGGCTTAGATATTCTAAAATTAAGGATAGCGGTTACACCGAAACAGGTACAGCGCTGCAAAATCTAACTGTTAAAGGTAAAAATTATAATCTTGTAAACGGTCTTGCAGGAGTAAAAGTATCAAAAGATATTAATACCGGGCACATGATATTAATCCCTGAAATCTATGGGATGTTAGATTACGGCTTTAAAAATAAGCTACCAACTCCTGATGCAAGATTACAAGGGATGACTGTACCATATGAAGCTAAAAGGTATAAGCCCGTTAAAACTAACTTTAATATTGGTGCTGGTATAACTGCCAAGTATAAAATGATGGAATACGGCATCAATTACGATACGAATATTGCAAGTAAATATTTCGCTCAACAAGGTAGTTTAAAAATTAGAGTAAATTTCTAAGATACGCTCTATTGTCTATCCCGCGACTTGATAAACCTTGTTGCGTGAACCGTTTTATGTCATTCCCGCGGAAGCGGGAATCCAGACTTTTCTTTGTCAGGCCGTGACTTGAGCAAGGTATCCAGATAAAGTCATGCTGAGCTCGTTTCAGCATGACTTTGTAATATATCCTGAAATAAATTATGGATGACTATTTTTTTCTGGATTCCCGCCTCCGCAGGAATGACATCAGGAATACGGGAATGGTATAAAAAAACCGAGTCACCCAACAACACTACTACTTTTACAAATTAATCAATTAAAAAGTCATGTTAAGTACCACCCTTAGCATGACTTTTTTTATGTTATATTAATTATAAATTTGATTTTTTATAGCTTAACCTATATTTTAAATCTTATTACTATTTAAGGATAAATATGGATAAAGATAAAGCCATTGCGGCAGCGCTTGCGCAAATTGAAAAAAGCTACGGTAAGGGTTCAGTAATGAAACTTGGAGAACGTCCGGATGTAGATATCGAAGCCATTCCTACCGGCTCATTGGGTCTCGACATTGCTCTTGGCATAGGAGGTGTACCCAAAGGGAGAATTATTGAGATTTTTGGTCCTGAGAGCTCTGGTAAAACTACGTTAACATTGCACATAATTGCTGAGGCACAAAAAAAAGGAGGGGTATGTGCTTTTATTGATGCTGAGCATGCTCTAGATCCTGCATATGCTAAAAAACTGGGTGTGAACATCGATGATCTCTATATTTCTCAACCAGATACAGGTGAGCAAGCCCTTGAGATTGCTGATACATTAATACGCTCTGGTGGTATCGACATGATAGTTATAGATAGTGTGGCAGCTTTAGTTCCAAAAGCCGAGATAGAGGGCGAAATGGGTGATTCTCATATGGGACTTCAGGCAAGATTGATGAGTCAGGCCCTCCGAAAACTGACTGCCTCAATATCACGAACAAATTGTATCGTTATTTTTATTAACCAAATCAGGATGAAGATCGGTGTTATGTTTGGTAGCCCTGAAACTACAACCGGTGGCAATGCTTTAAAATTTTATGCGTCTGTACGTCTTGATATAAGAAGAATTGGCGCAATTAAGGATAAGGAAGAAGTAGTCGGTAGCCAGACTAAAGTAAAAGTTGTAAAAAATAAAGTATCTCCGCCATTTAGAACAGCAGAGTTTGATATAATGTATGGCTCTGGTATTTCAAAAGAAGGAGAAATGATTGATCTTGGCGTTAAGCTTGAAATAATAGAAAAATCCGGTTCATGGTTTTCTTATAAAGATACAAGAATTGGACAGGGACGGGAAAATGTCAAACAATATCTAAAAGAACATCCAGAAATGTTTGCAGAAATTGAGAAGATAATAAGAGAAAAATCTTCACATATCAGCAGTGTAAGCTTGGATAGTGAAGAATAGTCTTAAAAAAGACAAAAGACTGGGTGAACCGGTGCCAGGGACGCCTCACCCAAATTAGCTATCCCCGTGTGGACAAGTACCTCCTCATAATAACAATAATATTTATAAATATTTTCCCAAATTCCTTTTTCTGCGGAAATGACATCAAAAATTATAAGGAATTAACAAATGATAGATTTAACAAATAAAACAGCGTTAATTACCGGTGCGACGGGCGCAATAGGCGATGCTATCACTAAATTAATGCATAAACTGGGATGCCATGTAATTATTAGCGGCAGTAATAAAGAAAAATTACAAAATCTAGGAAATTCTTTAGGAAATAACTATACTGCAATAGTATGCGATTTAGCAAATTCCATAGAATGTACTAATTTAATAGCAAGTATCCAAGCGCTGGATATCTTAGTGTGTAACGCGGGTATTACTAAAGATATGCTAGCTATAAGAATGAAAGATGAAGAATTTGAGAAAGTTATTGATATAAATTTAAAAGCCAATTTTATTTTAAATCGTGAAGCTATAAAAAAAATGATGCAGAATAAATATGGTCGGATAATTAATATAGCCTCGGTAGTTGCCGTTTCCGGTAATCCCGGGCAAGCGAATTACTGCGCTTCGAAAGCCGGACTTATCGGTATGACTAAATCACTTGCATATGAAACTGCAACTCGTGGAATAACGATTAATGCAGTAGCACCAGGTTTTATCGAATCGAATATGACCGATAAATTGAATGAAGCACAAAAAGAAGCTATATTGCAAAAAATTCCTAGTAAAGCTTACGGTAAGCCTGAAGACGTAGCAAATGCAGTGGCTTTTTTAGCAAGCAACAAGGCGGGTTACATTACAGGGCAAACTATTCATGTAAATGGTGGCATGCTGATGGTATAGCTTCACTTATTAAGATATGTAGCCTATAACGCTTTTGTTATATCGAAAAAATAAGAGAGTTTACGATATTCATTGACGATCAGGATTAATATGATTATTTTATGCTAGCATAAAATAATTTTCTATGCTAAAAGTTTTTAAGTTCAAAGAAATACTATTTTTGTTTTTAAAAATATATTTCTAAAAGCCATTTAATATAAACAATATTTAGTTTAAACGATTTACGGAGTTCAATTATGAGTACAATAAATAGTGTCGAACAAGATGTTATTGAGATTGTTTCTAATAAGTTAGGAGTAAAAAAAGAAAATATAACTGCAGAATCACGATTTAAAGAAGATCTAAAAGCCGATAGTTTAGATACGGTTGAATTAATGATGGAAATTGAAGGTAAATATAAAATTGAAATTTCTGATGATAATGCAAGTAAAATACTAACCGTAGCTGACGTTGTGGAATACATTCAAAATCCTCCTCCATCTGCAGTTAAATAAACTAATTTTCTGATTTAAAACATAAGAAGATGTCAACTAAAAGAGTAGTTATCACTGGACTTGGACTTGTTACTCCTCTAGGACTTGATGTAAAATCATCTTGGGCAGGAATTAAAGAAGGGCGTAGTGGAATTAAAACTATTACCGAATTTGATACAACAAATCTTACCTGTAAAATTGCCGGTCTTCTTGATCATTCAGAGGAGCACGGTTTTAAGCTTGAGAATTTTACTGCTCCTGAAGAATTAAATAAGTTAAGTAAAATGGATAGATTTATCCATTACGGAGTAGCTGCGGCGACCGAGGCGATAGAAAATAGCGGTTGGCTACCCGAAGATGAAATATCTCGTGATAGAACCGGCTTGATACTCGGCTCCGGTATCGGAGGCCTTAAGATGATAGAGGATACCTCCGTAAAATTACACCAGGCTAATAACGGCAAAGTGAGTCCGTTTTTTATACCTGCCTCCTTAATTAATCTTTTATCCGGCCTTGTTTCTATAAAATACGGCTTTAGCGGTCCGAATCAAGCAGCAGTAACGGCTTGTTCTACTGGAGCTCATGCTATAGGCGATTCTATGCGCCTTATAAAATACGGCTATGCGGATGTCATGATTGCTGGAGGCGCAGAAGCGCCCGTAACACCAGTAGGAGTAGCAGGGTTTGCTGCAGCAAAAGCCTTGTGTACAAAATATAACGATACTCCTGAAATTGCTTCAAGACCATGGGATCAAAGTCGCAGCGGCTTTGTTATGGGTGAAGGAGCCGGAGTTGTAGTATTAGAAGAATATGAGCATGCAGTAAATCGAGGAGCCAAAATTTATGCAGAAATTATAGGATACGGCTCAACAGGCGATGCATATCATATTACTGCTCCACATCCGGAAGGAAAAGGAGCATATAAAGCGATGCATAATGCTTTATATGACGCCAAAATTACTGCCGAGAAGATTAATTATATTAATGCTCACGGAACTTCTACTTTAATCGGTGACGCAATTGAATTATCAGTCGTACAAAAATTATTTTTAGAAGCTAATCCAAAAATTTTAATGTCTTCTACTAAATCATCGATAGGTCACTTACTTGGAGCAGCAGGAAGCGTCGAGTTAATATTCTCAACTCTGGCAATGCAAGATCAAATTGCACCACCGACGCTGAATTTAGAAAATCCTATGGAAGAAGTTAAAATAAACTTAGTAGCGCTAAAAGCTCAAGAAGCAAAAATCGATTATGTATTATCTAATTCTTTCGGTTTTGGTGGAACTAATGCAAGTTTAGTATTAAAGAAAATTTAGTCTATACTCATTCCTGCACTTATATCAATTCCTACGAGAGCAGAAATCTAATAAAGCATATAAAAATAAGTTTTTATATGCTTGTTTTGTCAAATACATAGTTTTTATATCAGTAATAAAGTTATTATATTTTGGATTCCTGCTTTCTCAGGAATGACATAAAAACTATTCAATAATAAACTATGACTCCCATTTATTATATTAAAAACGGTAATCTAAGTTTTGCTGATAAGATTATTTTATTAAACCTAGAACTTTACCTTTATAAGGGTGATAAAATTTGTCTTGTCGGTCGCAACGGCTGCGGCAAATCTAGCTTGATGAAAGTAATATCAGGAGCTTATGAATTAGATCAGGGAGAAGTATTTAAAGATCCCGCAGCTAATATAGGCTATTTAACCCAAGATGTTACTAATAATCTAAATATTAGCATATATGATTTTATCACCAAAAAAACTTTGGATAAGAAAATAGATAACTATAAAATTGATATGGTTTTAGAAAAACTGGAAATCAACGGTAGCGATAATTTATCTACTTATTCAGGGGGGCAGATTAGAAGAGCGTGCCTTGCCAAAGCTTTAATATCAGAACCGGAAATATTATTGCTTGATGAGCCGACTAATCACCTTGATATCGGTACGATTGAATGGTTGGAAGAATTTGTTAAATCTTATAACGGCGCTATAATTTGCGTTAGTCATGATAGAACTTTTTTATCAAATGTTACTAATAAAATTTGGTGGCTTGATCGCTCGGTTTTGCGTAAATCCGATAAAGGTTTTAAATATTTTGACGAATGGCAAGCAGTTATCGTAGAACAGGAAGAAGCTCGGTTGCGAAAGCTAAATAAAAAATTAGAGCAGGAAAATGATTGGCTAAATGCAGGGGTTACTGCCAGACGAAAACGAAATCAAAAAAGACTTGCCGAGCTTAGAGCTTTAAGGGAAATAGCTAGAGAGCATGCCGAAAAATTATATAGCTCCAGGCAAAAAATTCAGGCAGAGCTAGCGGAAAATATTGCTAAAAGTAAATTTATTATAGAAGTAGATAGTGTTTCCTTTGGTTATAACGGTAATAAAATTATTGATAACTTTAGTTTTCGAGTGAAAAAAGGTGAGAAGATAGGGGTAATCGGTGCAAACGGCTCAGGAAAATCGACATTTATCAAACTACTAACTAAACAATTATCGCCGAATGTCGGTAAAGTAATATATGGCGGTAATTTAGATATCTCCTATTTTGATCAACATCGAGAAAAATTAAATCCTAACCATACTTTGCAACAAACTTTATGCCCTACCGGCGGTGATCAGGTATTTTTACCCGGTAAAACTATGCATGTAGCTGGCTATTTAAAACAATTTATGTTTGACCCAAAGTTGCTTAAGGCTAAAACCTCCATTTTATCCGGTGGCGAAGCAAATAGATTGTTACTTGCAAGAATTTTAATTAATCCCGGAAATTTACTTATATTAGACGAACCTACGAACGACCTTGATATGGATAGTTTGGAAATTTTACTAGACATACTTGCAGATTATTCAGGAACATTAATAGTCGTCAGTCATGACCGTGATTTTTTAGATAAATTGGCCACTAGAACTTTAGTTTTCGCTCAAGGAAAAATTATTGATTTAACTGGTGGTTATGAAGATTATAAACAATATTTTTCTGCCCCGCCTCTGATAAAAAAGCCTACTAAACTTCCTTCCCAAGCGCCCCTCCTTAAAGAATCTCCAAATAAAAAATTATCCTATAAATATCAACGTTTACTTGAAACTTTACCGTTAGAAATAGAAAAACTGGAACTACAAATCAAAAATTTAGAGACTGAACTCTATGATAGTAATTTATATTTAGCTAATCCCACTAAATATAGCTTGATAACTAATAAATTAAGTCTATACAAACAGCAAAGAGATAAATTATTAAATGAGTGGCTAGAAATTCAAGAATAATTACTTATTAGGATTGAGTAATATTTTCTTGACTACTATATTAAGATTTGTTAGCGTACTTGGCAATTAAAAGATAGTAGGTCGCTATGGCTGAGATTAAAAATAATATACCAAAAAGATTAGCTGATTTAAAAGCAAGGCTAGATCAAGTAAATTCTCGTATGCAAGCTGATTCTCTTCTAAGCGATATAAGTAGCTTGGCAACTGAAGCCGCAAACTTAGGGTTAATAATTGATGTATCAGGATTTGAAAAATCAGTAGAAGCTAAAGTTAAAAATTTTGAAGTAAAAGAAGATATTAAGTTAGAAAAAGAGCGAGAAGAGGAGCGCTTAAAAGGAAAACAAGCGCAAGAATTTATCGAAAGGGAAGAGAAAATAGCAAGAAAAAAAGCAGAGCTAAATACGTTACGTTCTAGCTGGGAAGAAAGTAAAAATAATTTTAAAAAATCTTCTAAAGAAGTACAAAGTACATTAGAAAAAAAAGGTAAAAAACTAGATTCAGCAATAAATGAAGAATCTCTTGAATTGTTAAGTGATAAACTAGATAACCTAATTCTGCCCCTTGAAGAAATAGAAAAAGAACATAAAGCATCTAAAAAAGTAGAAGACAATTATAAAGAAGTAGTAGAGAGGCATAAACAACTTCATCAAGAAGCAAAAGACATAGAACAAGCAATTGAAAAATTAGAAAAGCAACTTGAGAGCAAAGGTTTAACAGTAGAAGAAACTGAAAAACTGAAAAGTAATATAGCAGAATATAAAACAGTATTAAAAGATTATACTTCATTTATAAAGGAAGTATATCAAGACCAGAAAGAAATGGCTGAAGAATTTAAAGGAATTAAATCTTCTAAAGAAGCTAATCAGCAAAAAATGAGAAATTTAAAGAAAAAAATAGAAGCAATAAAAGACCCTGACAAAAGAACAGAATTAAAAAAGAAATATAAAGTTTTTGAAGATCAAGAAGAAGCAATTACAAATAATGGGAAAATTAAAAATATTGAGGCTTATAATGAAATATCTTCTCAAATTAGAAGCAAAGAATCGGTACGAATAGCAAGTAAAATAAAAAGTCAAATAAAGGTAGAAGTTCCTGAAGAGAAGTATAAAAGTAATCTTTCTCCTACTCCTACCCCTAACAATAATTCTAAAAATACCGAAAAAAGTAGATAAGCAAGTACAGTATAACTAAATATTAAGAGGTAATGTATGGGCAAAAACATAGACATAGAAGAAATGAGAAAAAGACTTACCGAGCAGAAGAGTAAGCACTCCTCTAACAAGCAAGAGTTTTCTGAAAATGCTAATGATGTTAAAGAGAGACAAGAGAAAAAAGGAACTAACCTAGATAAAGCAACCGGTAAGAAAAAAACCTCAAAAGGTTGCTCTATATTATAACAAAATAACTAATAAGGATAAATATGACAAAACAAATACCGACACCAGAAGAATTACGAGAAAAACTTAAAAAACATCAGGAAGAACACAAAGTTAATATTGGAGAATTTCGTGAAAGTGCTCCCGTTGCTATAAAACATCAAGAGTTAGTAGGAAGTACCCTGGGCAACAATCATGATGAACTCGCCGGTAAAGATGCTTCTAGTACAGGCTGGTGGTGTTGTTCTTGATACTAGATTTCTGTTTTCGTGTGAACTCTCATAGAATGTCCTAATCTATCAACACAACAATACTGCGCTAGGACTGATATTTTCTTATCATATACACTGATAAATAAAATAGCGGTATAGTTACGATTACAAAAAGTAATTTGAATGAATAACTATTAAATATCAAACTCATCATTTGCGAGTAAGGTATTACGCCGAATATTGTTACGAACATTACGACAATTGCCGTATCTATAAATAACGATACGGCAGAGCTTAAATTTCTTAAAAAAAGATATTTATTATTGGTAAGTTTACGGATTAACGTATAAAGATTTATATCGACAATTTGTGCAGTATAATTTGCTATTAACGACCCTATAAGCGAAATATTATATACCCCAAATACCAAATTAAATATATCATTATCGATTCTCGACCAGGAAGTTGCGTCTAGCTTATTCATCATCATTAAAATCAAAGATACCAAAATATTCATTATTAGAGCAAGGCGAATACAAAATTTTGCTTTTAATTTACCGTAAAATTCAGTGATTAAATTAGTTATTAAGAATGTCAACGGATAAAAAATTGCCCCGACCGATAACTCAAATGTATGAAAAGGTAAAATCGGTAAATAAACAAATTTTTGATAAATGAGATTGCTAGTTACGACTAGTACTGCAAATAAAGTGCATAATATGGTATATATTTCATTTTGCTGCATTAGTTATTATTTTTTTATAAGTAGAGTTAAATAATACTACCATAAAATAAGCCAGGATAGCAAAAACACAAAGATATAAAATGGGGAACAAATTAAAATTAAATTTCTGCATCGAGCGCAAACAGACATAATTGGCAGTACCAGACATTAACATCGAGCCGATAGTATGACCAAAACTTATTAAGCGGTAACGCTCTTTAACCTGAAAAGCCTGAATAACGATACTGTGAGCAAGAGCATTAAACGGTGCAACGGAAGCGGCTAACATTAGGCTGGCTGCAAGCCCTAAATTAGTCATTTGGTAATAAACTGCAATAATAAAGAAACTGCTTGCTATAAGTGTTCCTATAAGAGCTAATTTTACCACTATCATAGCACCGAATCGATCGGCTACAAAACCGGCAACCGGCATAAACAATGCAAAGCACATTACTATTAACACCGAAAAACTACTAATAATAAAAGTAGTTTGAGGTAGCACCATCGGCAAATATTGTTTCATGAAAATAATAGATACCTGATATGTTACGCCGAAACCGCCTGCTAAAAATATTAGCGTCAAAATAACTTGCCATTGTTTTTTTATTAAGAAACTAAATTTTTCGGTAACTAGCGGCCGGTGTTTACTTGCTTTAAATTCAGGTGTTTCATCAAATTTCTGTCGATAATAAATAGCGATCAAAGCCAGCGGTAGGCTTAATAAAAATGGGATACGCCATCCCCAGTCGGGGAAAATATGAGCATTAAAAAAATTAGTCGCACCGATCCCAAGAAGTAAGCCAATGACACCAGTACATCTAGTTATAGCCGAAGCAGTAAAGCGGAATTTAGGACCTAAATGCTCTATAACGTAAATTGCTGCTCCATCATACTCACCGGCTATAAAGATCCCTTGCAACAGGCGACATAAAATTAAAGTTATTGTACTCCAAATACCGATTGAAGAATATTCTGGTAGTAAACCGATTATTACAGTCGGAATTACGATACCGATAATAGTAATGCTTAATGCTGTTTTACGACCGTGTATGTCTCCTATTCGTCCAAAAATGTAAGCTCCGATAGGTTTTGATAAATAGGCAACAGCATAAACAGCAAAAACATTTATTAAGCTTGTCAAATGATCGGTAGCTTTGAAAAATTTATCCGCAATGATGGCGGCAGAAAAGCCATATAAGCTATAATCATAATATTCAATGATAGTGCCTAAAAAAGCCCCAATAACTTTATTGAGTGATGTTTTAGAAGAGTGGTTTGTTTTCATAGGATTAGGCTTGTTGTTTGAGTATTGATTGTAACAATATTATTCTAGTTTAAACTGAGCGTTGTTGTATGGCTCAAATTTACCTCGTCATTGCGAGAAGATACGTTACCCACGTGGATAACCTCCACCGTCATTGCGAGCGACCACAGGGAGCGTGGCAATCCAGAAAAACAATAAAAAAAATGCTATAAATTAGCATTTTTTACTGGATTGCTTCGTCAATTGCTATGCAATTTCCTCGCAATGACGGGGGTTTTGTAAAGATTTCAATCCACGCAACAACGCCTACGTGGAAATGACATTCGAACCATGCAACACCCCTTGTCAAGCCACGGTATGACAAGATTATCTTATACTGCTACTCAGCATCCATTTATTTTTTTCGTGGACTTTAAGCCTGTTTATTAACATATCAGCAGTTCCCTCATCACCTTCTTCTTGAGAAATTTTAATGCCTTTATAAAGCGTAGCGATAATAATTTCCTGTCCCTTTACCAGATCCTCAAGCATATATATTGAATCTGCATTTAGATTTGGTTCATTTATCGAAGCAAGTTTTATAAGCTCGGATAAAGGAGAGACTTTAGAGCCTAACGTCCGGATTCTTTCGGCAAGTTCATCTATACCTTCTGCCAAATCTTTATACTGTTCTTCAAATAACAAATGCAAACTTCTAAATTCCGGTCCTTCCACATTCCAATGATAATTTTGAGTTTTGAAATATAGAGCGTGACTATCGGCTAAAATTACTTCCAAAGCTTTTACTGTGTTCATGCTAATACCTATTATTTAATGATAATTTTTAATAAGTTTATAATATTTTTCTCAATATTACCATTAATACTTAAACAAAAATTTGCTTGTATACAAATCGTCATTGCGAGCGACCATAGGGAGCGCGGCAATCCAGAAAAACAATAAAAAATGCTATAAATTAGCATTTTTACTGGATTGCTTCGTCAATTGCTATGCAATTTCCTCGCAATGACGGGTAAAAATGATCCACATAGCAACTTAATGCCAATCGCATAAAGGAATCTATTGAACAAGCAAAACAAACAAAATTTGTTAAAGTTGATTTAAATGATTATATTTTCTTGAAAACTGCAAGTGCTCTTACTCGCGATAATTTATAATCAACTATCGGCTTTGTATAGTCAGGATAAATTTTTGTAAAATTTATATTGTGAATAATATTTGCCGGTACATCTTCAAGTTCCGGTAGGTATTTTTTTACATATTCTGCATTAGGATTAAAATTTTTACCTTGCGTGTACGGATTAAAAATACGAAAATAAGGTTGCGCATCAGTACCGCAAGATGCCGCCCACTGCCACCCTCCAACATTTGAAGCAAGCTCGTAATCCATCAAATACTGGGCAAAAAACTCTTCCCCCATTCGCCAATCAATAAGTAAATTCTTCGTTAAAAAGCTTGCAACTATCATACGTGCACGATTATGCATCCAACCGTCTTGCAGTAATTGGCGCACTGCTGCGTCGATTATAGGGTAACCAGTTTTGCCTTCCGTAAATTTATAAAAAATTTCAGCATCTTTATTCCATGGAATTTTACGACGATATTTTTCTAAAAATTCATCTTTAACGCTATAAGGAAAGTGGTAAAGGATATTTGCATAAAACTCCCGCCATATTAATTCATTAATCCAAGTAATAACACCAAGGTTTGAGGTTAATTCAAAAGCCTTACGGTAACATTGCCTTATCGATATTAAACCAAATCTTAAATACGGTGAGATAGTGCTGGTGCCGTCAAGATGCAGGAAATCACGATTAGTTTTATAGTTATTTATTTTTGTACGAATAAATTTATTTAAGACATTTTCGGCATTTTCTGCTCGCCAAAGATCATCTTTTTTATAATTATAGCCGATTTGATTTAATATTCCCTTTGGGCCTTGCGTTAGATTAAGCCTTGGTAAATCAATATCTGCAAATGAAGCTAATTTATCATCTAAATTATAATTATATGCGGTTAGTAGCTTATTATGAGTATTACCGGGAAAAGCATTATGATCGGCTAAATACTTCCGGAAAGATTGCATATAAGGAGTATATACTTTATAAGGCTGATTATCTTTTGTTAAAATACGATCCGGTTTAATTAGTAAATGATCGCAAAACAGTTCTAATTTTCGATTTTCTCCTAACTGTTTTTTAATTTCCTCATCACGCTTAATATTATCGGGCTCATAATCCTCATCGGCATAAATAGCCTTAACATCTAACGCCTCTGCAAGCTTTGGAATTATTAGCAGCGGATCGCCGTAAAATACTAGTAACTCACCTTTTAATTCTTGTAATTTATTATGTAGTTGATAAAGAGTACTTGCTAAGAAAGAAAGACGACGATCCCCAGAATTTATAAATCTTTTCAGAATAGTAGTATCAAATATAAAAATCGGTAAGATTTTTTCGGAATTACGAAGTGCTGCCGCAAATGATTTATTATCCTGAAGCCGTAAATTACGGCGTAGCCATATAATGGATAATTTACTCATACATTTACGAAAATTTATTATTTTTTGGAAAGCCGCTTGGTGGAATTTTACCGATAGCGCCACGTTTAGTTAAAAATTCCGTAATATTTTTCTCAAGCCTGATTTTACCTCCTATATTCCAGCTTAAGCCGTCGGCTTTATTGAATATTTTAATATCAGTAAGTTTAGCATTTTTAAATTTCTGAAATATTACCCCCTGCCCTTTTTTCATTTCTGGTATTTCATCTATATTAAACACCAATAATTTTCGGCTTTCACCGATGCACGCAACACTGTCTCCCTTAACTTCTAAACAAGCAATGCAAGAATAACTTGCAGGTAGCTGCATGACCTGTTTACCGCCTTTAGTTTGCGCTATTACTTCATTTGAGTTAACTATAAAACCTTTACCGCTATCGCTAGCTAATAATAAAAGCTGATCAGGATGATAAACAAGTATGTTAGTGATATCGTTATTACCTATATCTACCAATAATTTAATAGATTCGCCGTTACCCTTACCTTTAAAAATATTATCAGCCAGAATAGTAAAAAATTTGCCTTCCGAGCTGATTATCAGAATTTTATCAGTCGTATAAGCTTCTAAAATAAATTTTTCTTCGTCCCCTTCCTTGTATTTAATATTTGACAGGTCATTATTATGACCTCTTAAAGAGCGTACCCAGCCCATTTTTGAACATAAAATCGTAATAGGTTCTTTGGTCACGAAAGCTGATATATCAACTATTTTGGCAGCTATGTTCACTTCTTCAAAACTAGTGCGCCTGCTACCGATCAAGGTATTTAAACCGAATTTAGTTTGTACCGTTTTTACTTCTCTTTTAACGATCTTCCATAATTCTTTTGGATTATTAAGTACTTCTTCTAATATTGCTTGTTCTTTCTGTAACTTACTATATTCATTAATAATTTCCTGCTCTTCAAGTTTTCGTAAGGAACGAAGTCTAGTATTTAATATTGCTTCTACTTGAATTTCGGTTAATTTAAACCGCTCTCTCATAATTTCTTTTGGCTCGTCTTCTTCTCGAATAATTTTGATAATTTCATCAAGATTTAAATAAGCTATTCGTAGCCCCTCTAATATCTCTAAACGATGCTTTATCCTGTTTAAAAGGTAAGTTGACTTGCGGGTGACAATATTTTGTCGATGGCTTAGGAATTCTTGCAGTATCTCCAGAATATTCATAACTTTCGGCACGTTATTACTACCGATTACATTCATATTAAACTGGATTCTGTTTTCTAAAGTTGTTAATTTAAAAAGTGACTCCATAACTATTTGCGGATCGCAATTGCGATCACGTGGTTCGATAACTAGTCTTATAACGTCTGTTGATTCATCACGAATATTGCCGACTAATGGAATTCTTTTATCCTTTAACAGTAAAGCTATCTGTTCGATAAGCCTTGATTTCTGGATTTGATAAGGTATTTCCGTAACTACTATTTGATACGCACCGTAAGATAGCTCTTCCTTTTCCCATCTGGCTCTGACTCTTAAACTACCTCGTCCAGTCATGTAAGCCTGATTAATTACCTCGGTTTTGTCGATAATTATCCCGCCCGTCGGAAAATCCGGCCCTTTTACAAAATTCGTTATATTAGAAACGCTAGCTTCGGGGTGATCGATTAAATAGAGCAAAGCATCACATAGCTCATGTAGATTGTGGGGAGGAATGCTGGTTGCCATACCTACCGCTATGCCTTCCGAGCCGTTAGCTAACAAATTCGGGAAGCTGGCCGGCATTATTACCGGCTCATAATCAGAATCATCGTAAGTAAGGCGGAAATCAACTGTTTCCTTATCAATATCTTCCATTAACAGCGTACAGATCTCTGTCATACGTGATTCGGTATAACGCATTGCAGCCGCATTATCGCCGTCCACAGAACCGAAATTCCCCTGCCCGTCTATTAATGGGTAGCGAAGAGAAAAATGTTGCGCGAGGCGTACTAAGGTATCATATACCGCTACGTCACCGTGCGGATGATATTTACCGATTACGTCACCTACCACCCTTGCGCATTTTTTATAAGCAGAGTTCGGCTCTAACTTTAGTTGTAGCATGGCATATAATAGCCGGCGATGCACCGGCTTTAATCCATCACGCACGTCCGGTAATGATCTTGACATAATAGTCGATAAGGCATATGCAAGATAACGCTCCGATAAAGCGTCAGCGAAATCGATATTTTCAATTTTAGAATCAGTCATATTGGTACTATCAATTTACTATAGCTAGTCTTTTATTATAACAATCTTTGCGGTGGCCAATTACTAAAATTTTGACGGTCAAATCTAATAATTGATAAATTACTCTATAATCTCCAATTCTTAGAGAACGACAATTTTTAAAACTATATCTTAAAGGTTTACCGAATTTTATTGGATCAGACAATAGTTTTTCATTGATTGTCAATTTTATTAGTGACTTAACAGAGGGAGAAAGTTTAGAAATATCTTTAGAGATGACATAATCTGAATAAATAATATTATACATTTATTTCCAGGCATCCTCGTGATTTACCCAGTGCTTGGTTTCTGTTAGCCTTTTATCCGCAAGCTTTGAAAATACTTCATCTTCTTCAAGTTCTAAACTAGCCATGATAAGATTTTTTGCTATTTTAGAAGAAGAAGAGTTATTAATTTTTGCAAGATTTATAATTTCATTATAAGTCTTTTCATTCAAAGAGACTAATAACCTTTTAGCTGCCATAAAATTACCGAATTTACTTATTTATAATAAATGTATCATGTTTGATACGTGATATCAATTAGCAAAATAAAGATTATTCATCAAAGCCGGGTTTACCGGGCAGTCTCGAGTTAATATAATCTATTAACTTATAGGGTAATAAATTTAGCAATTTTAGTACAAAATAGGTTAATTTTGGAAATATTATTAAACCTTTTCGTGCATTAATACCGTTTATTATAATTTGTGCGGCACTGCTTGCCGAGATTTTGAAAGGCATTGGGAATTTATTAACTTGCGTCATTGGAGTATCGATATAGCCGGGTATTACTACACAAACTTGTACATTAAATTGTGCAAGATATCCTCTTAAAGCATCGCCAAATATTTTAATAGCCGCTTTGCTAGCTGAATATGACGGAGCGCTTGATAACCCCAGCATCCCTGCCATTGAACTTATTATAGCTATCGTGCCGCTTTTATTTTTTATCATTTGCTGCATACAAGGTAAGATAAAATTTAAGCTGCCGTTTAAATTGGTAGAAAATATTTCTTCTACTTGCTTTGAAGATTCAGGCGCGCCTAATGTGCCAGCTGATACACCTGCAGAATTAATTAAAATATCGATTTTATAGTTTTTAATAATTTCTTCTAACTGAATATTTACTTGCTCTTTATCTCTCACATCACAAATAATTGATATTACTTCGGCTTGATAGCTTCTACAAATAGTGGCTACTTCTTCAAGCCGCTCTTTATTCCTACCGAATAAAAAAAGCTTGGTATCTTTAGAAGCATATTTAGTGGCTAAAGCCTTGCCAAGCCCGCTGGAAGCGCCAGTAATTATTATTGTTTTTTTGTCTGAAATCATTATAGTTATAGTTAATTTTATATCAAAATAACATATATAGAATTATATTCAAGTAAACTAAAATGAAAAAACAATTCTTGAAAGACCAGCAGTATAAGGGACTTATAATAATTTTATCCTCTCCCTCAGGGGCTGGTAAGTCTAGTTTAACAAGAGCATTATTACAAATTGACGATAATTTGCGATTATCCGTTTCTGCAACTACTAGATCCATAAGATCCAAAGAGGTTGAAGGTGTAAGTTATTATTTCAAAAATAAAGAGGAGTTTAAAGAGTTAATAAAGCAAAATATGTTTTTAGAATATGCTGAAATTTATGGTAATTATTATGGCACAATAAAAAAAGATGTTGATGACTTACTAAATCAAGGTCTAGATGTTCTATTTGATATTGACTGGCAAGGTGCAAGAAGTATAAAACAAGCGACTAGCAACGTTTTAACTATTTTTGTTTTACCTCCTAGCCTTGAAGTTCTAGAGCAACGTTTGAGACATAGAGCCGCAGATAGTGAAGAAGTCATAAAATTACGCATGCAATCAGCAGCAAGCGAAATAACACATTCAAGCGAATATGATTATATAGTAACTAACGATGACTTTGATGTTACTGTGAAAAAGATACATTCGATTATTGTAGCGGAGAGAGCAAAAAGACAGTACAAATAAAAACAGCGGCATAAAAGTAAATTCTACTTATATGCCGCTGTCTAACAGTTTAGATTATTCTCAATAATATATTATTGAGAAATACCTAATTTTGTTTTTTGATCAGGAGTAGTATTGTTCATAACCCATTGTTGAACATCTGAACTTAACATATTGTATTGATCCATAGTTAAGCTATCAACCCAGCTTTGTTGATCCGCAGCGCTCATTCCCATTACTATATCTGTGGTAACGGTATTAGGTGCAGGCCAATCCATTCCAGCAAAAGCTGTTGTTGAGAAAGCAAGAACTAGTAGAATTTTTAGTAAATTTTTCATTTTTATGAACCTATTATTGTTGTTTGTATAGACAATTATAACTTAACTAAGAGAGCTTTCAAGATAAATTATATAACAATTTAATTTTTTTATTGGAAATGAATTTTTATTGCAACAAATATACTACTCATTCTTTACAGCCCTTAACTGTTCCAAGCAAATTAGCCTGTAGATTTCTGAAGTTAATAGTAAATTATCATGAGTACCTTCGGCGATTAATCCACCTTTATCTATTACTAAAATATTATCGGCATGTTCAATCCCGCTAATACGGTGGGCGATCGATAATATGATTCTCCCTTTCATTAGCTGTTTTATTGAATGTAGCAATTTCTGTTCACTCATCGTATCTAAGGCGCTCATTGCTTCATCAAGAAGTAAAATTTGAGGGTTACGAAGCAAAGCACGTGCAAGCGCTATTCTTTGCTTCTGACCCCCTGACAACCTTAACCCTCTTTCACCGATTTTTGTGTCAGCACCGTCAGAAAGCTCTGCGGTAAATTCCGTTATACCGGTTATTTCTGTCACTTTCCTTATCTCTTCTTCAGTAGCATCAGGCTTAGCAAAAATAATATTTGATCTAATTGTACCCGAAAAAATACTAGCCTCTTGGGGAACATAGGCAATTAAATCTCTAACTGCACTAGAATTTATCATTGAGATATCTTGATTAGCGACATTAATTAAACCGCTATCGGGAAAATAAAATTTTAACAATAACTGCATTAAGGTAGTTTTTCCTGAGCCTGACCTACCAACTATACCGATGAATTTACCTGAAGATATTTTAAAAGAAATATCATTGATAATTTTTAAATTTGGTCTTGAAGGATAAGCAAAGTTTATATTTTTAAACTCTAGAGCAACTTGTACCCCCTTCTTGTCTTCCTTATTAACAGCTGGATTCCCGCCTTCGCGGGAATGACATAGAGCACGAGTATTAGTTTTATCATCTAAATTCGTAAAAGTTAATACTCTCTCAAGCGCCGTAAGTGGTAGATGCATCTCGCCTAAAAGTTCAAAAATTCCGCCACTACTAACGCCGGCAACGATAGCGTAATAAATAAATGACACCATAGAGCCGGCGGATAATTTCCCTGCGACTATATCCATACTACCCACCCACATAACGCCAGTAATAGCAGCAAGTATAACCGCTATCGATACGGCAAAAAATAATGCACGGATTTTTAAGCGGCTAGCGGAATGTTTTAAATAAGAAAATGTTTGTGTATCAAAATCGGCAATCTTATTTGTTTGGCGATTAAAAGCATGGATAGCACGAATATTAGTAAAGCTCTCCTCTATATTAGAGACTATTTCAACTTGAGCGTTTAAAGCCTTTTTTGAAAGAGCTTTAACGTGCTTGCCGAATTTAATTAAAGGAATTAATAATAAAGGAATAGTAATAATTACGATTGCTGCAAGTTTAGAACTTTCAAAGAACATTAAGGCAATACCGCCGATTAACATAACAGAATTACGAATGAAAAAAGAGAGAAAATTAACAATCAGTTTAGCTATTAAATCTATATCACCGGTAAGGCGTGAAATAATCTCACCGATTTTTAATTCTTCAAACTCGGCAATTTCGTAATTAATTAAGTTGCTATATGCCTCTTTTCTAATTTGAGTTACTACTTTTTCAGCAACGTTATTAATATAATAAGAGCGAAAAAAACTACTTATACTTAAAATAACAATTAATAAGCAAATACATAAAATAGATTTATTAATTGATGTTTGATAATTTTCAGTTAAACCGTTGTCAACGAGCCCTCTAAAAACGCTACCTATCAATAATAAGGAAATTGATACGCACAATAAAGACACCGCAACAACAACCAGGTCTTTTTTATAGCATCCTAAATATTTGATTAATCTATATAAAAGCTTAATATCCATGATATTATTGGTTTAGGCAAAAGGAGTGGGAGAGGTAAGTGTAGTATCACTTATTTTTTGTATATATACAATATTAATTAACTGTTTCGCTAAAGGAATTCTCTTTATAAAGACACCATTCATCCCAACACCTTTCAGGGTTAATATCTTTATAACCTCTAGCAATTTCAAGCTTCTTAGCTCTTTCTTTACTAACGGTTATGTCAATTGCATTATCTCTTATATTTAAAACTTCTTCCTGTGTTAAGAGTGATCCTTTGTTGTTTTCTGATAAAATTAGTAATTGTAATAATGGTGGCATGAAAACAATTTCTAGCTTTGAGTCTGCCATAATTATGATGTATATATGGGGCGAATGACGGGGCTCGAACCCGCGACCCTCAGAATCACAATCTGATGCTCTAACCAACTGAGCTACACCCGCCGTAAATTAACACCGTAAATTTAGATTATTAGGAGAATTTAGTCAAGAATATTTATGGGTAACAGGATTTATTTTATGACCTGGTTAGTTTCATTTTACTTATCGATATTATATAATCGTAATTTGACTTGCATATTATAACTATATATAGTTACAATATGAATCAGCATATAAAACTTATAAATAAAGCTAGACGGAATCCTAAAGGATTAAGTTTTTCTGAATTTCATACTTTAATGATACAATGTGGATGGATTAAAGATAGACAAAAAGGTAGCCATCAAATTTGGTACTCACCTAAAGGTGATAGGTTGTCTATTCAAATTTTTGGAAATATGGCAAAAGAATATCAAGTTCGACAATTTTTAAACTTTGAAAAAGAAAATGAAAATGAAAATCAATAATGAATTTGACGGTTTTACTATAGAGCTTTTTAAAGATGAAGACAGAGATTGGTTAGCAAGATTTGAAGAATTGCCAAATGTATCAGCTTTTGGAAATTCACCTGAAAGAGCATTACAAGAATTAAAAGAAGCTTGGGTATTAATGAAAGAGAGTTATGTAAGTCATAATCATTCTATCCCTTTAGCTCCCGCAAAGAGAGAATACAGTGGACAATTTAATATTCGAGTAGATAAACGTATTCATCGAGCTTTGGTACTCGAAGCACTTAAAGCAAAAATTAGTTTAAATGCTTTGGTAGCTCAAAAATTAACCTTATCGGTAAACAATGAAAAAAGCAGTTAATTTAGTTAGCGGTGGGGCCGATTCGTCGACTGTTCTGGCGATGGTTAAAAAGATGAATTACGAAATTCATGCTATAAGTTTTAATTATCATCAGCGTAATAAAGTAGAACTGCAAAAAATAAAAGAATTAATTAAAAAATATGACGTAAAACAGCATAAAATTATTGATATTGATTTAAGAGCCTTCGGCGGTTCTGCTCTGACTGATGATCAAATAGATGTTCCTCATTATCATGATTCTAATGAACTTGCTGATGATATACCTGTTACTTACGTACCAGCCCGTAACACTATATTTTTAAGTTTTGCCTTAGGGTTTGCTGAAATAATAGGAGCGCGGGATATTTTTATCGGCGTACATGCTACTGATTATGCCAACTATCCGGACTGTCGCCCCGAATATATAAAATCTTTTGAAACGATGGCAAATTTAGCTACTGCTGCAGGAGTGCAAGGACAACGCATTCAAATTCATGCCCCCTTGCTTCATATGACAAAAGCAGAAATTATTAAAACTGGCATAGAACTTGGGGTAGATTACTCTAAAACAATATCATGTTATGATCCAACGCTAGAAGCATTATCTTGCGGCACATGCCACGCTTGCCTTACAAGATTAGACGCTTTTAAAAAAAATAAAGTACAAGATCCTATTAAATATATATGACAATTAGAGAATATTTACAGCGTTCGTTTCCCGTATTAGACTTAAACGACATAGTTTTAAGAGAGTTAGCCGACACAGATGCAGAAGATTATTTTAACTATATGAATAAACCGGAAATCGCATTATATTTAACGGATAGTAATAGACCGTCCAATCTTGAAGAAGCACTTAGCGAAGTTCGGTATTGGGGTAATTTACATAAAAATCAGAGAAGCTTTTATTGGGGGATAGCTTTAAAAAATAATAACAAGCTTATCGGTACTGCCGGCTTTAATGTGATAACGACCTCTCATCTTAAAGCAGAAATAAGCTATGATCTCGATCCTGAGTTTTGGGGGCAGGGAATAATGCTGAAATCCATAAAAAATATTTTAAAATTAGCCGACTATATGGGATTGATGAGAATACAGGCAACGGTGATAACTGATAATTATCGCTCTATTACTCTGCTGGAAAGATGCGGTTTTGTCCAGGAAGGCGTTTTAAAGAAATATGAAATTGTTGCAGGCGAACATAAGGATTATTATATGTACGCTAGGGTTTTATAAATTTAGTTGAGGTCCGAAAGATTCATAATGAATTTGTGATTCGGCTACATCCCAATTTGTTAGTATAGAACGTATATTTTTCATAAAAGCTTCTGGGCCACAAAAATAATAGTTACAATCTTTATGCGGCAATATTTTTGTTAATAAGCTTTTCGTTATAAAACCAACATTATTACATTTATTGCTTTCAAAATCATTTTTAAGAGGAGCGCTGTAAGATACAGATGTATGAAGGTTGGAATATTGTTTATTAAGCTCTTCTACATGCTCGGAAAATGCATGCGTTTCGCTATTAATAGCGGCATGAACGTAATATACCGGTAATACGTTTTTATTATTAACCACTAAACTATTGAGCATGCTAATCATTGGAGTAAGGCCTACGCCAGCGCTTAATAAAACTACAGGCTTAGAATAATCGGCTCTAAGTTGGAAGCATCCAGCAGGCGGACGCAATGCAAATTCCATATCTTTCTCATAATGATCATGTAAGTAAGTTGAAGCTATTCCAGCTGGTGTAGATAATAATCCAGTAGGCGCCTCCTCACGTTTTACGCTAATTCTATAAAGCTTACCGTTCGGAGCATTAGAAAGAGTATAATGACGGTATATTATATTGCCGTTTGGCAGATTCATCTTAAGGGTAATATATTGCCCCGGTATAAAATCTGCTATTGCTTTTCCATCTTTTGGCTTTAAGTAAAAAGAGGTAATAACATTACTTTCTTTTTTCTTCTCTACTAAAACAAAAGTTCTAAAATCTTCCCAGCCGCCACTTTTATTAGCAGAATTTTTATATAATTCATCTTCCATTTTTATAAATATGTCTGTTAAAACACCATAAGCTAATGACCAGGCTCTAATCTGTTCTTCCGTTATATGTAATACATCCTTTAAAGCTTGTAATAAATTTTTACCGACGATAGGGTAATACTCAGCTTTAATACCAAGTGCAAAATGCTTATTCGCAATCGATTTTAATTTTTCAGATAATATTTGAGGATTATCTATATGCGCCGCATAAGAATAAACAGCTTGGGCAAGTGCCAACGGTTGTTTACCTTTCATTTGGTTGGTAGAATTAAATAAAGGTGTCAGTTCAGGATTGCTAGTAAAAAGCAAATGATAGAAATGTTTTATCACTTCTATAACTTTAAGACGTAATAAAGGTGCAGTTTCTTTTATAGTTTGAATAACTTCATCCTTCAGCATAATTAAATTAACCCATATATTTTATCGTGTATTACCGTTATAAAAAAGTTAGACTTCCATTTATAACTAATTTATATTATATTAAATATAATAACCTCTCTTAATTCATAATATCAAGAAGAAATTTAATGGTAACGGAAAATAATAAAAAAGAATTGATTTGTACTTTCTGCAGTAAAAAACAGCATGAGGTCAAAAAGTTAATAGCGGGGCCGGGTGTTTTCATTTGTAATGAATGTATTGACCTTTGTACCGATATTATGAAGGAAGAAAATAAAGTTGCACTTAAGCAAGTTACTTCCTCGATTCCGACACCGCAAAAAATTTGTGCGGTATTAAATGATTATGTAATTGGTCAGGATCAGGCTAAAAAAGTTTTAGCCGTTGCAGTTTATAATCATTATAAAAGACTTGAATATCTGGAAACCGGCAATAACGACGTTGAGCTTAACAAATCCAATATCTTGCTTATCGGTCCTACCGGTTCAGGAAAAACATTGCTTGCTCAAACTCTTGCCAAGATACTTGACGTACCCTTTACAATGGCGGATGCTACTTCTTTAACCGAAGCCGGCTATGTTGGAGAAGATGTTGAGAATATACTCCTCCGGTTACTACAGGCGGCTGAATTTAATGTAGCGAAAGCTCAAAAAGGCATAGTCTATATTGATGAAGTCGATAAAATTGCTCGTAAATCGGAAAATCCTTCTATTACAAGAGATGTATCGGGAGAGGGAGTACAACAGGCTTTGCTTAAAATTATGGAAGGAACTGTTGCTTCCGTTCCGCCGCAGGGAGGAAGAAAACACCCTCAACAGGATTTTGTTCAGTTAGATACGTCGAACATTTTATTTATTTGCGGCGGCGCTTTTATGGGCATTGACAATATTATAACGGCAAGAACAAATCAAAGTTCCATAGGCTTTGCCGCCAATATTAATATGAATAAAGAAAAAAAGAGCGGTGAGTTATTAAAATTACTTGAGATCGAGGATTTAACTAAATTTGGTTTAATTCCCGAATTTGTCGGTAGGTTGCCGGTAGTAACCACTTTGGATGACCTTGATAAACAGGCTCTGGTTACAATTTTAACTGAGCCTAAAAACGCTATAATAAAACAATATAAAAAATTATTTGAATTAGACGAAGCAGAGCTTGCTATTGATCTGGACGCTTTGGAAGCAATCGCCGAAAAAGCTCTTGCAAGGAAAACAGGTGCCAGGGGGTTACGTTCGATATTAGAGAATTTATTACTGGATAGTATGTATAAAGTTGCAGAACTAAAAAAAATGCAGGTTCATATTACAAAAGACGTAGTAAACGGTGTAGCGCAGCCAACAATTACTTCCAATGCAGCCAAGCCTACTAAAAAACAACGTGTAGTAGAGGATATACCGGCATAAGGATATACAGCGTTCTCGCGAGAAGATTTGAGCTTTGTTCATGGCTCGGCTAAAAGTAATAGATAGTTTGCACACCTCGTATGTCATTCCCTGGCCTTGTATGTCATTCCCGCGCAGGTGGGAATCTAGAACAATCTAGTTATTACTCATCATTGAGAGAGATGCTAGCTATTTCCGTGGCAATCTAAAAATAATAATAACTTCGTTATTACAAGCGAAGTAATCTAATTTCTCATAAGATTGCCACGTCGTTGCTATCGTAACTCCTCGCAATGACGTTTGAAACGCTTTTAGATTACCGCGCTCCTTTTAGTCGCTCGCAATGACACTGATGTCATTCCGTAATTTATTCACGAAATCCAGTTAAAAATCTAAAACAATTACCAGGATACAGTGGAAGGGGCCTCTGTATGACATTATACTCGTTTTGCGATCCACGCAACAACGCCTTTGCGGGAAGGGCATAAGAAGCTTGCGAATGTCATAAAAAGTGCGGGAATGACATCCACAAACGTATTTTCTCTAAATTTTCACACAGAGGCTAATTACAATCTTTGATCTTTTATAGCTCTAAGGGCTAATTTAACTATTTTATTTATACCTGTTTTAGTATAAGTGGAAATAGGGAAAATTTCTTTATCGGTAATTTTTTGTAAGCTATTCACCTTCTCGGATATTTCCTCTTCAGTTAAAATATCGCATTTATTAAGACAGATAATTTCAAATTTATCTTTTAGTAACTCGGAATATGACTCTAATTCCGTCCTAATAGTTTTATAATCTGCGGGAACATTTGCACTAGTACCGTCTATTAAATGGATTAATACATTACAGCGCTCAATATGTTTTAAAAATTTATCACCAAGTCCATGCCCTTCATGCGCTCCCTCAATCAGCCCCGGAATATCAGCCAGTACAAATTCCTCTTCGTCAACATATACTACGCCCAAATTAGGCACCAAAGTAGTAAACGGATAATCAGCGATTTTAGGTTTTGCTGCACTAGCCACTGATAGGAAAGTAGATTTGCCGGCATTAGGCAAACCGACAAGCCCAACGTCAGAAAGTAATTTGAGGCTTAAACTTACCCACATTTCTTCGGCTATTTCGCCTTCCGTTCGACGTCTTGGAGCTTGATTTACTGAAGTTTTGAAATGGCTATTACCAAGCCCGCCGTTACCGCCTTTAATTATTTCAAAACTTTGCTCATCTTTCGTAAAATCATATAATAATATATCACCATTCTCAGAAAATATTTGCGTACCTATTGGCACATCAAGGATTAAGGATTTTCCTGACTTACCGCTTTTATTTGAACCTTTACCGTTTTCACCTCCCGTCGCTAAAAAATGTTGCTTATATCTAAAATTTACTAAAGTATTAAGATGGTAATTACTTCTGAAAATAACACTTCCGCCGCGCCCTCCGTCTCCGCCATCCGGTCCGCCTCGATCAATAAATTTTTCTCTATGGAAACTAACGCAGCCGTTACCGCCGTTACCGCCCTTTATATATATCTTAGCTTCATCGATAAAGTTCATATAAATTTTTAATTCGTTATTTTGCCCTATTATAAGCAATTATACTAATTTTATCAAATCAATAAAACGTCAGTATGTTATTCCCGTTGCCTTTTATATCACTCCCTGCTCTCTATGTCATTCCCGTGAAAACGGGAATCCAGACTAAAAAGCCTTAGCTTGTAAGGCTTTTTTCTATATAATTGTAAGTCATTGTTACACCTTTAGTTTAATTTCCTGGATTCCCGCCTGCGCGGGAATGACATAAGAGGGCAGGGAATGACATCCGTTCTGGGTATCGACCCAACAATGCCGCGCAGGAATGACATCGAGAACGTTGCCTTTTTACAGAAACAACATAACTAATAAAAACAAAAAAAGGGAGCCTTGTTTAAGACTCCCTCCTTAATAGATTTGATTAAAGAATAATATGTAATATTATATATCGAATCTCACACCAGCCATTACGTTATTACCTTTATAACGTATATTGCTTTTTGCTCCATCTTTTTTTGCTTTAGCTTTACCGTAATCTCTCCAAGAATAAACTAGCTCAGCTTTCACACCAGGAGCGACTTCTGCTGAAGCACCAATACCTGCTTGCCAAGCAAAATTATAGTTATTCTTTTTAGTAGAAAAAGATTCGTTAATTGTTTCTTCCTCATTTATACCATTGCCAGTGACCTTAGTTATAGTACTGCTAGTGATCTTTTCTTTTACTAAAGCTGCTCCAACGCCGCCCGTAGCAAATATTTTGAACATATCTACATCAACTACGTCTACAGAACCATTAAATAATAAGCTGGTAATACTAGGCTTCACTTTCAATGAATTTAGCTTAGTACTGATATTATAAACATCACCATTATTTGGATTTCTTATTTCTCTTACTTCTTCATCAGGAGTTTTTAGTTTAAATTGCGCATTAGATACCATACCTAATGTTACATCTGCTCTGAAATTATCCATAATATAATAACCAGCGCCGATTTCACCGATAAAAGCAGTGTTAGACTTTAGTTTTAGTCCATCAATTTTTGCTTTATTAAAAATTGATGCACCGGCACCAGCTTTAATATACCATTGGTTTTCATTTTTAGATTGAGTTGTATCCATTGCACAATCTGCAAATGACAAAGTAGATGATAAAATTGTTGCACTTGCTGCAGCGATTAAAAGTAATTTTTTCATAATTTATTTTCTCCTTAAATGATTATTAGTTTTTTATTGTTATTATATATCGAATCTTACACCAGCCATTACGTTATTACCTTTAAAGCGTGTGCTGCCTGTTTGGAAATTTTGGTTGGAAACCTGGAAATTTTTAGATTTTGATTTACCATAATCTCTATAACTATAAGTTAATTCAGCTTTCACTCCTTCAGCAACTTCAGCTGAAGCCCCTAAAGACACTTGCCATGCAAAATTATATGTTTGTTTACTAGTAGTAGAAATAGCTGCATTATTTATAGTCCAGGTCATTTTATCTTTTACTGAAGCAAGGCCAACCCCAGCTCCACCAAATGCTTTAAACATTCCTACATCAACGAAATCTACATAACCGTTAAGTAATAAAGAAATAATAGTAGGTTTATGTTTAACTGAACCAGTAGAACCCGCATATGCTCCTGCAGATATAACACCTGATTTTTTCAATTGAGCACTAGCTAGCGTACCTAACGTTACATCAGTTCTTACATTATCCATAACATAATAACCTGCCCCGATTTCACCGACAAAAACAGTATTAGACTTTATTTTTAAGCCTGTAAAACCATCTTTTGCCTTATCGAAAATTGTTGCACCAGCATTGACCTTTAAATACCATTGATTATCGTTCATCATGTCGGCAGATGACAGGGTAGATGATAAAATTGTTGCACTTGCTGCGGCGATTAAAAGTAATTTTTTCATAGTTTTAGTACCTCTAATTATATTAATTATTATTTCACTTAAATAAACTCTGAATTTAAATAATTATTAAGTAAAATTCTGTCTTTAAATCTTAATCTCATGCAGATATAACATATAGTATTTTTTATTTCTAGATCAATTAAGAAATAAGCTTATATATATAATGATTATAAAAATACTTGTGACAATAAAAACACAATTATTGAAATTCCTGTTAATTTAGTACGAATCCCTGTTCATATATTTATCGAATTTATCTTTTACATTTTTATATTTATCTGCTTCGGATAAGGGTGGTTTGCTTTTAGTAATATTTGGCCAGGTGCTGGAAAATAACGTCGCTCTTTCCATCCACTCTATTAATTCCTCTGATTCGGGTTTTATCGCATCAATAGGGCACTCAGGTTCACATACCCCGCAATCTATACATTCGCTAGGATTGATGACTAGCATAAACTCTCCTTCATAAAAGCAATCCACGGGACATACTTCTACACAGGTAGTATATTTACATTTTATGCATTCATCGGTTACAACGTAAGTCATTTTACTGCTGATTTTTAAGTTTAATTAGTAATGTAGAGGTTTGTAATATCAATAAAAACAAAAAATATAATATAAAGCTTACAAACATAATGATTAGAGGTTGCAGCATAGAGCTATGAATAGCTGGGGCCTTGAACCTTAAAACACTTGCAGGTTGGTGCAGGCTATACCAGATATTTACCGAGAATTTTACAATCGGAATATTTACAGCTCCAATAAGAGCAATAACGGCAGCCGGCTTTTCGGCACGTCTTATATCATCTGCACTATTAACTATAATAATATAACTTAGATATAATAAAAATAATATCAGCATAGAGGTAAGCCTTGCGTCCCAAACCCACCATGTCCCCCAAATTGGTTTCCCCCATAAAGAGCCGGTTACTAAACTGATTAAAGTAAAACCAGCTCCGGCATAGCTACTAGAAACGGCTAATAAATAAGACATTTTAGTCTTCCATACTAAACTAGTAAAACTACAGATAGCTATGAATGTATAAATTCCAAGTGCCATCCATGAAGCCGGTACGTGTACATACATAATTCTAACTATTTCACCTTGCTGATAATCCGGAGGCGACACTATTAAGCTTAAATATAGCCCGACACTCATTGATAAAAACGTAGCGATTGCTAATAGCGGAAGCAAAATGCTCGATATTTTACTGAAATAATAAGGATTTAATAATTTTAGCATAATATATCTAGGTTTTTAGTGGTCTTGTTGTATGAAATGGTAAAAACGCTCTTTATGTCATTCCCGTGAAAACGGGAATCCAGATTTTTTGTCATGCTGAACTTGTTTCAGCATCTTTTTTAGTAGACCCTGAAATAAATTCAGGATGGCTAGGTATTTACTGGATTCCCGCCTTCGCGGGAATGACATAAAGAAATGTACAATGACGATTTACGCCTATCTTCTAATCTTCTTAAAAAAACTTGTCATTAATATTTTTGACTCCAATGCAAGTATATTTCCGTATATTTCCGGGCGATAAAAACAGGCTTTATTGTTAAAAAAGCGTAAATTACTCTCAACAGCCCCATGTTTAGAATCTGTAGCGCCATAAAATAAGCGGCTTAATCGTGCATGAGCTATTGCACTAGCACACATTGCACACGGCTCTAAGGTAACATAAATATCATGATCTACTAAATTTTTACTGCTTAAAATTCGGCACGCTTTATTAATAGCAATAATTTCAGCATGAAAAAGCGCATTATTCTGCTCTTCAGTAATATTATGAGCTATAGCAATAATTTTTTGATTCAGCCTATTAACAATAACCGCACCGACAGGAATTTCATTTTTTTCAAAAGCACAGCTCGCTTGCTCTAATGCTTGCAGCATAAAAAAATTATTTAATTTCGTCACGATAATTAACCTGTTCTTCTAAGCCGTAAGGGTCCTGGTGAATTATTATTTCAGCATCAGGAAATTCTTTTAATATTTCAGCAAGAATCTCATCACTAATTTCATGAGCGTTATGTAATGACATATTACCCTCCATCTCTACATGACACTGAATAAAAGGTTTATGGGCCGCATATCTGGTTTTCATATCATGCATTCCTTTTACTTTTTCATGTCTGTTAATTATCTCAATAATTTTCCGCCGATCTCCTTCCGGTAATTCCTGATCAATTAAGTTTTTAAAAGCTTTTTTAAATAAAATATAAGAAGTATAAAATATATATAATGCTATAGCAATGCCACATAATGGATCAACAAACCAAAAACTGGTACTCAAATTTATTGAGATTATCACTAAAACATTTGTCAGCAAATCAGTGAAATAATGTAATTTATCGACTTTAATAATTTCCGAATGAGTTTTCTTTATTACATAAGTTTGATAAGCTACTAATATAACCGTAAGAAATATACACAAATACATTATGTTAGTGCCGTATGCAATATTTTCAGGGTAACTACCGTCCGTTAAAGATTTAAAGGATGAGAAACAAGTAAAAAGAGCCGAAGCAAAAAAGAACATCGATTGAGAAAAAATTGTTAAATCCTGCACTTTTTCATGACCGAAGCGATGATGATAATCAGGTGGTTGCAAAGCAAATCTAATAGCAATTAAATTAACAAAAGAAGATGAGATATCAAGCATTGAATCAATCAAAGAAGCTAGCATTGATTGAGAATTTGTTATAAACCAGCCGTAAATTTTGATAATTAATATAATAGCCGCTATCGTAAATGACAAGTAAGACGCCGATTTTATTAAGTTATTATGCTTTACGTTGACCATAAAATATTGTCCAGTTGATTTGAGTGTTGTTGCGTGAATCAAATTCTTGTCATTGCGAGGAGTTGCGATAGCAACGACGTAGCAATCTAAGAAAAAAGAGCTAGATTGCTTCGCTTCGCTCGCAATGACATTTAGATATTCGTTGTGATATCAGTTAACTAATCTGAGTGTATGCAGTCTAACAGAGAAAATATAAAATTCAATCATTAGATAAATATTAGAGCTTTACAAAAATATTTTTATAAGGTAATTTTTTAACTTAATTTTTACAAATATATAGGCAACTTATATGAAATTAATATCTAAATTTATTGTTATGATTCTGGCGTGCTCAATGCTTCAAGCATGTTCCGGACCGGGTGGTATGAATAAGCAAGGTAGCGGCACATTAATCGGGGGCCTTGCCGGTGGACTCGTAGGCTCAAGATTCGGTAAAGGCGGAGGTAACGTAGCAGCTGCCGCCGGCGGCGCTTTACTCGGGGCATTCTTAGGCAATCAAATAGGTGCCGGGATGGATGAACAAGATAGAAAACTTGCAGCGCTTAGTTCTCAAAGAGCTTTAGAAGCAGCGCCTACTGGCAACACCGTAGAGTGGCGTAATCCTGACAATGGTCACTATGGTAGTGTAACACCAAGTAAAACTTATAGAAATAATACCGGTAAGTATTGCCGTGAATATAATCAAAAAATTGTCATAGACGGAAAGCAGCAAAACGCTCATGGCACTGCATGCCGTGAACCTGATGGAACATGGCAAGTAGTGAATTAAATGCAAAAACACCATCACTGCGAGGAGTATCGTTGAGTCGATAGGTTAAGCGTGTTCCTATGTCATTCCCGTGAAAACGGGAATCCAGAAAAAAGCTTAAAACACATAAATATTTGTATAATAAATTCTAGTATTTTTTTATTTAAAGAATTTCTGGATTCCCGTTTTCACGGGAATGACATAAAGAACGTTTTTATTGATCCACGCGGGCAACGTCTACTCTCAATGACAAGCGGAATTATAATCAAAAGGAGTAAATAAAATATGACTTTTGAATTGACAAGTACGGCATTTAATCATAAAAAGCGCATTCCCGATAAATATACTTGCAAAGGCGAAAATATTTCTCCAGCTTTAGAGTGGAAAAATGCTCCTATAGGCACCAAGTCTTTTGCTTTAATTATGGATGACCCTGATGCTCCGGTAGAGCTAGCTCCTCCTCATGGAATATGGGACCATTGGATAATTTATAATATTCCTGCAGCCATTACCAAATTTTCGGAAGGCAAAATAGAGGCTGCTATCAAAATACTTAATAATAGCTGGGGCGAGAAAAAATATGGTGGTTCCTGCCCTCCTCCAGGCAAAGCTCATCGCTATTTTTTCAAATTATACGCTTTAAAAGATTTTCTTGAGCTTAAAGAAAATGCTAGCAAGCAGGATTTATTATCGGCAATAGAAGAATATATTTTAGGAAAAACCGAATTAATCGGCATATATTCTATCGATAAATGAGGAGTGTGCTTCGGTAGCGTTGTTGCATGAATTGGTTGATGTCATTCCCGCGTATGCGGGAATCCAGAAAAAAAATAGTCATTACTTCATTTATTTCAGAATCTTTTGCAAAAGATTCTGAAACAAGTTCAGCATGACAAAAAAATCTGGATTCCCTCTTTCGAGGGAATGACACCGAAGACGTTTGGGATATTCACGCGACAACGCCCCACACAAACACATTAATAATATAAAATAGCATACTTACCTTGGAAAATCATTTAATAGAATTTCGTAACGTATCTAAAAAATTCGGTAATAAATTACCGATCCATAATATTAGTTTTACCATCAAAAAAAATAATATTACCACTTTAATAGGACCAAATGGCGCAGGTAAGACTAGTATAGTTAGGCTAATGCTTGGTTTAGATAAACCTACTAGCGGCGAGATAATAATTAATTCTAAGTTAAAAATCGGTTATGTGCCGCAAAAATTTAACCCCGCTATTGATTTACCGATTACAGTCAAAAATTTTCTGGATTTATTAGCACCGAATAATAAAAATAATAAACTAAAAGAACTTGTTACTTTTATTAATTTAGATAAACTAAAAGATTCTGATATTTCCGAGCTTTCAGGCGGACAATTTCAAAAATTGGTTTTAGCTGCCGCTATACTCAGTGAGCCTAACTTAATTATTTTAGACGAACCAATTCAGTCGCTTGATGTTGCAAGTCAGCAAGAATTTTATCAGATAATCAACCATATTAAAAAGAATCTTGATATTACGGTTTTTATGATTTCCCACGATTTATTTACTGTAATGAAAAATTCCGATCAAGTAATATGCTTAAATGGCCATATATGTTGTAGCGGCGTGCCAAATGAATTAACTCCCAATTCAGATTTTTCAAATGTGCTTTCTTCTCTGGGTTTTTACACCCATCACCACGACCATAAGCATTAAGCCCTGGAAGAGTAGTATGTCATTTCTAGCTGCGGCAGGAATAACATACTGCTGTTTTTTCGGGTCATGCAACAATGCTCTAATATCCTTGCAGTTGCACAATTTTTGTAATATTTTCTAGGCTAGCTTTAATAAATACATAATAATCTATTATGAAAACTATTTTACCTGATCGCTCTCTTAAAATCCAAGTTAGGCTTAATTATATAGTGAGCCAGATTTTAGATATTGCTCAAGATAAAATTGCTATGATTATATTATATGGCTCTTTCGCAAGAGGTGATTGGGTACGTGACCTACCTAATGGCTATCATAGCGATACTGATATTTTAATAATTCTCAAAAAAGGTAAGTATAAAGGACATACCGCTTTAAGGTTAGAAGATAATATCTATAAAAGATTAGAAAAGATGGGAGTAATAAATCCTCAGCAGATTATTCCGTATGATTCAGAGATATCTATAATTATTGAGTCGATAGACGAGGTAAATAGGCAATTAGAGAAAGGACGTTATTTCTATACTGATATTAAGAAGGAAGGCATTCTTTTATATGATAACAGTGAATTTACACTTAGTGAAGCTAAAGATTTGCCTTGGAGTGAAGTGAAAGAAATAGCTGAAGAAGATTATGAAGAGTGGTTTAAAAGCGGATGTGGATTTTTAATTGATTGCAAATATCCGCTTGAAAGAGGTGAACTTAACAAAAGTGCTTTTTATCTTCATCAAGCCACTGAAAGTTTTTACAGTAGCATTTTGTTGGTTTTCTCTCGTTACAAACCAAAACTACACGATATAAAAAAATTAGGCGGCAGAGCAGCAAATTATAATAGTGAATTATGGGAAGTGTTTCCTAAAGCAACTCCTGAACAAAAAGAATGTTTTAAATTACTTCGAGATGCTTATGTAAAAGCGAGATACGATAAAAATTATAGAATTAGCAAAGAGCAATTACTTTATCTGATTGAAAGAGTAGAAAAATTAAAAAACATTACGGAACGAATTTGTTTGGAACGGATTAATTGGTAAAATTTATTATTGCATTAGATTGCCACGTCAAGACTACGTCTTTCCTCGCAATGACGATTGAGGGTATACACACAACAACGCCTTCCTGGGTATGGTGGCTGCAGTAAACTTATTAATTCTTGATGTGAATATCATAATTTCGCTATATTAAAAATAAACTTGATCATCCTATTTTATGTCGATTAACTAAACTATAAGATAATGAAAAAAGCTATTTTAATATATGAGCTAGTCGTATCAAAATTAATTGTCTAAATTTCACTACTTAAAATAAAATTCCAGTTAGCTTCTGTAAGGTTAGAAATTATACTAGCTGTAGATGCAGCAGTAATACCTGCTTGTGTTAATTCGTTTATTAGTATATTTGATGAGGGAAGACAGAACATATAATTATATTCCTCCGCTTCTTCTATAATATTAGATTTGTCTTTAGGTACCACATGTATAAGAGGAAGTGGTTTTTCTGTTCTCATCATTACCAAATCCTTAATCTCATTAAGTGAAAAATATCCATACTTAGAAAAGTGACACATGAGTAAATTACCTGCATGATTCAATTGATTTTTATTTAGCAGATAAAAAATTAAGGTCTCTTGGTAGGTTAAATTAATATTTGTAAGGCGTTTTGCCAAATATACTAATCTATTAACTTTATGGGTGGTAGAATTCATCGATATTCCGTAGATTTTTGAAGAGAGCTTAGAATAATTACTAATAGCAAAATTAGAAACCTGCTGAATTATTCCTTCGCCACGATAACCGGGATGAATTTTTAAATCACAAATATACCAAATTGGTTCTAATTGACCATTATTTAAAATATCAATATTACGTAAAACGAGTACAGTAATTCCAATAATACGTTCTTTATCTTTAAGTGCTAGTATATAAGGTGTTCCAAGCAAATCAAAAAACCTAAAGTAATTGCTGCCATGATTTATTGTAAAACTATCATCGCCAAAAGGGTAGGTAAAATACTTCTCGAATCTAAGTAATTGACTATTATATTCTTCCCTTAAATTATCAGTAACTTCCACGATTTCTATCATGATACGCCTTCAGCCCTTGAATGCCTACCATACCACTTACGAGTTAAGCGTCTTGCTCTTTGAGTATATAATTCTTTATAAAGGTTATTAAATATACTACTACCTAATCGTAAACCTTGTTCGAAAAAATATTTATTTTCATCATTTTTCTCCCAAGGTTTTGCTAATATATGAAAAAAATCCTCTGAATGTTTAATGTCTAACTCAGAATGTACATTATAATGAAGCAGAGCATTTTCCTCTACCCAACCACGCTCAATAATACCTGTTGCAAGAATAGTTGAAATAGTACAAAACATTCGCTCTATTATACCCATCATTGCAGTACCAACCATAAAATCATCTAAAACACAAGTACCAGAAAGGCAAGTATTAAAAGCCCTAACTTCGGGCCATAAGGTTTTCTTGATTATTTCTTCATTTGTTATATTACCAATCACTGCTAAGAAATCTAGAAAGCTTTTTCCATGTGCTTTACTTAAATTACCCTCTCCATGCTCTTCCCATATATTTCTAAGAATTTCTAGTCGTAATTCTGGAACCGGAATTTTTGCGGCTAACGCAGACATGGGTCTGTTAAAAAAAACTACTGCAAAATAAAATTGGATTTGAGTTTCAATAAAGTCTTCTTTAGAAAAAGTCCCATCATGAAGAGTTGTAAAATAAGGATTATTTTTATAATCGAGATCTTGTAAAATTTGATTTATTAGAGTTTGCATAATATTTTATACTTTTTCCCAAATATTAATTTTATTATAAAATAGACTTTTATCGTTAATAAGCAAAGCATTTTCAAGTTGATTATGATTTTTAAAACCATGCACTTTACTTAAATAATTTTTAGTATTATTTAATTGTCTAAATATTATATACGTACCTGAAAGTAAGTTATTCTCAAGATATTTCAGATGAGTTAAAACTTCTTCCTCAGACATCCAATCAAATATATTAGATAGACTAACTAATTGAAATTTATTGATATTTTCAACATTTAACAATTTATCATTTATATATTCAAATTGTATATTTTGGTTTTTTTTATGAAGATAATATGGTTGGGCATTTATATTATCTAAGTAATAACCTAGGAACATGTGGTGTAAAAAATAATTTTTTTTATAATCCTTTCTGTAAAAACCGTTTTCAAAGGCTTTTTGAAAGTATCTTGGATAAGAATTAGGCTCTGCATGTTGTATTGCAGCTGGTCCAAACATTGCCAATAATAACGAATTAGAAAAAAATAAATCAAATGCTACTGACCAATATTTATTGTTAAGTAATATATTGGGATCCTCATCTTCTAGAAAGATATCCAAAATATTTTTCTTAGGTAATATAAATTCTGTTAAGAATTGTCGGAAGCAATTAAATAAAGACTCAAATTCACCGCAATTGTTTAATCCTTTTGGATTATTAAAATTTATGTTAAACTGTTCTTTAAAAGAATGGTTACCATAGCATTCTAAAGCTTTAATTTTGTTTTTAACTAGCTGAATCTGAGATGAATTGATATCGAATAATGTAAAGTTTATCTTAGGAAACTTTGATTTTAAGCTTAAAGCAGTACAACCACCTGAGGCTATCATTAAAACATTTTGAGGGGTAATCCGTTCTATAAGAGTTTGCTCGATTAAAGGATCTTCTCGAACAACAGCAAATTTAATATTGGCCATATTATATTAAATAATTAATTTTAAAAACTAAAAATCTTGTAATGAGCTCTCCTAATCAACCTCATCTAGTAATTTTACTTCATGGTATTAGTAAAAGCAACTCGAGCTTAAAAGGTCTAGAAAAATTTATAAATAGCCACGGCTTCTCAACGCTTAACATTAATTATCCTTCAACAAAATACAAAATACAAGAATTAATAGAGTTAATACACATTAAAATTAGTTCTGAACTCAATAATTATAATATTATTTCATTCGTAGGTTTTTCAATGGGAGGTTTAATTATAAGAGCTTATTTAAATCAATATAAAATTTTAAATCTAGGGAAAGTAATTATGATTGGCACTCCAAATAATGGTAGTGAAGTTGCTGATTTTTTTAAAGATAATATTTTATATAAAAAATTTTTTGGACCTGCGGGAAAACAGTTAGTAACCGGCCCAAAAAATTCAGATAATTCAGATAATCTTTATGGGAAACTTTATTATGAATGTGGCGTTATTGCTGGGAGTTTACCTTTAGATTTTTATTACTTTTTATTTAAAGGAAAGCCTAATGATGGGAAAGTAACTGTTGATAGTACTAAATTAGAGGTTATGAAAGATCATATTATCGTTAAAATATCTCATTGGTATCTGCCTAGAAGTAAAAAAGTGTGGAACTTAATAGTAGGATTTTTAAAATATTCTACATTTATCCGAAAAAAATAAAGGTTGTGATTTTTTATGAGATGGTGCCGGATATCGGATTCGAACTGATGACCTACCGCTTACAAGGCGGTTGCTCTACCACTGAGCTAATCCGGCATAGACTATAATAATTAGAAGAAAGAGGGGAATTAAAACCTATGATTACAAGGAATTGAAGTAAAAGCTCTTTCATTATGCGGTAACTTGTTCTAGATTACCAGAATCGTCATAGCTTATCTCTACAAGCTTTGTTGTATGGAGCAAGACAATCCGTATTACTGCAAAGGCGTTGTTGCGTGAATACTCTCAATCGTCATTGCGAGGAAGGACGTAGTCCCGACGTGGCAATCTAAAAGACTCTCACCGTCATTGCGAGCGAAGCAATCCAGCTATTATTTTTTAAATTGCCGCGCTCCTTTCAGTCGCTCGCAATGACGGTATTTTTGTAACGATTTCTATCTGCGCAATTACGCTTTCTTAGCTTCTTTTTTACTAGGTTTTGGTGTCTGAGCTTTTACTTTAATTTCCATTTTTTTCTTAATTGAAGCAGGGAGAGCAACACCGGCTTTTTCAATAAAACCTGCAACACGTTCAGTAGGTTGTGCGCCTGTACCTAACCAATATTCTATACGATCTAACTTTAAAACTACACGATTAGTATCGTCTTTAGCAAGCATCGGGTTATAAGTGCCAACTTTTTCTAAAAAGTCACCGTCGCGCGGTGCTGTCACGTTAGCTACGACTACTCTATAATAAGGACGTTTTTTTGCTCCACCTCTAGCTAAACGAATTTTTACTGCCATATATACTCTAATAAATACTATTTATTTTATTTTTTCTTCTTTGAAAATAACGTGTTTTCTTACTACTTTATCATATTTACGAAAAGAAAGCTTCTCGGTTTGAGTTTTTGGGTTACGTTTTTTTACCCAAAAAACTCCTGTACCTGCCGTACTCACCAGCTTTACTAAAATATTTTTATTTTTTTTGGCCATTATTACAAACCTTAAATCAGGATATTATTCTAAAAAGGGTAGAATAAAACTAAATTAAAAAATAGTCAAGTCAAATTATACTCGCTCAACTTTTCATTTCATAGAAGCATTTAATAATTAAGGCCAGCGTACTTCCGGCGGCAAAGACATTAATATTGCTTCAACATTTCCGTCGGTCATTAAACCAAATTTAGTACCCCGATCGTATAATAAATTAAATTCTACATATCTACCGCGTCTTATAAGTTGATATTCCTTTTGCTCTTGTGACCAAGGTAGAAACATTTTGTTCCTAACAATTTCGGGATATACCGATAATAAGGCTTTGCCGACATCTGTAGTAAAAGCAAAATCATTATCAAAATTACCGGTATTTAAATAATCGTAAAATATTCCGCCGATGCCTCTTGCTTCCTTTCTATGCTTTAAATAAAAATATTCATCGCATTGCTTTTTAAACTTGGGATAATAACCTTTATCATGCTTATCGCAAGCCTTCTTAAAAGCCTGATGAAATTTTGCCGTTTCAGGTTTTTCAGGATAAAAAGGTGTTAAGTCTCCACCGCCACCAAACCAATGCCTAGACGTTTCTATATAACGGGTATTAAAATGTACGGCTGGTATTAACGGGGATTTAGGATGAGCAACCAAAGATATGCCTGTTGCAAAAAATTTATTACTTTCTTCTGTTCCAGGGATTTGTTTACTAAATTCTGGTGAGAGTTCACCGAAAACGGTAGAAATATTAACTCCTGCTTTCTCAAACACTTCTCCCTTCATTATGGACATAACCCCGCCACCGCCGCCATCTCTTTGCCATGATGATTTTATAAATTTGGCAGGCTCTAAATCGTTTTCTTTGGCATACTCCTCTTCAATTTTTTCAAATGCGGCGCATAATTGATTGCGTAAATCCGTAAACCAGTTGCCCGTTAATTTTCTATTTTGTAAAGTCATATATTTGTTGTTTGAATTAGCAGCATCATCTAAGGTTTTTCCTGACGATATCCCTCATCAAATACATAGTTACTAAAAATACACTTGCAATAAGCATAATATAAAAAGCTGGGGCGTAATATAATTCTGTTTTTTCGACCATCCAGCGTGAAATAATAGGAGAAGTTCCGCCAAATATCGCCACTCCTAAATTATAACTAAAAGCTACGCCGGAAAATTTTTGTTCAGGAGTAAATAAAGATATAACAAATATATAAGCTGTACCGGCTATTGTCCCGGCTAACATCCCAAGAACGGTAAGGGCAGCAATTTGCTGCCAAACTTTTTCTGATGACATAAATAGCATAGTCGGCAAAATTAATATTAAAATAGCAACAGAGGCAAAAATTAGCATTTTAAATTTACCGATAATATCGGCAGTACCACCGGCAAGCGGCATCGCTATCATCGCAATAAAGGAAGCGTAAGCTAGGTACGATAGGGCAGTGGTGTTATCATAGTGCATGACGTTATGGTAAAAGACATTTATATAGGTTTTTACCAAATACATAATACTACTAGCGATAGCAGCAACGCAAATAGTTATAAACATTGATCGCCAGGCAGTTCTAACTACATTGGAAAAAGGCGCTTTCAGAATCTTTTTCTTTTTCTCCAGCATTATAAAAATTGGCGTTTCTGCCACACGCAAACGTAAGTAAAAACCTGCAAGGCCCATAAAACCACCAAGTAAAAAAGCAAATCGCCAAGCAAAGTCAATATAAGAAAAATATCGCTCGATAATAATGCCGATAAATGTGGCAATTAAGGTACCGGCGATATTAGAACCATGAACTAAACCGGCGGTAAATCCAGGGCGTAAATTTTGCCGGTGCTCCAGGATAAAGATAGCTGCGCCTGTACCTTCGCCGCTAATACATAAGCCCTGAATTAAGCGCATAACAATTAAGGTTATGGGTGCGTAGGCACCGATGCTATTATATGAGGGAATTAAACCCATAATAAAAGTCGGAATAGTCATACCGAGCATTGAGATTATCAAGGCAATACGCCTGCCATATCTGTCGCCGATATAACCGAAGAGTATTCCTCCGATTGGTCTTGTTAAAAAACCGACGGCAAACACTCCAAGGCTTAAGAGAATTTTAACAAATTCTGATTCCTGAGGGAAAAATACATGTCCGATAACCAATGAAAAAACTGAATATACTGTAAAATCATAATATTCCAGTATATTACCTGAAATAGCAGATAAAAAAATGAATTTAGATTTATTCATCGACGATTTAACAACCTATTTAATTTTATACCCCACTATTATATATGAGTTGAACTATTTATAAAGCGTAAAAATAAAGAGAGAAGTTTAAATTGCCTGATAGGTGACTGATTTGATTATCCACATAAACTTAAATCCTTATCAATTATTTCGGATTTAATACTGAGACAATCAAGAAGTGAGTGAAAAACATAATCATGGCTAATTTCACTATTTAATCGGCTTTCTATAGAGACCACTAACTCTGGATGTGCAGATTTAAACTTATCGGAAACCCATACTATAAAAGGCACAGTTATTTGCTCGTCTAATAATGGTCCGCCGTGACCGTAATATCCGCCCTCTCCTAAAGATTCCCCGTGGTCAGATACATATATAAAAAACGAATTTTTATCCTCTAATAACTTTATCACGTTATGTAAAAAAAAATCAGTGTATAAAATTGAATTATCATAGCTATTAATTAATGCCGATTTATTACAGCTGCTAGAGTCAGTTTTAGCTTTAGCATTACAAACAGGGGTAAAACGCTCAAATTCTTTCGGGTATCGTGCGTCATAATTCCAATGACTCCCGGAGGTATGAATAACCAGGAACTGCTTTTCCGAACGCTTTAATATCTCTTCTATAAAAGGCAACATTTTGGTGTCGTGATCATTTAAGGCAAATAATGCCGAGCCGCCGGGTATAATCGTAAAATTAACTTCGTTGTAAATATTCCCTAAATCAAAATTTGCAAAATTCCGCATTAATGTTTGTGTACCGATCCAGTTTGTATTAAAACCTAATTTAGTTAACACTGACAAAAAGCTGGTTTCTCTTTTGCTATTTTCAAGGTTACTTGCAGGATGACGCGAAAGTAGGGATGGCACTGATATATAAGTAAGGTTTGAAGCAGATTTAGCTTTAAAAGAGAAAATATTGGAAGTAGAATTTAAATAAGGCGTAGTATCGCGCTCGTAACCGTTAATTCCGAAATGATCAAACCTTGCAGATTCTCCTATCACCAAAACACCGGTAATAAGGGGAGCAGAATTATCGACAAACTCATATTCCCGACTAATCTCTATTTTAGCTAATCGGCTATTACTAAAATTTTGGGCAAAATTTAAATAAGTGTTATGCAAATATTGAATAGGAAAGTAGTTATTTAATATCTTAAACGGCGGTGAAATAATGCTGTTAACAAAAATAAGTAAGCAAATCGCCGATAGTAATTTAGTAACAAATGATTTAGTATTAGTCGATGAAAAGTTTTTAAGAGTATAAAGACAGGCAAACAAGCTAAAAATCAACCATATGATTAATCTAATGCTTACTAATTCATAGATTTCGTTCAGATCGGTCGAGAAAAAACTACCTATCATTTCTTTAGTAGGTTTTATCTTAAAAAAGTAAAGGTAGTAACTAGCTATAGCAGATGTTATAAATAAAAAGACGGTACCGATAGTTAAAATTAACCGATGTACGGTAAAGCCGAAAAATATTATAAAAGAAAATATATAAATATAACAAAAATCTTTTGTAAGTTCTAAGATAGCTTTAAAAAAACTAGCTTTGTAATAATCAAATTTATAGATTAGTACGGCGGAATTAAAAAGTAAACAGTAGATAAAAGCTAGAATCAGCGATAACTTAATTAAGTTAATATCTAAGTGTTTTTGTATTGTTTTAAACATTATACTACTCATCTTTCAAGAATTATTTTTTCATTTTGATCTTAGGATTCGCATGCTCACTTATTAAATATAAGCTGCGCGTGCTTACCCCTGCCAAATAAAATCTAATTCTTGAAATACGAGCAGTATATATACTAATAGTGGAGTAATCTTATTTATCATGATAATAAAAAATCTTCAAGAATTTTATCAGCTGTTATCAGTTAATTCTCCGCTAATTGCCCTAGATCACGGCACTAAAAAAATCGGTATCGCTATCTCTAACCAGGAGCGCACTATTGCTATGCCTTTATGCACCGCTGATGAAATAACCAAACAGGCTAAAATTACTATTATACTAAACTTAATCGAAAAATATAAAGTTTGTGGTATTGTAATAGGGTTGCCGATTAACATGAACGGTGAAATAGGCGCACAAGCAGAAATAGTATTAAAATTTGCTGAAGATTTTACTAAAAATACCGACCTTCCGATATATTTACAAGATGAAAGATTAACTACGAAAGCAGCCAATAATCTCCTTAAATCATTTGGTGTAAAACGCAAAGAACGGAATAATAATGACGATATAATTGCTGCAAGTATGATTTTAGAGACTACCCTAGATTCTCTTAAAAAATATAGATAAAAGACCGCTTTGACCGTTGCTTAAAATCCTTCAAAGACCTTTATGTAAAGGCGGTTCTCATATATCTGAACTACAAGAATAGTAACAGACAGGGACAAGAGCCTGAAGTAATAATTGTAGTCCCAGGTAAATAGTAAGCTCACGAGTCAAGCAGCCCTAGCTTCGATTATTAAGGTCTATACATCAAATTTTGCAAGACTCGCTTGTGCTCACGTATAAGAATACGCTGTGCAAGCTCGCTTTTAAATTTAACGTCTATACCTTAATACTCTTTGCTACATTATTGTATAGTTTGATAAAGTGTCAGGATGTCATTCCCGCGTTAATACCAAATCTGTCATTGCGAGCGAAGCGAAGCACTCTAATAATAAGATTGCCACGTCGGGACTATCTCCCTTCTCGCAATGACAAGGCAAATTCAAGCCACATATACCTTAATGTTCTTTATTATATACGCAAAGTATAATCCAAGATATCACTTTCCCATTTTTTGTGCAAGATTTTCTAGATATTTTGCTATAGTAGTTAATGTCTCGGCAAATTTCTCTTCATCATTGTTGGTTCTTTTAATATCGGTTCTGTCAAATTTTTCTATTAAATTCTGTATTTCCGATTGAATGCCAAGGGATGCCATAACCAACAATAGCTCGAAAGAAGCAGTAGGGTTTACTAATTTAATTTCAGTTATTTTGTCGTTTAATTTAGCAGCTAAATTAAATAATTCCTGTTCTCCTCCATCATTACAACAGAGTTGAAAATTCTTGTTATTTAAAGTTATTGTGACAATTGACATAATTATTTTCGTGTATCTAAAGAGTGCTCAAATGATGGAAGAGTTAAATTTGCTAACAAACACTGAGTGCATAAAATTTATATAATAATATATGAGAGCGCAAATTCATGCAAGGTAACAAAAAGCAGTTTTTCAAAGCAGAAGGGTACGCTTTATTTCTTCAAGTTCATCTACATAACTAGCAATTTGTACAAGGGTTTTTGAATAATTATCCCTTAATTGTTTATTTTCATATTGTAGCCTATTAATTTCATGCTGTTGATTTGTTATTAATAACAATAATTTATCAATTCCATGATCAACTTCGTGCATTAATTGCTGCAATTCTTCATTCTTTATAGTCATTTCCTTGGGTTTTAATGTTATTTTAGTAAAGAAGGTAAGTTGTTAATAAACATATATACTCGTATGGTTTCGGGAACCCTAATTTTATTTTGAGAGGTGACTGCACGTTAGCCGTCAGCTTGCGTTAAGTGAGCACAGAAACCCTAAAATCAAAATAAAAAAGCAATTCCTGAAAAAAAGAGTATATTATTACGCTACCGAGTAAATTATAATCACCCCTAATAACATTACGATAGAAATAATTATTAATTGTTTCTTATGTTTATAATTAATCATTGTACGGTTTCGTCTATCCATTAATGAGTCTTCCTGTTGATAATTTATATCGTTAATTGGTTCTAAATCAATTTCATTCTGTAAATTCAAATAATTTACATATAACTTTAAATAACCTTTTATATACACTTCACCCGGTAATGAGTCAAAATTCTCCTCTTCAAGAGCCACTAAATATTGTTTTCTAATTTTTAAATCGGAAGATACTTCTTGTAATGTTTTACCAGAATCTATTCGGGCTTTTTTAAGGATCGATGACATAATTTACTCAAGTTTTTGTAAAAATATTTCAAATTTTTTATTTGCTAAAATAATGATATTTAAGTCTATATTCTCTTGAAGCTTAATTTCTTTCATAAAATCAAGAAAATTTTGTACTAAACTTTTATTATTATCAATCCAAAAATCTAAATCAACAGTTGATTTAGATTTACTTGTTATTTTTATCAATAATTTTCTTTGTTTGTCATATAAATCATCTTTTAAAGATTGAATTCCAAGACGACTCCAATAAGAATTATTTAATTGTTTATCGCAAGCTTTGCGCAGCCAATCAATGCTAAATTTATTAGCGACGGAAAAATATAAACTAGCTATATCTATGTTATGCCCTTTTGTTTGTCTGGTAATATATATTATATCAAAAACTGAAATCAAACTATCAAGTGTGACTATTATATTTGCAAATGATTCATCTACTCCTGAACTAGTATAATATTTTAATTTATCTTCAAGCTTTGTTTTAGCTTCTCCTATCAACAATCCACCGACTGTTTTTCTTAAAATTTGTGTAGGCTCAGAAAATTCTTCAATAGTATCGCTAATATTAATAGGATGTTTCACGTGTTTAATGAACCAGGCAATACCGCGCCTCATAAGCTTTGCTATTTCAGTAAATATATCGATTTTAATATTATAATCGATATGAGCGGGCAGCGTCTCAACTTTCTTCCATATATTATCAAGGTCAAATATTTCACAAACAATTATAAATGAACGTATTATATTGCAAAGTGCTGCGCCGGTTTCACGTTTTGTAATGCTAAGTAAAGGACCGCTAAGCTGATTGACTATTTTATTCGTAACAACAGTCCTAATAATTTCATGTTTAAGTGGATGGGATAAAATTTCTGAGCGAAATTTTTCTCTCATTAACTCAGGAAAATAATTTATAAGATAAGAATCAAAATATTTATCTCGAGAAAAAGTAGAGTTCATTAATTCATGATAAACTGATCTTTTACTATATGAAAGAAGTACGCAAAGCTCAGGGCGAGTTAACGACTCACCTTTTAGGGCTCTTTTAGTTAATTCTTCGGCAGTCGGTAAAAATTCATTACTGCGAATTAATATTTTTTCCTCTTCTAGAATATCGATAAATTGACTAAATATTCCGACCGTGAAAACAGGCGATAGCTGCATAACGCTTATAGCTTGCGTTTGCTGATAATTATCAATAAGTACCAGCTCTTCTACCTGGTTGGTCATATCGATTAATAATTTATTACGCTCATCCAGGGTAATCTTACCGGAAGCTACCGCGCTACTTAGTGCAATTTTTATATTTACTTCATGGTCGGAACAGTCAACTCCGGCAGAATTATCTATAAAATCGGCATTTATACGTCCGCCTTTGTTGGCATATTCAACTCTACCTTGCTGCGATGCACCAATATTCCCCCCTTCGGCTATAACTTTTGTTCTAATTTCAGAACCGTTACATCGAAGATTATCATTTGCCTTGTCGCCGATTTCCAAATCACTTTCTGTTTTAGCCTTGATATAAGTTCCTATACCGCCATTCCAAAGCAAATCAACATTTGCTTTTAAAATAAATCTTATAAGCTCTTCAGGCGTTACTTCGTCTTTACTTATCTCAAGCAAAGTTTTAATTTCCGGCGTTAATTTAATTGATTTACTGCTACGTTCAAATATCTTACCGCCTGCTGACAGTAGCCTATAATCATAATCTGACCAATTAGATTCACGTAAATTAAATAAACGTAGACGTTCATTGAAACTTATTAATGGATCGGGAGTCGGATCAATAAATATATGTTTATGATTAAACGCGGCAACTAGCTTAACAGTTTTTGATCTAAGCAGACCGTTACCGAATACGTCACCTGACATATCGCCAATCCCTACGATTGTAATAGGGTCTTTCTGGACATCAATACCCATACTTTGGAAATGATTTGTTACCGCAATCCAGGCTCCTTTAGAAGTAATCGCCATTTTCTTATGATCATAGCCGGCCGACCCCCCTGAGGCGAAAGCATCATCGAGCCAATAATTATATTCACGCGCAACACTATTAGCATAATCCGAGAATGAAGCCGTGCCTTTATCGGCAGCAACTACTAGATAAGGATCCTCCTGATCATAAATAACAGTATCTTTCGGTTGTACTACTTTTCCGTCAATAATGTTGTCGGTAATATCCAGCATACCTCGTAGAAAATTTTTATAGCATTCAACTACTTTTGCCATATATTCTTCACGACTTAGGCCATCCGCAGTAAAATTAACAAAAAACGCCCCTTTAGAACCCACGGGAACAATAACCGAATTTTTTGTCATTTGTGCTTTCATAAGTCCGAGTGCTTCAAACCTATAATCTTCTGCCCTGTCAGACCATCTAAGCCCTCCGCGTGATACTTTCCCGCCTCTTAAATGCACAGCTTCAAAATCTTTGGAATATACAAATATTTCGGCAAAAGGAATCGGTTGAGGTAAGTTCGGTACTTTACTAGAATCAAATTTAAAAGCAAAACACTGTTTGTTAGCGGATGTACCATCCTCTACAAGCTGGTAATAGTTAGTTCTGACGATAGCTTCAATGATACAAAACATGCTGCGTAATACTTTATCTTCACTGCTAACAGTCACCGTAGCTAAATAGCTATTAATATTCTCTTTGAGCTCAGCTAATTTTTTATCAGCAAGACGTGGATTAAATCTTATATTAAATAAAGCCACCAGCATTTTTGTATATACGGGATGCTTTATTAAAGTAAGTTGTACATAGCCCTTGCCGTATATAAAACCAGTTTGATGTAGATATCTAGTTAGTGCCTTTACTAGTTTTACCTGCTTCCAGTTAAAGCCGGCAAGTACTATCAGTTTACTTAAAGAATCGTTGGCAAGCAGCCCTGCTGCTATTTTATCCAGTGCTTCCTCTACATTTATTTTTAATTCGGTAATATTATTTTTCACCTCTACTGCGCTAGTTAAAATAAAATTATATATCCAGCTTTCTTTAATTTCTCCTACTGCCTTGATTGCAAAGCTTTGTTCGTCAAGTGCCTTAAATCCTAAATTCTCTATAGGCGGGAGTATATTAGAAAGAATAAGTTTTACTTCAGGGCTATATATTTTTAAGTAAAACTCTGATTCATTAATAGCTATCAAATTAAACAGACATTTTTGTTTATTACTGGCTTCCGTTAAATATTCAATATCTGTTAATGCTATTTCAGGAGAAAATTTTTGTCGATAATCTGCAGGAAAAACGGCATCGAAAAGTTTTAAATTAATCCCTGCCTGATATTCACCAAATTTTTTAGAAAGTTTAAGATAAAAATCCTCACTCCAACGGGTAGAAATACGATCTAAATCTTGCTGTATTATTTCCGCTTCAAAATTTATTTGACTTTTATCATGGGCTTCTAAAGTGACAAATAGATAGGAAAAACTTCCCGCTACTTCAGTAATATAATTAGATAATATTTTACTGCCAAATTTTTCCATCAAATAGCAATCTATCTTACTATGTATTTCCGAGGTTAGTCGCTCTCTCGGTAAGAATATTATTATATTAAGAAAAGAACTTGACCAATCATATTGAATAAATAATTTAAGCTTTTTACTCATCATACTTGAAAGCATATGCAAACACATACAATATAAATCGCCTTCATCAATTTGTATTAAAGCTTCTCTAGGCAATGATTCCATTAAAATTTTTAATTTATCGGCATTATAGCCCGATAATGAAAATCCAGCTTTTTCCAATACGAAATTAAGTTTTTGTCTTAATAGCGGAATATTACTTATCGATTGGTAATATATGGGAAAGTTATATATCCCGAAAATGATACTACCGGAAATATACTCGCCGCTTTCATCGAGATTTTTAACTAAAATATAATCTACTAAATTATCCGGATGAATAAGTGAAGCGGTATTAACTTTACCTAAAATAATCAATTGATTTTGATGTAACGGATCGGCTGAACATTTTATGATATCGTCAATTTCTGATCTTATATTCTGCCATATTTTTTTTGCGCCGTCTTCATGCGTTAATTTTGAAGATTTTATATCGAAATCAAGCATCCCTAGGAAAATTAAGTTATCTTCCTTTAACCAATACAAAAATTCTTTAGATTCATTACAATTTAATTTAACATTTTTACATATTTGTTGATTCTTGGAAATCAGTAAAGCTAGCTCATCTAACCTTGCTATTAGTTTCTGTGTGACGTTATAACCTTGTTCAAGCTCATCTAATCTTGTCTCTAATACTTCTTTTAAATTGGCAACGGCATTATTATCAAGATTCCCTAAAATAGATATATGCAATATTGATTCAGCTTTTGTATCATTGGTAGGAGTATCTACTATTTTCAATAATTCGCCTTTACCGTTACGTATACAGTTAATAACGGGATGTAGTAAAAACTTGGTCGGTAAATTAATATTGGTAAGTAAACATACTATAGCATCCACTATATGAGGCTTATTATCAGTTAGTATTAAAATATTAACTGCCGGATCATTTTCAATAACTGTATTTGTTACCGCTAATTTTTTACTGCCTATAGTTCTTTCTTTAAAAAACCCGAAAGCTTGATCAGCAAAATTTTGAAATAATTCTCGCCTGTTATTAAAATCATAGTCTATCGGAATATAGGTTAAAAATTTTTGAATAAATTCAATGTAAAATAACTCTCCTTTACGTTCTTGACTCAGCTCTAAAATCTCTGTTTTATAGCTCGGCACCTGACAGTTTAATCTACTTGAATTTAACGACGATAAGTTTGTTGCCATATTTACCCTAAAATTATATATTTTGATGTCATGCTGCAATCAAGTTGGCATTGTTGCGTGGATACCCTAAACGTCATTGCGAGTGACTGAAAACCTTGTTGCAGATCGAATTTCTGGTGTCATACCAGCGAAAGCTGGTATCTAACTTTTGTTATATTGTTAAGTAGATTCCCTCTTTCGAGGGAATGACACCGAGGACGTTTAGGGTATCCACGCAACAATACCAATCAAGACCACAGTATGACAAATATTCAAAATTCCCTTAAGCTCCTATTATATATATGCTATACGTATAGTATTATACCAGACCTTACAATCAACGCAAGAGGCTATAAAATAAGTGGACACAATATTTGCACAAAGCTCTGCTCAAGGTAGAGCGGGAGTAGCAGTTTTTAGGATCTCGGGTCCAAAAAGCTTAGAAGCTTTAACTATAATAACCGGGAAAAAGAATTTTAAACCGAGATTTATGTATTATCAAAAACTTATCGATCTCGAAAGCGGTGGGCTAATCGATAATGCTATGGTCGTATATTTTCCTTCGCCTGCCAGCTTTACTGGTGAAGATGTGGTTGAAATTTATACTCACGGCAGTAAGGCTATATCCGTACTGCTTATTAATAGCTTATTAGATATTGCAGGGCTTCGAATAGCCGAGCCAGGGGAATTTACCAGAAGAGCTTTTTTAAATGGGAAATTTGACTTAACCGCTGCTGAAGGAATCGCTGATTTAATTGAAGCGGAAACTATCATGCAGCATAAGCAGGCGATCAGACAGGCGGGCGGAGCGCTTGAACTTTTATATGGTGAATGGCGTCAGAATCTTTTAAGGATAATCAGTTTACTTGAAGCATATATAGATTTTCCTGACGAAGATATTCCGGACATAGTACTTACCGAAGTAACGAATATTAGCGCTAAACTCAAAGACACAATAACAAATTATCTTAATGATAATCGTCGTGGAGAGTTGCTTAGAAGTGGTTTACAATTATCTATATTAGGCGCGCCGAATGTTGGCAAATCCAGTTTGTTAAATTTTTTAATGCAAAGAGAAATAGCTATTGTTTCAAATATTGCAGGTACTACCAGAGATATAATTGAAGGGCATTTAGATATTGGCGGCTATCCTATTATTTTACAGGATACTGCCGGTATAAGAGCGGGCAGTAATGATTTAATTGAACAAGAAGGTATTAAAAGAGCAATAGCATCAGCTGATAAAGCTGATATTAGAATCATTATGTTTGACGCGGAGCAATTAAATGCACCTTTAAATGAGGCTATTACCAATTTAATCGATAATAATACTATAATAATTATTAATAAGATTGATTTAAGTAATTCAGGAAAAATATTTTCTATAGAAGATAAGCATACTTGTCTAAAAGTTTCGATAAAAGAAAATATCGGTATGCAGGAAATATTAACAGCTATCGAAAATATAGCCGCTAATATTGCCGGCTTAACCGAAACGCCTTATATAACTCAAGAAAGACATAGGCGTTATTTAAAGCAAGCTCTTGAGCATTTAACAAGTTTTAATATTGAGAAAGATTTAGTTCTGGCAACCGAAGACATCAGAATGACAATTAGAGCTATCAGCGCAATTACCGGCTCTATAAATATTGAAGAAATACTCGGAGAGATATTTAGAAATTTTTGCATAGGGAAGTGAAAACGCCGGCAAATATTATATCATTCGTGTTTTCGAGGCATTGCTTGCATGAATACCATAATCGTCATTATGAGGAGACATTGCCCGTGTGGATACTCAAACCATCATGACTCACCCCTGCAAGCATTACTATCATGACCAAATTGTTGGTGTCATACCATTGAAGTTATTTATTTTGATTATTATCAATAGAAGTAGAAAGATTATTAAGTTTTTGATTAAGTAGTCGCTCATGATGTTCCCCGTGTGTTAAACTTAAAATAAGTTTGACCACCAAAGAATCGAAGTAAAAAAATTCATAGGTGGCCGGGGAGGTAGTAAACCGTCAACAAGAACAGCCATAATAGCTTTTAGGCTTACGGAAATAACCATAAGCCTTGGACATAGCTATTATCTCCCCGACCGTGAAGTCGAGGATTATATCATTTATGCGGCTGATATTACCGCTTGTTGAAAGAGGCTACTACGCCCCAGAAAAGCCTTGCAGCCTTTCCGATCATGATTTTAGCTAATTATTTTCATAAGTCAATATTTTTAATAAAACTTATAATTAGATTATAGATTGCTTATTCTACTTCTGATATAATTATTTTTAGCTATTGAATTACCGATTAAGTTCGCCACGTAACAACTCTACTTTATCTAATTTCTCCCAAGTAAAATCTTCATCCTCTCGACCGAAATGACCATAAGCAGCGGTTTTCTGATAGCATGGGGTATGGAGTTTAAGATGTTTGATAATTTTCCCAGGCCGCATATCAAAATGTTTTATTATTATTTTGGTAATTTGCTCATCGTCTAATTTACCCGTACCGAAAGTTTCGACATAAATCGAAACAGGCGCAGCAACACCGATTGCATAGGATATTTGTATTTCGCAACGATCCGCAAGACCTGCTCCTACGATATTTTTAGCGACATAGCGGGCCATATAAGCCGCTGAGCGATCTATTTTAGTTGGATCTTTGCCTGAAAAACAGCCGCCACCGTGCCTTGCCATTCCACCGTAAGTATCTACGATAATTTTCCTACCTGTTAAGCCGCAATCTGCAACAGGGCCGCCAATCACAAACCTACCTGTTGGGTTAATGAAATATTTAGTATCTTTATTAATCCACTGGCTCGGCAATTCAGGCTTGATAATTTCTTCCATAACTGCTTCTTTAAGGCTTGCGTAAGGTATATTTTCACTGTGCTGCGTTGATAAAACTACCGTATCAACTGCTACGGGTTCATTATTTTCATATCTTAATGTAACTTGTGATTTTGCATCGGGACCAAGCCAAGGCAAAATTTCCTGCTTGCGCAGCAAAGCCTGTTTTTTCATTAAACGATGAGCGTAATAAATAGGCGCAGGCATTAAAGAAGCTGTTTCATTGCAAGCATAACCAAAAACCATACCTTGATCACCTGCTCCTATTTCATCTTCATTAATATTGTTAACACCCATTGCTATATCGGGTGACTGTGTGGATATTGAAGATATTACAGCACAAGAATCACCGGTAAAGCCGAGAGATAAATCATTATAGCCGATTTCCTTTACTTTATTGCGAACGATTTGGGGAATATCAACCCATGCACTGGTAGTGATCTCACCGCCAACAAGCACCATACCCGTTGTTACAAACGTTTCACAAGCTACTCGACAATTAGGATCAAGTGCAATAATTTCATCTAAAATGGTATCGGAAATTTGATCGGCGATTTTATCAGGATGCCCCTCTGAAACCGATTCTGACGTGAATATTGTATTTTTCATAAATTACTCCGCATTACTAATTAACTTGCAACAGATAAAGTACGTATCCTTTGGAACGTTATCTGCCAACTATAATCTTCTGCTAGTTCTAAATCATATTGGTTTTGCATATTCATCCACCAATGAGGGTTTACATTGAAATATTTTCCTAAGCGTAAAGCTGTATCAGCTGTAATAGAGCGATGATGTTTAATTATATTATTTATCCTAGTAACAGGTACATCAATATCACGAGCGAGTCGACTTTGGCTAATATCCAAAGGCTGCATAAATTCTTCTAAAAGGATTTGACCAGGCGATATAGGGGGTAATTTTTTTATCATATAATATTAATAAATAATGTATAATTTATTAGCAATTTTCGATATTACGATAGGAACTTATTATACGTAAAATTTGCAAAGGATTAGTTGTCGGGTCATAAATAATATAATAACTGTAAACGATCCAAAAACGTACTGGTTTATTAGTCAAATCTTCACGTTTACTACCAATATTAGGATTGGTAACCAGTTTAAAAAATGCCTGCTCAAATTGTTCTATAACTTCTTCAGCAAATTTAATACTACCTTGGGCAATATAAAGCTAGATATCTTTAATATCTTGCTCTGCTTGAGTGGTTAAAACAAAATTATGCTTACCCATGTTTTAATATCTGTTCTTTGCGAAAGTTTTTAAGATTTTTTAAAGCTTTCTCATCTGAAATTAACTTACCTTGTGCTGCTTGGGCTAAACCAATTTAAATTTCCTGATCAAGCCACATTTTATAATTTTCAAATCCAGTATCTGAAGACTTATTTTCCGATTTAACCATTAAACGTAAAGCAGTTCTTATAACTTCGCTTGAAGAATGATACAAACCACTTTCAACTTGTTTAATTATATATTTTTCCAATTCTGGCGTTAGAGAAATATTCATATAGTACCTATAAATTAGTAACAATAATTGATATTAACATAACAATATATGTTACTTCAATAAATTTTATAAATTTAATGTATTTCCATCCAGCTATTACCGACGCGTGTTTCGGCAATAATCGGTACTCTGATATCGGTAGAATTTTCCATAATTTTCCTAATGATCGGTACAATAATTGCGACTTCTGACTCTGGTGCTTCAAACAGCAATTCATCATGAATTTGTAGTATTAGCCTAGTTTTAAGGCCTAATTTTTCTATTTCCTGGTCTAAATTAATCATGGCAATTTTTATTATATCGGCGTTGGTACCTTGAATAGGGGCATTAATAGCAGCTCTTTCCGCAAATTGTCGCAGAGATGCTTTTTTATCATAAATTAACGGCACAAAGCATTTTCTACCAAACAAATTAGTAACGTAACCTTGCGCTTTAGCCTCAGATTTTATAGATTCCATATAACTTTCGACGCCTTTATATTCGGCAAAATATTTCTTAATATAATCTGAAGCTTCTTTTGAGCTAACATTTAATTGCTTAGCCAAACCAAAAGCACTAATGCCGTAAATAATACCGAAATTTATTGCTTTTGCTTTGCGTCTATGCTCATGCGTTAGCTCTTCTTTTTTCAAATTAAAAATTTGACAGGCGGTTTGGCTATGAATATCCTCACCGTTAATAAATGATTGTTTAAGTTCTGGCATATCTGCAATATGGCTTAATATTCTCAGCTCGATTTGTGAGTAGTCGGCAGATATTAATTTATATCCTTTTTCAGCTATAAAAGCTTCTCTAATTTTGTTACCTTCTGTTGAGCGAATTGGTACATTTTGTAAATTAGGCTCTTGTGAGCTAAGCCGTCCGGTAGTTGTAGAAGTTTGCAAAAAAGTTGTATGAACTCTACCGGTTACCCGGTTTATTTGCTTCGGCAAGCTATCGGTGTAAGTATTTTTTAGTTTACTAAGCTGCCGCCATTTAAGCAATAAATCTGCTATCCCGTAACCATGTTCGCTAAGCTTCTCAAGAATTTCAGCTCCCGTAGAGTAAGAACTTGCTTTGGCAGAAGTTTTGCCAAAAGGTAATTGCATTTTATCAAATAATACTTCACCTAGCTGTTTAGGTGAACCGATGTTAAATTTAACACCGCTAAGAGTAAAAATTTCCTGCTCAAGCCTTATGATTTCCTCGCCAAATTTTGCGGATAATTTATTGAGATAATCGGCATCTATTTTTATGCCGGCTTTTTCCATTTTATCTATTACGTAACATAGCGGCAAGTCGATTTCTCTATACAGCCTAAAAGCTTTACTATTTTTAAGCTCCTGAATTTCCTGTTCATAAAGAGTAGTAAAACCTGCAACTATTTTTGCCGATTCGGTAATTATATTTTCGATTTGGCTTTCTTTCTTAGCTTCTAGAAATAAGTCCTTTTGAGGCATTCCCGCCGATATTGCATAATGTATTAACTCTAAATCTTCGATCGCTGAAATTTTATTTGTCTCGTTAGTAAAGACTTTTAGAAGTTGCTTTAAGCCGTAAGTAATTTTTTTGATAGATGTATCATATAGTAGGTTATAAATAGTTGGAAAAAACCAGTTATTTTCAGTTTGGTTAGCGCCATAGGAAAAAAGGTCATTAATTGAGCTGTTAATTTTTAAAATATATCCCTCATTTTTTAATGATAAGGCAAAAGCAATTAACTGGTTTTTATGCTCTATCGGATAAATCCCTATCACCCCTTCTTTTTCTGCTTTTTTTATAAAATCATTAAACTCTTCAATGTTATTAATTTCCTTTATAGCAACAGTTTTGTTTTCTGCTATTATTTCTTCATGCTCGGTAATTTTAATATCAAATAAATTTTCTGCTCTTTTATGTAAAGATTTAAACCCGTATTCATGTAAAAATTTTGATAATTTATCAGCTTCAGGCGCTGACCATTCTAATTCATTTAATTCAAAATCTATATCTACATTAAAATCAAGTCCGACTAATTGCCAAGAGATTAAAGCAAGCTCTTTAGAAGATTGTAAAATTTCTCTTTGCCTTGGGCTGGTAATTTGTTCAAGTGAATTTAATATATTTTCTACCGAATCAAATTGGCCAATAAGCGTACTAGCGGTTTTTGGCCCTATAGACGGCACGCCTGGAATGTTATCAGATCTATCACCCATTAAAGCCATAACTTCCCGGACTTTATTTGGCTTCACACCGAATTTTTTAATGACATCGTCTTCAGTAATATATTTTGCTTTTATCGGATCATATATTTTTACGTGATCATTCATTAACTGCAGTAAATCTTTATCGGAAGAAATAATAATAACATCTTCTTCTAACGCTGCTGCTTTAGCAGCAAAAGTAGCTATAATATCATCCGCCTCATAACCGTTTTTCTCCAAAATAGGGAAATTAAGATTACTTGCAACAGTTCGCACCAGAGGTAACTGAGTAATTAAATCTTCAGGAGGAGATGGTCTATTTGCTTTATATTGATCATAAATTTGATGACGAAAATTTTTCCCGCCAGTGTCGAAAACCACTGCTGCGTGTTTCGGTTTAAAGTCATTTAAGACCTTAAGCAGCATTGAAGTAAAGCCGTAAAGAGCGCCTACGGGTTCACCGTTTGGTGAGCTTAGCGGCGGCTGTACGTGATAAGCTCTGAAAACAAACCCATAACCGTCTATTAATAATAAAGTATTTTTTTTAGTCATTTTTCAGCTCTTCATTTCAATATAGCTTTATCGGTTTAGTTTGCCGCCTGCGTAAAGCAAATTTTGGTGTCATACCGTGATTTATTCACGGAATCCAGTTAAAAATCTAAAACAATTACTGCTGTGAGTTATTTTCTCTGGATCCCGTGGTCAAGCCACGGTATGACATTATACTTGCTTTGTGATTTCTGCAATAATACCGTTTTAGTTGCTGCTATGAAAACTAGCAACTACGGGTATATGATCCGACGGCTTTAATTTCGTTCTTAAATTATAATCCATATAACAATTTTCCAAATAATCAACTGCGTTATTGGAAGCAAGTAGCATATCGATACGCATACCCTTATTTTGTTCAAAAGACCCAGCTCTATAATCCCACCAAGAAAATTCATGACTAGCGGGTTTAGTAACTCTATATAAATCTTCAAATCCTGAATTTAAAATCGTTCGGAATTTCTTTTGCTCGTCAAGAGTAAAACAAGTAGTGCCTCTAAGTGCCTGCGGAGAATATACGTCAATATCAAATGGCGCAATGTTAAAATCTCCGCCTATTATGATTTTTTCTTCAAAAGATTTGCAAGAGGATAAATAATTGATAAAGCTATCGTAAAATTTTAGCTTTGTTTCGAATTTATCACTGCCTACCGATGAGCCGTTAGGAGCATACAAGGAAATTATTTTGCAAAAACCGATGGGTGTGGATACGTTAATTTCCAAAAATCTGGATTGATCAGTACAATAATTATTAGGAAAATCTTTTATTATTTCATCAGCAGGGAATTTAGATAAAATAGCCACGCCGTTATATGATTTTTGTCCATGAACATAAAAATTATAAGGTAAATCACTTAATTCATCAAAAGGAAATTTATCGGTTTCACATTTTATTTCCTGAAGCAATAAAATATCAGGGTTTGCCTCGGTTAAAAAATTACGTAAAAGATCAAGTCTCATTTTTATGGAATTGATATTCCAGGTCGCTATTTTCATTTTTGCTCTATAGTATAATTATCGAAGCTCGCTGGTATGGAGAAGTATTTTTATATGGATAATATTTTTAATATTACTCCCACCTTTGCAGGAGTAATATAGAAAATAAAAATAACATCGAATATATTATTTATTTCTGTATTGCTGTATTTTCTTCGGCACCTAGTTTGTTATTACGGAATCGCCATTCTGGCAAACCGAAATGGTAAATTAAAAGATTAGTAATAAATGCTCCAATAATAACAGTTATCATAGAATATTGTATTGTATTGTAATTAGGGTTCGAGCCGTATACGTCAAGTAATACGCTAAAACATACACCCCACAATACGGATATTTCAATACTGCTACCTTTCGGAATACCTTTTGCTACTTCTTGCCTACTAATAAAATCACGTAGTATTACACCGCTGTTAGAAGTTATACAAGCAAAGAAAGGCCCCCAAAATCCAAGCGGTTCAATTTTTTGTATAATAACCATGACCACACCGATAACTATGAAAGTTGCTTGCCCGAATGCATCACAAATAACAAGAATATTAGTAAATATTTGATCTAAAAAATTATCTTCATAAAATTGTTTATTATAATAACTGAATATTTTAATAGAGGTAAAACTTATTAACACTGCTATAAATATATAGTAAAAATAGGAAGGGGTGAAATCAAAATTTAAATGTCCGGTATTATGATTTACTATTAAATCGAGTGTAATACAACTAGTAATGGAGGGTAACATCGCGAATAAAAAGGTACCGAATAACGTACTATTTTTCTTAATACCTATTATAATCCCTGAAATCGCAAAAGCAAAACTTCCAAGCATTACCGCCATATGACACCATCTAGAATCGATAGATTTCGGTAATAAGATGTGGTATATATAAGTTTTTACAATTTTCTTATATTCATTACCGGCAATAAATTCTTCTATAGCGTAATTAAATTTTTGTACAACACTTAAAGATACAGTTTTTTTACTAAATATTAAATGTATAGGTGTTTTTATATTTAGAGGAACTTCTATTATTTTTTGCTCGATTTTCTCATTTAAAATATTTACTGCTCCGACAACTCTATCGCTAATAAACCCATTAATTTCTTTTTTTGCAAGTCCGTTAACTAATTCCATATCATTTTGATAAACCGTAATAATATCACTATTTTTTTCATTTTGTAAAAAATTGGTGAATTCCGGAACGCCGTATACATTTCCTTTAATTACTCCTAGATGAAAATTAAATAAACGCACTTGCGCTATGAACTGAGTAATATTTTGAAAATTTAGTTTTTTTGCAAGCGGCTCTATAATAAATAGCGAGAGCTCTTCTGATCTATAAGGTTTTGAAAAATGCGCATATTTACTTCTTTCGATAGTATAAGTAGCTCCACCTGACATATCGGATGTGCCGTTTTCGATATCTAATTGATCCTGAAACCAGGTATTTTCTTGATTAACAATATTAATCCCCGCTTTTTTAGCAAAAGCGTTAATTAATTCAATATCCATACCAGAAACGCCGATGCGACCGTTTGAGGCGGTAATATTATATTGATAAGGCTCGTTTATATACCAAGCATTTATTAAGGTTTTTTTGTCAGCAATATTATCACATTCTAAAGACGTTTGCTTATCATCTAAAGGCTGAGTCGGCAAATCATCACTTACAACATTGAAAGTTTTTAAAATAATTAATATAAAAACAAAAAGCTTAAAAATTTTCATATACTTAAATCTCTGTATAAATTTATGGGCTATGTTATTCCTAGCTAAAGGCCGGAATCCAGAAAATTAATAGTCATCCTGAACTTGTTTCAGGATCTTTTATAAGAGATGCTGAAATAAATTCAGCATGACAAAGGAAAGTCTGGATTCCCGCCTGCGCGGGAATGACATAAAATGTGCTTTAATTATCCGGCAACAACACCAATCAACTTACGGAATGACATTTTGTATCTCTAACTACCTTCACTTCTCCATCAAAAAATTTAACCGAAAATTTTTCTTTAGTTTCTGCAATATTTTTTGAAGATAAAAATTTGCCGTCTTCACTTTTTATTATAGCAAAGCCTCGTTTGAGTACATTATTATAATCCAAGCTTGTAAGAAGCGAACTATTCAACGTTAGTTTGTATTTGAAATTTTTTAAAGTATTATCGATTGATTTTATCATATAATCGGTTTGATGTGTCAATTCTAATGCTTTATAAGTAACTATTTTAGAAGGATTAATTCTATCTTTTGTAAAAGATTCAAGTTTTGTTTTTTTCAATTTAATTAAACATGGCAAAGAATCTAATAAATTAAAACCTACCTCATCAAGCAATTGTTGTTTATTATTGGTATAATTTATGAAATATTTATATATTCTCTCATAGTTAGAAATATTTTGTTGTTGATATTTCATTAATCGATTAATGCGACTCAGCAAAATATTTTCATGAGATTGTAATGTGTGATTTAAAATAGCAAGTACCGGTACGGCAAATTCAGCTGCGGCAGTTGGAGTAGGCGCTCGTTTATCGGCAGCTAAATCGATTAAAGTATAATCTACTTCATGACCGACTGCTGAAATAATAGGAATTACCGAGTTAAAAGTAGCTCTTACTACTATTTCATCATTAAATGCCCAAAGATCTTCTATTGATCCGCCGCCTCTAGCAACGATTATTACATCCGGTTTATTCACTTCTTCTAAATTATTAAAGCCTTCTATAGCTTCGGCAATTTCATTTCCAGCATTTTCTCCTTGTACACTAACTGGCCATATTATTATACGGGACGGAAAACGGTCAGTAATTCGATGAATAATATCTTTTATAACTGCGCCGGTTAGTGAAGTCACTACTCCAATTTTAGTTGGTAAATACGGCAATCTTTTTCTTATTTTATTAAATAAACCTTCTTTCTCTAATCGTGCTTTACGCTCATTTAAAATTTGCATCATAGCACCAAGGCCAGCTGGCTCAATATTTTCCACGGATAATTGATAGCGTGAATTTCCTGAATAGCTAGAGAGTTTGCCGCTGATGACTACTTCCATTCCATCTGTTAAGGGAAATTTAATTTTAGCAAGAGTAGGACGCCAACAAGTACAGGCTAAAATAGCTGTATTCTCTTTTAGGTTAAAATAACCGTGACCTGAGCTTGCTACTTTAAGACCAGAAATTTCGCCTTTTACTCTTACATACCCGAAATTACTTTCTAATAATTCTTTAATTCTATTAGAAAGCTCACTAACGGAAAGCTCTTTAGCCGATTGATTGTCGATGAAATTATTTAGCATGGTAAATGTTATTTAAAATGATACATTATTGAGTGGATAGATAAAGTATGTTTGATATCATTTTCCCACAAGGCGTTTTTGCGTGAATACTTCAAACGTCTTCGGTGTCATTCCCGCGAAGGCGGGAATCCAGAAAAATTAAGCCAAAAATGTATATACCTTACAGTTATACAGAAAAAAGCCTTACAAGCTAAGGCTTTTTAGCCTGGATTCCCGCCTTCGCGGGAATGACATAAATCGCTTAACTTTAAAGAAAATAAACTATTTTAAAAAAAGCAATTATCAAAATATCAGTATCACTATACCATGGTCAAGCCACGGTATGACATTGGAACCATATTTTGGACCACGCAACAATACCGCAAAGGGATGACAAGCGTTTAACTTAGAATACTAGCCTCGTCGTAGCAAGAGCAAGTAAATTTTTATAATCTTTTATATTTACTTTGATATTATAAATATAGATTGCTATTATTTTTTACTATTAATTATATTTTGAGTATTTCTTCAATGCGTCTTGTACAGCTAAATTCAGAAAGGTTAAGACAAGATAAATTTAATGGTGAGCCTATACAGCGTATAATACGTGAGCACAGGCAAATCCAGAAAAATTCACCTGTATCAGGCTTTATGAACTTAGTTGTATGCAGCGTGTTAATTGTCATAATCCTATTACCTCTTACAGGTTTTGCAGATGCAATTAAACAGGCTAAAGGCATTAAAATAAATAACGTAGCCGCCAACTTTATAGAATATAAAGAAAAATTAATATACGCTAAAGGTAACGTTACTATTGCTATAGATAATTATTTTTTAACGGCGGATAATTTACTTTACGATATAGAAGATGATATTTTATGGGCGGAGGGGAACGTTAAAATTAAAGATGAAAAAGATACAATTATTATAGGTGAAAAAGTAATTTTAAAGGATAAATTTAAAGCTGGAGTAATTTCGGAGTTTATTTTATTTTTTGGTGATAATACTCTTCTAGTATCAAAGCTCGCTGAAAGAATTAATGAAAATAAGGCTCGTCTTTATGATAGTAAGTTTACGCCTTGTGAGATTACTTGCGGTAAAAATCCTATTTGGCAGATTTCCGCTAAAGATACTTATGTTGATTTTGATACAAATAAGATAACTTATAGAAATGTGTTTTTTGAGGTATACGGCGTACCGATTATATATTTACCGTATTTTTCACATCCTACCCCTTCGGCTCCCGCTTCATCCGGTATATTAATTCCTAGTATAAAAAATGAAGGTTTAGGCATACCTCTATATTTGCGAGCTAAGCCTAACATGGACTTTACTTTAACTCCTAGAATTTTTAAAAAATATCAAATTTTTGAGCTTGAAGGACGTTATCGTCTTAATAATACTGATTCTATAATTTTTGAAGGTAATTATGGTAGTTTACCGTATTTTTTAGAGAAAAACGGTCAAAAAATAAAAAATGAAAAAGTTAACGGATATCATTTTGTAACAAACGGCAATTTTACTAATAAAGAATACGGTTACGGATTCAAATTAGAACGCACCTCCGATAAAGCTTATTTAAAAAACTATTATAATAATTATAGTTCTTATTTAACTTCCAAAGTATTTCTAAATAAAATTCACGATGCTGATTATTTAGTAGTTGAAGCTATAGATCTTCAAGGACTTGGAGCTAATGATAGCAAATACACCGATCCTTTAGTATTACCAAAAATTAACACGAAAAATGTTATAAGTTTAAATGATGATGATAGTTATGTAGTTATTGAAAATAATACTTTATTTTACAAAGAAAGAATAGGTAAACAACTAGCAAGAACTTCATTGCAATTATCTTTTATTCATAATTTATTAACTCCTTCCGGGCAAATTTTTAATTTTTCTCTTAAAGATAGAGGAGATTTTTATTTTATTCGTCAAAACTATTTAAATAGAGTTAAGGAGCAGAAAACTCTAACAAGAAATATACCGGAATTTCAAACTGTCTGGCGCTATCCGTTTGTAGGGGTTATTGCGCAGGATATTACTTTACTTACCGAACCGATAGCTTCTTTTACTATGGGACGAAAATTATTGCGTCTGGATAATAAATTTATTATTGTTGATCCTGATAAATATGAATTATCAGAAAAAAATATTTTTGATTCAAATCGTTATAGCGGAATTGACTGTCATGAATTCGGTAATAGATTGAATTATGGGCTTAATACTACTATATCTAAATATGAAAATTATTTAGGTCTATTTTTAGGACAATCAAAAAATACAAAATATAGTATCAATCAATCGCCTCATACCACTGAAAATGTTGGGAAAATTTCAGCAAAATTTTTAGAGCAATTTGAATTATTTTATAGTTTTAGAAAAGATAATAAACTTAAACCTATTCGTGATGAAATAGGAAGTAGTGTTCAAAATGACAAAATTAATATTATGGGTAGCTTTATTCAGCTTACAAATCTTAAAAAATATTATAGTATAGAAAATAAAGAACTCTCTAATAATAGGGTAAGGCAATTTTACGGAGACTTAGGATATCGGTTAACGGAAAATTGGTTGGTCGGTTTTGGCGCACGTGTTGACGTATCGACACAAAAAGCGCAATTACTTTCGAGAACTATTAAAGTGACATATTTTAAAGATTGTGTTAGAATTGCTGCAAAAATTTCTTCCGATTATATGGTTGATGCAGCACGAGGCATAAAAAAGACTAGTTCTGTTTGGAGCGCTTCTATTGGATTAAAAATATTAAATATGTGAGCTTAAAAATATGAAAAAATTCTTATTACTAATTACTGCTTTTTTTACTTTAAATATAACTAATTTGGCGCAAGCAGAGTTACCTAATATAGTTGCGCTGGTAAATAATGAACCGATTACTTTAAACGAATTTCGCGCTCGTAAAAAAATGATTATGGCACTAAATAATGTTGAAAGCGTGAAGGCTGCTCAAGATAAGCAGCTTAGCGATTTAGCAATCAAAAGCCTAATTGATGAGTCTCTGCTTTTTCAACACAATAAAGATAAAAATATTCCTGAGGAAGAAGTAAATAATGCTATAAAAACTATCGAAGAGCGTAATAAAATGCCGAAAGGTTACCTTCTTCAGTATCTTAAAAGTAAATCAGTCGATGTCAATAGTTTTACTTCACAAATTAAAGCTGAAATAGTAAAAATGAATATTTTATCCGGTTTATCAAGATCGATAAATATTAGCCCTAAGGAAATAGATGCTACAATTTTAGCAAGTAATATGAAAGATGCAGAAATTTCTATGCAAATTTTTACTGCAAAAGATGAGAGCGATAAGACGCTTACAAAAATGTATAATTTAAGAAAGCATTTAAAAAGCTGCGCAGGCGTAAAAAAATCTATGTATGACGATTTTGCTACTATAGAAATTATTGAAGGAAAATTAAGCAGCTTAGACGGAATTTTGCAAACTATTACTAAAGACTTAAATATAGATCAAGCAAGTAGTGTTTTTGAAAGAAATGATAAATTTCAAATAATCTTAATATGTAATAAAAAAATCTTAAATGTCAGTGAAGACGAAAATAATTACGTTGTAAATTTTTTAACAAATAAAAAAGTATCGCAAAAAGCACAAAAGTTTTTTGATAATTTACATAAAAAAGCTTACATCAAAATAATGTTACCTTCGTAGATCGTAGAAATAGAAGCCTTATTGTGTGGCTCAAGAAAACAACAGTATGCCATACATGCTACCACCTATGTCATTCCCGCGGAGGCGGGAATCCAGTCTTGTCATGCTGAACTTGTTTCAGCATCTAATTAAAAATATCCTGAAATAAATGAAGTAATGACTATATTCTTTCTAGATTCCCGCCTCCGCGGGAATGACATCAAAAATTCGAGTCACGCGAGCAATGCTTTCTCACAATGGCAGCCTTTTCGTAATGATAATGGCATCATCCTACTACTAATTACCTTGATTCTTAGCTTTCCTACTTAACCAATTTTGCAAATAAGAAGCGGCTAGTTCCTTATCCTCAATAACTATAACATTTTCGGCATTTCTTGTATCTGCCGATACAGTAAAGTTAAATGAGCCGGTAATAACTTTTTGTTTATCAATAATAATTACTTTATTGTGAGCAATGCCCGGCACCTTATCGATGCCGACATCGATTTTAGCTCTTTGTAATTCGTGTATTTTAGAAAATTTTTGTTTTAAATTGCTGCGATCAAGTAATAACCTAACTTTGACACCTCTAGCCTGAGCCATAATTAAAGCTTCAGTAATTAAAGCATCACTCATTCCGTATGCCTGCATATAAATAGAGCTTTGCGCTTTATCAATTTCACCCGCTATAAATTTAGTACAGCCTGAAGGAGGTGTAAAGCAAGCGCTGACTTTACTTCTTGAAATTTGTGATATTTTATAGTCCGGCAGTCTTTCATTATTTTTTTCTTGGTGAGTATTAACTAAAGTCGACTTAACTATATTATTAGGAGGAGAAAAATTTGTTTGAAATAGATTAGTAAAATAATCAGGATTTTCTAAATAAGAACCGAGTGCAATTCCTAAAATGAATATAATTATTATTTCTGTAAATTTCCTAGTATTTCTTTTTTCTCTCATTAGGTTTTATAAATAATTAGATTTAGAATACTAGCGGGATATTAATTATCTTATGTCATTCCAGCAATAGAATTGTTGCAGGGATCGGAATCATTGCAAAAAATACCATCATTGCGAGGAGAAACGTAGTTTCGAGGTAGCGATCCAGAAAATAATAACAACTTCGTCATTGCGAGCGGAGCGAAGCAATCTAGCTAACTTCATAAGATTGATTGCCGCGCTCCTTTTAGTCGCTCGCAATGACGCTTTGAATATCCACGAGATATTACCTCACAGGAATGACATCCTTCAAACTATTTTATTCCTTACGTAACTACCCGGCGCCTCTTCAATAGCGCTTATATTTTTATAATCTATAGATTTTGTAAGCTCTGCTTTATTATTATCTTTTAGCCAAATAAGCCAATAGCTCCACCATGATCCTTGTTTTTCTTCAGCTGCCATAAACCAGTCTTCGCTGCTAAGCGATAAATCATCGTGAGTACGATAATTATATTTAGATAAAGAAGGAGGATTAACTATTCCGGCTATATGCCCTGAATCTGTTAAACAAAAGACTTTGTTACCACCTAATAATTTCATTCCTTCATATACCGAACGCCATGGAGCTATATGATCATCTTTTGCAGCAATAAAAAAAGAATTACAATCGATATTTTTTAAATCTATAGGCATACCGAGTAATATCAAAGCATTAGGCTCTTTTAATAAATTATTAAGGTACATATTACGTAAATAATAGCTGTGCATTTTTGCCGGTAGATTAGTATGATCGGCATTCCAATATAATAAATCAAAAGGCATCGGCGTTTTACCCAGTAAGTAATTATTTACAAAGAAAGACCACACTAAATCATTAGCTCGGAGTAAACTAAAGCTATTGGATAAATATCTGCCGTCAAAATAGCCTTTTTGCTTCATGTCTTCTTCGATATGCCCTATTGTCGAGTCGTTAATAAATACCCCCACTTCCCCCGGGTGAGTATAATCCAAAAGAGTAGTAAGAAAAGTTGTGCTATTAACATAATCTAATTTTTTTGCCTTTAAATAGCTAAGTAAAATAGCTAAAAAGGTTCCGCCAATACAATAACCAACAAAATTAATTTTTTTGTAACCAAGGCTATTTATATATTCACAAGGGGCAAGTAACCCATTTTTTAAATAATCTTCAAAACTTTTTTCCGACATCGTACTATCCGGATTAACCCAGGAAACGAGGAATACCTGAAAATTATTTTCTACCAGATATGATATTAATGAATTATGAGCGGATAAATCGAGTATATAATATTTATTAATACAGGGAGGAATAATAAATAACGGCACACTATGTGTTTGCTCTTTCGGTTCATAACAAATAAGCTGCATCAAGTCATTTTGAAAAACAATTTTTCCTTTGGTCGTAGCAATATTTTTTCCTAATTGAAAAGCTGACTTATCGGTAGTTTTAATATTTAATATATCGCCCGAACTTTTGATATCTTTCAAAAAATTCTCAAGACCCTGTACCAGATTTTGTCCTCCACTTTCCAAAGTTTCACGTAAAACTTTAGGATTACAAAAAGCAAAATTCGAGGGAGAAAATGCGTCGATAAATTGCTTTGTTACAAATTCTAAATGTTGCTGTAAATTTGGCGATAATTCATATTGTGCAATATTCTTTTCTACACATTCTGAAGACATTAGGTAAAATTGTTTAACAAAATCAAAATAAGCATTATCTTGCCAGGAAGAATCCTTAAATCGTTTATCTTTATTATCAGGTGAAAATATAGGCTTTGCCGGACTACCGACAAATTTTGCGAAAACATTTTGAGTAAGCTCTTTAAATTTCTCGGCATATTCAATATTAACTTTACAAAACTTCTCCGGATTTGCCCAAAATTGTTCAACCATACTAGTATAAATTATCCTATTTCGATCGCTATCGACTAAACTACTAGGGATCATACTGCCTTTCCCTTGCATTAGCTGCAAAAGAACTTCTTGATATTTATCGTTAATTTCTTTTAGATTATTGATTATTGTTTCGCCGGTAATGTTATTCATATATTTGGTTTTGTTTTATATTTGTGTTGAGTGGATAAGTTAAAGCATGCTCGATGTTATGCCTGCTACTGCCTATATCATTCCCCTTGCCTTTTATGTCATTCCTGCGAAAGCAGGAATCCAGGCCTTGCTTTTGTCACACTGAATCTGTTTCAGCATCTAATTTAAAAATATTTTAAAATAAATTCAGGATGATTATTATTTTTCTGGATTCCTGCTTTCGCAGGAATGACATAACGCTACAAAGCTCAAAATTCCTCGCAGTGACGTTTATCTTACAACTTTAAACTATCCCACATACTATTAACCTTGTCGATAACTTCTTGGGTCATCTCTATTTTTTCGCCCCATTTTCTATTAGTCTCTGGATATATTTTATTAGTCGCATCTATTCCCATTTTACTACCGAGTCCTGACATAGGCGAGGCGAAATCTAAATAATCAATAGGCGAATTATCTATAAAAGTAGTATCACGTGACGGATCGCTTCGCGTAGCAATCGCCCAAATTACTTCTTGCCAATTGCGTATGTCAATATCCTCATCTACAACAATGATAAATTTACTATACATAAATTGCCGCAAATATGACCAAATACCGAGCATTATTCTCTTTGCATGACCTGGGTAGGATTTACGTATTGAAACCACAGCTACTCTATATGAACAACCTTCAGGAGGTAACCAGAAATCAACAATTTCAGGAAATTGTTGTTGAATTAGCGGAATAAAAATCTCATTTAACGCCTCACCGAGTATCGAAGGCTCATCAGGCGGCTTACCGGTATAAGTGCTTAAATATATTGGGTTCTTTTTCATAGTAATAGTTTTTACGGTAAATACCGGAAATTCTTCAACGTCATTATAATAACCGGTATGATCGCCAAATGGTCCTTCGGGTAAATACTCATCCAGGCTTACATAACCTTCAATAACAATTTCACTATGAGCCGGTACTTTTAAATCAATATTTTTACAATTTATTAGCTCTACTTTTTGATTGCCCAGTAGCCCGACAAAACTATATTCAGAAATATTTTCAGGCAGTGGCATAACAGCAGCTAACGTCACGGCAGGATTTGCCCCGATAACTATCGCAGCAGGAAACGGCACTTTTTTGCTTTCTTTCCAACGTTTATGATGCTCTGCACCGCCGCGAAGCTTTAGCCAACGCATTAATAGTTTATTAGGAGCTATTACTTGCATCCTATAAATGCCGAGATTGTAATTATCTATTTTGTCTTCACTAGGTCCTTTAGTGACAACTATCGGCCAAGTAATCAAAGGTGAGGCATCAAGCGGCCAACATTTTTGAATCGGTAATATATTAACATCAGGCGTATTAATGATGATTTCTTGACACTCGGCTTTTGAAACAGTTTTCGGTGACATTGCAAATATTCGCTTAGCTAGCGGTAACATCGAAAATGTTTCTTTAAGAGATGCAGGAGGTTCGGGTTGTTTGAGGAATGCTAATAATTTACCGAATTCTCTAAGTTCTGCGGGGCTGTTTAATTTTAGTCCCATACTAATACGTTCTAGACTAGCGTATAAATTGGTTAAAACAGGTATTGCGGACTTTGTGCCATCACATTTTATGACATTTTCAAATAATAATGCCGGGCCGCCTTGAGCAAGGTATCTTTTACTAATTTCTGTAATCTCTAAATCAGCTTTAACTGGGGTAGATATACGTTTTAACTGATCATTTTTTTCTAGAAATTCTAAAAATTGTGGTAAATCTCGAAAACTCATACAGTCTTACGTAAAAATAAATATAATCCAATTACTATAGCAACAAACATATTAATATAACAAGGAATGATAAAACTTAAATCTCTGGAAGCAAAATTTTGAAGAGTAAAATGTAGAGAAGTAACAACTAATACTGACATAGCTGTAAGTAACATTGGCATTAACGTAGATTTTTTGCTGTAAGGATATCTTAAAAAAACCGCCAAAGCTAAAAAAGTTAAAGCAAAATTATATAGCGGCCATAGCAATCTTTGATGTCCTTCGGCAATTAATTTAATTTTTTTTTGTGCCGGAAGTTCAGAATCTGGCTGTAATAATTCTTGAATATAATATTCGTTAATATCCCGGTTATATTTATCTCTTTCATGAGCTAAAGAATTATCTTTACTTAGCCTTACCTTTAATGAATTAAATGATAACTGAGTTAAATTACCATTTTTATCGTATATTTGTCTTATTCCTTTATTTAATTTAAACACGGGATCGTTATCATATATATTTAATATACCGGTTTCGGCAAATAATATGGAAGGATTTTCAAGATTGCGGTTATCGAAAACCACTAAGCCGGTCATTGTGTTATCGGTTAATTTCTTATCAATATAAAGAGTAATATCTTTTGATATTTTATTAAAGGTTTTCTCCTCTATCATATTGGAAATATAGTTATTTTTTATAAAACTCAAACGAGATTTTAAGTTTATGTAAGATAAAGGCATAGCAGCGGAAGATAAATAATACGCGAATAACGTTACTACAAGCGCAACAAAAAAAGCGGGTCTTGCAAGTTGTAAATTATTTACTCCAGAGACTTGCAATATGATTAACTTTCTAGCGGTTTTTAAATCGTTATATGTATAAATAACAGCAATAACCGTTACTATAGGAAGTAAAACAAATAATAAAGACGGCAATACTAAGATTATTAAATTAAAAAAATCCGTGATTTTTATGCCTTTATCAAAAAGATATAAAAGCTTTAATATTTGAGTAATCCATACCAGGCTAGTTACCGAAAAAGTAACAGTAATAAGTAGCGGAAAGATATTTCTTATAAAATATTTTTGATATAGTAACATTGCCGTAAAATCTCTAAGCCACAAAATCAAAATCTTTACCCGCTGCTATATATTCCCTAATCCGACTCATTAGATTCTGAAAATATGCAAGATTATGCCAGGTCATCAGCATTGAGCCGAGTATTTCTCCAATCCTGACTAAATGATGCAAGTAAGCTTTAGTATAATTAGTACAAGCGGGACAAGGACAATCAAATTCTAAAGGCTCATTATCATCGGCATATTTGCTATTACGAATATTAACAGTGCCGTATTTTGTAAATGCTTGCCCATTACGACCCGATCTTGTCGGAATTACGCAATCAAACATATCTATACCTCTCTCGACTGCACCGATAATATCAAGTGGCTTGCCTACTCCCATTAAATAGCGCGGTTTATCCCTAGGTAACAAATCGGGAGCATAGTCCAACACTTTAAACATTAAATCCTGGCCTTCGCCGACAGCAAGACCGCCGATAGCATAGCCTTCAAAATTCAAATCTACTAGGTCTTTTGCCGATTCTGCACGTAGCTCTTCATAAATTCCTCCCTGCATAATCCCAAATTGACCATAACCGTCACGTTTAACAAAAGCTTCTCGTGACCTATGCGCCCATCTAGTAGTTAATTGCATAGAGGTTTTGGCTTGCTCGAATGTCGCAGGATAAGGGGTACATTCATCAAACGCCATCGTAATAGTGCTACCGAGTAAGTACTGTATTTCGGTAGAACGCTCCGGAGTTAACATATATTTATCGCCGTTAATATGTGAATTAAACGCTACCCCTTCTTCAGATATTTTACGCAATTTTGCTAAAGACATTACTTGAAAACCGCCGGAATCGGTTAATATCGGCTTATTCCAATTCATAAATTTATGTAAACCACCAAGGCGAGCTATACGTTCTGCGCTTGGTTGTAGCATTAAATGGTAAGTATTACCAAGTATCACATCTGCACCTGTTTCGGCTACTGACTCCGGCAGCATCGCCTTAACTGTACCCCTAGTACCTACTGGCATAAAGGCAGGAGTGCGTATCTCCCCGTGTGCTGTATTAATAACGCCGCTTCTGGCTTTTTTGTATTGATGGTTTAACTTAAACGAAAATTTTGACATTGATTACTATTTTATTTTTTTAATTGTACTTGTTTAATGCGTTATCAATTTCTTGCATATGCTTATGCTTTAACCATACTGCTTTATTGCCGATAATATATAAATTATTTTTAGCTCTACTAATACCAACATTTAATACGTTCGGCTTATCGGTCATGAGATTTCTAGTACCTTTATCGCAAGAGCGTTGTGCACCAAGTAACATAATAACCGTATCGGCTTCTTTACCTTGAAATGCATGTATGGTGCCGATGTTTTTATCACAAAAAATTTGTAGCTCCCTGATCATCTCTCGGTTTGTAGTTAATTCTAAAATTCTCTTTTTTATATTCTTTTTAACATAAAGACTAAAATTTTTATACATAGTTATTACATAAATTTGTTTTAACAAACTATCAGGTTTTTCTTGCTGAAAAATGAGTTTTAAAAGTTCAAATAATTTGTTAAATTCCACTCTAGATTCATGTTTTGCTTGATTAATACTATCATCTACGACATCTATCCATTTTGAATTTCCTAAAATTTCTTTAAGCTTAGATTTAATAAAAGATGCGGCAAAAATCATTTTATTGTCATAAGCGATTTTATTGCATATATCAAACATTGGGTTTTGGCATCTTCTATGCACTAATAGCGGAAAGCCAACGGTAACATCGCTATATTTTGTTTGATATAAAGAATTACGATCGGCTAAATGTTGCGCTGAAACTTTAGAGGGTGACCAATCAGGAAACGAGATATTAAATTTACTACATAGCGTTTTAATTAAATCTTCTTTAAGTGTTGATATAGGTTGTGTTTGCATTGGATCACCGACTATTACCACATTCTTTGCTCTATAAATAGCGCTAACCGCATATTGCGGAGGAGCTTGTCCTGCTTCATCAATTATTAACCATGGAAGATCATTATGATTTGCATATTTGAACATATTATCAAAAGAATGAAAAGTTGTAGATACTACAGGTACAACCATAAAAAAGTTTTGCCAAGCTATATGCCAAATTTTAGGATCGATATCTATACAGGGTTTGCTTAAAATTTCTATAAATAAATTTAAACTACACCAAAAATTATCAGCATTAGCGTTTATGAATATTTCGTGTATTGTAGTAGCTTTAATAAATAATTCTGATCTAAGCCGTTCAAATTTTTCATTAAAAAAAGGGGTTGTTTTATGCAACTCTTTATGATTAGCCTCCCATGCTTGCCAAAAAATATCCTCTTCAAAATCCTTAATATTAAAATCTTCATTTTCTAAGAATTTTATAGGTTTAATTAAAGATTCTTTAATACTCTTCAGTTCTCTAATATAATCGAGCTTCTTAATTACTTCTTTTGATAAAGCTAATTTATCTTTTCTTTCTTCAAAATAATGGTATTTTTCTGTTTTATAAAATGTATGAATTTTTTCCAATAGTTTCAAACTAAAACCTTTAAAAAATTTTTCTATTTCATTTATTTCAGACTCAATATTTTTTAAGGTAAGATTTAGCTTAGTAATTTCTGCCGGATATTCTTCTTCATTAATTGTATACTCATATTTGTTTAAAATATCCCTTTTTTTCTTGTTTTGATTGATTACCGTATCGATTGCATTATAAATATCTGTAATTTTTTTATATAGCGCCATGAATTCTTGACATTCTATATTCCATTTATTTTCTAATTCCATCGGTGAATTACAATATTCAGGTTTATAGTTTTTAGGAGCGTGATCTTTATGGTTATTATTTTTCAATAAATTTAAATATTGACGCATTGTGAAAGTTTTAGCTTTTTGATTATCTTCATAATTTCTAATTGACCAAAACTTACTGATAAAATCTTTTCTATTGGTCGAATTACCAAGCACTGCAGCAAATATACCCCAACTATTTTGGTCAGTTAAAAGCTTACTAAAAATATCTAATTCATTTAGATAAATTGGATCTATTTTGGCTTTAAGCGGTAGCTCTTTAGATATATTTTCTACAGCATTATTATTAGAAGAAGCTATAACAATACCATAATCTTGTAAGTCTGATTTTAAAGGTTTTATATTATGTGTAAAAGATTTATGGAATGAACATGCCTGATTTTTTTGTTTGTCAAATCCATCGCTTGGATGCTGTAATTGGGATAATTTTAGTGCCCGTTCAACATAGAGATTCGCAATTATATCAAACATTAATGTCGTCTTACCCGTTCCGGGTGGACCGTTAACAGCAAAAAGTTTTTCTTTAGAATTGAGCAATATCGAATTAATAGAGGCAGCTTGCAAAGCAGCTAAAGAATTTTTAGGCGATGAAGGCCAGCGAGTAATTTGCATTTTGCTTGGCTGAAGTAAACTTTTAAAAACTGCTAAATTATCTAAAACATCTATTGAATCAGGCTTATCTTCTTGCCCTAGATATTTAGCAATTGCAGAATCTATAGAAATATTTTGGATATTATTTCTAACAAAATCTAGCGGTTTTAGAAAAAAACTATTAAACATTTCTAAAGGTGGTGTATATACCAAAGTAGGATTTTTTTCTTTTTCTTCTTCCTCTTTCTTCTTTTTTTGTGATGAAGTAACTCTCCTAACGCATATTTCAGAACGGTTAATTAAATATTTCTGATCAAGACGTAATTCTTTAATTAGAAAATCAATTATGAGATTAATACTATTCGCATTTAATAGTAACTTTCCTTCTTGGTTAATTTCCGCAAGCTTTAACGCTTCATGTATTAACGAATTATTGATATCATCAAAATTAACTAACTTTTTAAAATCTTCCTCATTGAAATTGCTTTTTGTGATTTCACCAAGCGCATAAGCTGCAGTAGAAATAACCATCGAATCTTTTACATAATTCATATTTTCATCAATAATTAAAGCAGCAAGCGGCGTAATGGTTGTAGAATCTTGATTTGTATGATCTGCTAAAATTTCTTTATTTATTTCAGGTATTCTTTTTATTTTTTTCCAAATATCAACTTCAGCATCTGACCATTTTAAATAACCTAAATAAATATTCCAATAAACAGTTACATCGTTTTCATTAAGATCTATACCAAGTTTTTGCTTATCAAAATTTTCAAAAGGTGCATCTTTTAGCAAAAAAAGAGCCTCTTGATTTCTTAGTTCACAATAAAATTTTTCTTCTTGCTCGGTATGTTTTTTTATTAATTCAAAGTAACTATTTAAATTTTCATTTTTGGTAGGCTTGATAACTTCAATAATTTTCCATACATCTAAAATGGATTTTACTTGTTCAGGAGATTGGTTGTACATAAGGATAGTATTAGATTAATTATAATATTATTTATCAAACGGATTCAACGCACATTGCAATACCCATACCGCCGCCAATGCAAAGAGTAGCGAGTCCTTTTTTAGCGTTAATCCTTTTCATTTGATGAATTAATGTAACTAGCACTCTTGCGCCGCTTGCGCCTATCGGATGACCTATTGCGACAGCCCCGCCATTCATATTAACTTTATCTAAATCCCATCTCATTTCTTGATTAACATATACACTTTGTGCGGCAAAAGCTTCATTTGCTTCAATCACGTCCAAATCTTCTACTTTCCAACTAGCTTTTGTTAATGCTTTTCTAGATGCTGGAACAGGTCCAGTACCCATGATATTTGGATCAACGCCGGCAGAGGCATAAGATACAATACGAACGAGCGGTGTTAAATTATATTTCCTTAAAGCCTCTTCAGAAACTACCATTAAACAAGCAGCACCATCATTAATAGAGGAAGAATTACCAGCCGTTACCGTGCCGTTTTTATCAAAAGCTGGACGAAGCTTACTTAAAATTTCCATACTAGTATTTGGTCTAACTGTCTCATCATGCTCGAAAATAATTGTATTTTTCTTGGTAATTACGTCTATCGGTAAAATTTCATTTTTAAATCTGCCTTCCAGCTGTGCAATAGTCGCCTTTTGATGAGATTTTAAAGAAAATTCATCTTGCATTTCGCGAGTAATATTAAATTGTTTTGAAATATTTTCAGCAGTAATACCCATATAGCTACCAGAAAACACATCGGTCAGACCGTCATACTGCATTAAATCAATCATTTTGGCATCACCGAACTTACAGCCGGTTCGTACATATGCACCGTGTAGACCCAGCGACATATTTTCCTGCCCACCGGCTATCACAATTTCATTATCTCCTGTAATAATAGAACTCGCAGCGAGCGCTACTGTTTTGAGACCTGAACCGCACACTTTATTAACCGTAAAACCTGTTACCTCTTTCGGAATACCTGCATGAATTAAAGATTGTCTAACGGGGTTTTGTCCGCTACCACCGGTTATGACTTGTCCGAGTATTACTTCGCTAATTAAAGCTGGATCAACTTTACTATCCTTGAGAATAGAACTAATTATAGTAGCACCCAAATGAGGTGCTGAAATCGTTGCAAGACTGCCTAAAAAAGAACCGACGGCGGTTCTTTTTGCATGTGTTATATAAACTGCACGTGTAGTCATACTATCCTCCTATAAAATTAAATAAGTTAACTAATTTACTATTTATCAAATAACTAATATGTCCTCCTTCTACTTCCAGTAGTGTAGAATTTTTTAATAACAGATGCAAAGATAAAATAGACGATTTTGGTACTATTTGATCGTTATTTGCAACTATTATATATACAGGATTATCAATCAACTTTGGATCAATTATTGTCTTATTAATTTTCCATCTAAGGTTTGCAAACATATTATCATTCAATATATTTTGCATGAGCTGGTAATAAGTAGCTTTTGGCAAATCATTACCTGACATTAACCAGTTTTCTATTCTAAATGCTAAATCTTGCTCCTTAGCAGAGGTTAAAGAAAAAAATTTATCTAACTTAACATTAAAATGATTAGGAAATAAAAGAAAAAATAAGATTTGGATATGTATTTTAGGTATTATCGGTAAATTGTCTATATAATAATCCAGGTTGAAATAGCGATGAGCTTGACGTATATAAAAAAAATGCGAGAAATCCCACGGCGTAGTAAGCAGAGTTAAAGTACTTATACTATTTGGAGCTAACACGTTTGCAGCTATTGCAAGATTGCCGCCGATACAGTGACCTATTAAATTAATTGAAGTAATATTCTTTTTTTTTAACTTATTTATAACCTTGATTACTTGCCTCGCATAATCATCTAGTAAATATTTTGGGTTTTTAACTTCTACCCAATCAATTAAAAAAACTTCACCACATTCCCTCAAATTATCAATAAAACTTTTATCACGGCTTAAAAACAGGATTTCCGGCGAATTGAAAATAGAAGGGATAATCAAAAATACTTTATTATCTTTCCTGGACTCTTGCCTTTGTTGGAAGGGCATCGAAGAATAATATAGCAACCTATAATATCTAGTTTGAATTACTTGCTTGCCAAGTTCTAAATACTTACTACCCAAGTTATAACTTTTTGCATAATTGTTATAACGATCAAAATATTCCTGAAATTTATCGCTATTTAGCATTTTTAAACTTCTTAATTTAAATTAGTAATTCTTGACAAAAACCCCAATATATTATATAAGTTTGGCACTTTTAAAACTATAGTCAAGTATTTTGAAAATTAGATTTTATTTTGGACTGGTGAGCGCACGCGAATCCTAAAATCAAAATGAAAAAATAATTTTTAAAAGACGAGCAGTATGCTTAAGTTTTTTTTTTGTCCCTAGGGCTTTATAATGCTAAGTACCTCGTCTTCATTTAGAAATAATTCCTTTAAAAGTAAATTTAGGGCTATGTTTTGGCCCGTGCATAAACATGAGCTCGGAAAATTTATTCCTATGAGCGCTTTGATGTTTTGCATTTTATTTAATCAAAATATCCTCCGAATTCTCAAAGATAGTATATTAATTTCTGAAATTAGCGCTGAAGTAGCAGCTTTTGCTAAAGTTTATTGCGTTACTCCGGCTGCTGCTATATTTGTCATTGCTTACGCTAAAATGGTTAATCATTTTACATTTGAAAAGATTTTTTACTATTTAAGTTTATTTTTTATCGGATTTTTTGTTATCTTTGCTTTTATCATTTATCCGAATATTCATTTTTTTCATATAAATCCTGATAAGCTGACTCAAATGATGGAGACGTATCCTCATTTTAAATGGTATATAGCTTTAATAGGTAATTGGGCATATATAGTATATTATAGCCTTGCCGAGCTTTGGCCAAATATTTTTTACGTATTATTATTCTGGCAATTCGCCAATGAATTAACCACTACCGAAGAAGCAAAAAGATTCTATACGCTTTTTTCTCTATTCGGCAATTCTTCGTTAATATTAGTCGGCTTTTTGATGATGAATTTATCATCTGAGCAAACTATTATTAAATATTTTATTAATGTTTCGGATAATAAAATCACTCTTGTACAAACTTCAACTATTCTTGTAACTGTTGCGGCTATTGCTTCGTGCCTGCTGGTAAGATTCATTACTAAAAATATATTTACTAATCCGACATTTTACGCCAAAGCTAAAAGCGGTAGGTCAACTAAAGATAGAATGGGATTGATAAAAAGTTTCCAATATATTGCAAGGTCGAGATATTTGTGGTTACTACTAATATGTTCGGCAGCTTTCGGGTTATCGATGAACTTAGTCGAAGCTGTCTGGAAAGCAAAAATTAAAGAGCTATATCCGACTGTAAATACTTATGCCGAATTTAATAGCCTATATATCCTTTGGACCGGTGTCGCTATTATGGTAATGACAATTATCGGTAATAATGTCATGCGTACATATAATTGGTTTGCCGCAGCTGTAATTTCGCCAATTATAATAATGATTACCGGTATATTATTTTTTATGCTTATTGTATTTGATCGACAAATATTGTCGCTTTTTGAAGGAGCGATTTTAATGACTCCTCTTGCTCTTGCCGTATCCATTGGTGCAATACAGAATATTTTAGCCAAAGGCACTAAATACTCAATTTGGGATACCTCAAGAGAGATGTTATATATACCGCTTGATAAAGAGTTAAAAACCAAAGGCAAAGCAGCCGTTGATGTAATAAGTTCCAAAGTCGGGAAATCTTCAAGCGGGCTAGTGCAATCTATTATCTTTACTATAATCCCAACGGCAACTTTTAGCTCCATCTCACCAATCTTAATGGTAATATTTACCTTTGTCTGCTTAGCATGGATTTATGCGGTAAGACAAATATATTTCGAATATCAAAAAATAGCTTAAAGTTCTCGCAAAGCATTCCAACCAACACCGTGCGTGGGCTTGACCCGCGTTGCTGCGTGGATTTACTCTCAATCGTCATTGCGGAGGGACGTAGTCCCGACGCGGCAATCTAGAAAATATATAGTCATTACTTCACTTGTTTTAGGATATTTTATAAGAGATGCTGAAATAAATTCAGCATGACAAAGGACTAGATTGCCGCGTCGCTACGCTCCTCGCAATGACGATTTTTGTGATGATTTCGAGCCACGCAACAATAACGCTCGCAATGACTGATTTAGGCATTTTTTGAACTTTATAGTAACGCTTTGCTTACAAGAATGACATTGAAATGCTTAATACCACCGCCTAAATAATTTTCCACCCTAAATTCCAGTTCTACTTAATTTTCTTAATCAATTTTATAATAATACTAGTGTAAATAAACATGGGTAAAAATACCATATAAAATGATATTTGATTTAAATTAGCTATTATTAATAAAATTACTAGTAGAATTATTTTTTTATTTAATTATAATTACTACCCAAGTAAATCCCAATTAAAAAAATACATAAAATGACTAATTTAGATATTATTATTTTCGTTGGGTTTCTAGCCGTTAATTTATGCGTTGGCGTGTATTATAGCCGCAATATTAAAACTATAAAAGAATATGCGGTAGGAGATAGGAGTTTTTCTACTCCGACTATTGTTGCGACTATTATCGCCACTTTTATTGGAGGAGGGGTTTTTTCTTTAACTTTATCTAAAACTTATACCGACGGCTTAGCTTATATATTTTTAAATGTCGGAGAAATATCAGCTTTTTTTATAACAGCATATTTTTTAGCTCCAAGAATGGCAGAGTTTTTGGGCACTTTATCTATTGCTGAAGCTATGGGCAATCTTTTCGGTCATAATATTCGAATTATTACCGCAATTTGCAGTATTGCGACAACCGCCGGAATTGTTGCCGTACAATTTAAGGTAGCTTCAACAATTTTAAGTTATTTTTTTGGGATAAATAGCGTATATGCTACTATAATTAGCGGTATGATAGTAATCATATATTCCGCAGGTGGTGGCATAAAAGCAGTTACTTTTACCGATATTATTCAATTTCTTACTTTCGGCACTTTTATACCAATTCTAGCGTTGGTAATTTATGGTACCTTAAATAATCCGGAAATTGTGTTTGATACGATTGCTTATAATTCAGCATTTGACTTTAAAGAAGTATTTAGCTATAGCAACCCACATTTCTGGAGTTTAATAATACTTTTTCCTCTTTTTGCATATCCTGTATGTTTTGACCCGGCAATGTTTCAACGAGTTTCCATGGCTAAAAATACCAAACAAATAAGAAGGTCTTTTTTTATTGCTGGGCTAATTCTTATAACTATCTATATATTTATAGACTGGACAGCGATTTTATTATTATCTATAAAAAATGATATCGCAGCAGATAGTTTATTAAGTTACGTTATCGATAATTATACTTATCCCGGTTTTAAAGGATTTGTTTTAATAGGAATAGTTGCCATGCTGATGTCAACAGCGGATTCTTATATAAATTCTGCAGCAGTAATATTTGCCCACGATTTTTGCACTCCTCTTGGAATTAAGTGGATTAAAGATAACGAGCTACTTTCTTCCAAATTATTTGCAGTAACAATCGGAGTATTCGCAATTACAGCAGCATTATCTTCTAGTAATTTATTTAAATTATTTATATTTGTTAATGAATTTTACATACCTATTGTTGCAATACCGATACTTTTTGCGGTCCTGGGGTTTCGTAGTTCTTCTAAATCCGTTTTAATCGGTATGGCAGCGGGTTTTATCTCAACAATTTTATGGAGATTTATTTTTCCTGATACTGAAATTGAAGGGGTAATACCCGCTACTTTTATAAATATGATTTTTCTATTCGCTAGCCATTATTTGTTAAAACAGCGAGGCGGTTGGGTAGGAGTCAAAAACCCTTTACCCTTAATAGTTGCTCGAATGGAGCAAAAACGTAAAATAAATAATTTTATAACAAACATTAAAGAATTTAATATATTAAGATTTTGTACTAATAATTTGCCACGAGAAGAAGTTACCTACACTTATCTTGGAATTTTTATAATAGCTTCTACTTATTCTTCTCTTTATACGATACCGGAAAGTTTAAGAATTCATTACAAGGAAATTTATAACTTTATTTATCATTCCGTGCTAATAATGTCGGCAATTCTATTATCATATCCGATATGGCCAAAGACTTTCAAAAATGAAAAATTCATAACGATATACTGGAATATAGCAATATTTTATATTCTTATTTGTGTCGGCAGTATTTTAGTCATAATTAGCCATTTCAGCGAAATACAGTTAATGGTTTTTATGTTAAACATGGTAATTATGGGGATTATACTTCGTTGGCAAATGACATTATTAATGTTAGCTTTTGGACTTACTGTTTCGAGCGAATTTTTTAAATTATATACTCATACACCTCTACCGGGGGATTTCGGTAATATACAGTTTAAAGTGATTTATTTTTTACTATTATTTAGTAGCCTATTACTTGCTTTTATCAAGCCAAAACAAAAATACGATGAGTTAGCTGAAAATTATAAAAAAGATTTGGAACAAAAAAATAATATTAATTTATCTAACTTATTTAAAGTTATGCAACAAAGAAAAGAGTTTTTCCATAAATTGGATGAGAATTATATCCAGCTATTTAAATCCTTACATACCGAAATAGGAAAATTAGGAGAAAATATTGAAAATTCCAAAAAACAGGAAATAGTTAAAGAAAAAGCTGATTTGCTAAAAATAACTGATAAGTTAAGAGACGGAGCTGAGTATCTAGATGAAGTAATTTCAGAAATCAAAAATGAAACTCAAATAAAGCTTTCAAAAATAGAATTAAAACCATTCTTTGCCACGATAATCAAATATTATAAAAAAAATAATTTCAATTCTACAGTAGACATCAGCACTATTTTTAGAACACAACATAAAGAGCTGGAAATTGATGAACAGCTAATACTGAATACCGTAATTACTTTACTCGATTATGGTCGACTAAGTTCCGAAAGTAATGTTGCACATTTTATATTCGAAGATACGTGCCTTGACTACGATATAAATTCTACTGATTTACCTCTAACTATCAGTGATGCCGTAAAAATAACTTTAATTTTTGCCCGAGTTAAACCAAGGCAGGATAATATCAATAATTTATTAAGCACCTCAAATGAAATATATAATAATTTTGTTTTTTTAGAAATAGCAAAAATAATTAAGGCTCATCAGGGTAAAATAGAAATTACCTTAAATAATGCGCAGGAATTAATATACACTTTAATAATTCCAACAAAATTTAGGGAAATTAAAGCAAAAAGAAAAACTGTACGGTGAGATAAAAGATTATTTCAGGTTTTGTAACTTTTCCTGTACGGCATTTTGACGCAAACGATTTTTTAGACTTGAGAAATCAATTATTTCGGCATTTTGATCTTGGCAAGCGCAAGCAAAAATATAACTCTTGTCTCCTTTGGTTTTTTGTAGACATTGCCCACAAATTCCTTTCATCATACATTGCATTAAAGAATTAACGCTAACAATTAATTCAACATTTTCACCAAATATTTCATTTTTTATATTTTGTACTGCTTCCATCATTTCGCTAGATCCGATAGCTATAATTCTATTGACGCTAGAATAATCTCCTCCCTGTGTTTGTATATATTTAATACCATCTATTACAGTACCGTGTGTGTATAGTATTTTATCCTTAAGCAAATGCGGCTTAAGTTTTATGTCATCCCCGTGAAAACGGGGAGCCAGCCTTTTGTCATGCTGAACTTGTTTCAGAATCTCTTTATTAGTTCTTGAAATAAATTTAGAAGGACTATTATTTTCTGGATTCCTGCCTTCGCGGGAATGACATTGGAGATGTTTGGAAGAGTCTTGAAACAAAGTAGGCAGATGAGAAAGCCCCTCCTCCTCATAACACCATATTACTTTATCTGCTATTTCTGCAATTTTTTCTGCATAAAACCTATCTGTTAATTTCTTATAGCCAGCAAAATACGTAATTTTACAATTATTTTTCTTCAAAGCTTGACCGATACTTAGTAAGACCGCATTACCGAGTCCCCCGCCGATAAGTACCACATTACTATCTTTTAATATTTCAGTCGGCGCACCGGTCGGCCCCATCAAAGCAACGGATTCCCCTATAGATAAATGTCTACATAAGTTACTAGATTGACCGCTTTCAAGAACTATTAAATAAATTAAACTTCTTTCTAAATCAACATATGCACCGGTAAGAGCCAGTGGCTCCATTAATTTTGTTACGTCATCTGAATAATTCTGTAAGCGGAAAAATTGCCCGGGCTTAAAATTTTGAGCAGCTGCTGGCGCGTGAATTACCAACTCAACTATTTTATCAGCTAAAATATTTATTTTTTCAATTTTGCTATTTAGTAAAGAATCAAGTTTAACAAAAAATTCTTTATAATTTTCTACTCTGAAAAATTTGTCATTCCGTGTCTTGATCACAGAATCTAATTTTTTATTTATACTTTCATACCCTTCTTTACTGCTAGCAAGAGCCTTAACTACACTACCGGCATATTTAGGGTCACAATCACCAAAGTAACTATATCTTTCTTCCTGCATTTCAATTTTTGCATTTTCAGTGCCGACTGCCATGATCACAGTTTTGGCTTTTACAGTTTTTAGCTGTATAGTTTTTTCTGCATTCTCGCTTTTACAGGAATGACCCCGAAATTCCACAGATTCAACATAATCATATTTATCGACGTTAATAGTATGTAACTGCATATTTTCAGCAAAATTTATACCGACCGCCATCGTCTGCATTAACTCCTCGTGATTTAATTTATAAGCAGGAGAATTTTGTAAATTTCCTCGATAATAAATAGTAATCCCTCCAAGTTCGTTAAAAATTTGTTTTACTTCACAAAAGTCTTTTGCATTCTTAAATAATTTTGTATGGCTAACAAATTCATTAGCTATTTCTCTATCTTCGAGCGTCCAGTCTTTTTCAACATAGCTTTTTCCGTGTTTTTTGACTGCTAATTCATATTTAGCAAAAAACTTTGCTACCTGCATTTTATAGTAATAAAAACTCTCCGTTGCTACATCAAGCGAAGTAAGCCCGCCACCGATTATTGCTATCGGCATTCTAATTACCATATTAGTAATGGATTTCTCCAAAAATGCACCGCTACTTTGTAATGTCATCAGAAAATCGGAAGCAGTTTTAACTCCCTTAGCAGCAAAATTAGCTGTTTCTAAAATTTTAGGCTGACCTGCCCCAATGCAAAAAGCTATATGATCAAACCCAAGCTCGAAAGCCTTGCTAGTTGTTATGTTACTGCCTAAACGTATTGCGCCGTAATATTTAAAATTTTTATTCCTTTCTAATATTAGCCTTAATATATCTAAATTATTTTTATCCCACCTACTAGTTATACCGTATTCAGCTACGCCGCCGAAGCCTTTCGGTATTCTTTCAGATAATCGCTGTTTATATTCTAACCAATATTTTATAGGCTTATTAATATTAAACGGCAGAGGCGTAACTTTCAGGCCGTCTATTGCTACAACGTTATGACCGGAACGCAGTAAATAATAACTAAGGCTAAAACCGGCAGGACCAAGGCCCGTTACTAAAATATTATATCCAGTTAATTTTTTTGGTAGTGGAGCAACAATATTCAAGGGATTCCAACGAGTGAGAAGTAAATATATCTCAAGCCCGTAAGGTAGCTTAAGCGTTTCCTCTAAAATATTTGACTCAATTAATGGAATATCTACCGATTCCTGTTTTTGATAAATACACGCTTTTAAACAATCATTACAAATTTTATGGCCTGTTGCCGCTACCATCGGGTTGTCAATAACGATGATTGCCAGAGCCGCTAAATTAAAACCTTGCGCTTTAACGTAATTCATCTCGGAAATTTTTTGTTTTAATGGGCAGCCTTTTAATGCCTCGTCGCTCCGTTCTTTACAATCACCATCATGCGCAAATCCTTTAGAACATGAATCTTTTTCTTGTTTATGGCAATAAATACAGTAATGAGCATTATTTAACGCTGCATTTAGGTTAAGAGAAGGATCAAAATAATCAAAATCGATTCTAACGTTTTTTTGATATTTAGCTATTTTTTTAGGATTAATTAGGTTATCTTTATCGACTTTTTGGGGTATGGTGAATAATACATTTTCGTTATTTAAGATGTCATTCTCACCATTTTTTATGTCATGCTGAACTTGTTTCAGCATCCCTTTATTAGCTCCTAAAATAGATTCAGGTCGACTATTGTTTTCTAGATTCCCGCTTTCGCGGGAATAACACTGAGCAACTCTACACGCTGCATATTGCGCTGCTATTTCCAGTTCCTTTGCAAAACTTTCTTCCTCTAATTGCCATTTAATTACTTGCTCAGCAAATTTTTGAGAAGTAAAATTTGTTCCTAAAAAATTATTTAGCTTTACATAAACATCGTCAAAATCAATTTCTTTTATTTTTTCAACAGGATATTTTTTTAAGGCATAACGCTGAATAAATTTTCTTTTACATTCGTAAATTATATCAAACTCTTTATGCTCTTGCCTTAATTTATTAACCGATTTAGAAATACTAAATAATTCAGCTAAAAAATCATCTAAAAAAGGGGCGATTTTTAATAAAAAATTTGAATAATCTTTTGGGAAAATATTATGAGGAGTAGAACGAAAAAATAAAATATCGTTATAAAGGAATTCGTCGTTTTCAAGCAAAAAACTTAAAAATATTCGGTCTAGTTTTTTAAGACCTTCTAAATCTAAATCATCTAAATTTAGATTGAAACCTAACTTCATAGGCTGAGCTTCATAAATAATAAATAACTTTTTTAGAAAAGCGTTTATAAAAAAGATAACTTACGCAAACAATAATAAATGCCACAATAATGGATTTAACAATTAGTAATAACTCCGGTAGCCTTCCTTCAATTACTAAAAATTGTGCAGGCCTAATAACTACAAAAAATGGATTAAGTTCAAAGAAAATCCTTTTTGATTCCGGTATCATAGAATATGGATAGACGATTGGAATAGTCCAATAAACCACGCTTAAAATAACAGTTAATATCTGAGGTATATCCCTGATATAGGGAGTTAAAAACGCCACTGCAATAGAGCCACTAACTACACAAATTATTAATGGTAATATAAGAACTGGAAAAAATATTATTTGCCAACTAAATTTTTCTGGAAATAATAAAATAAACGCAAAATACATTGCCGCAAATGAGCAAATTAAATTATAAACTTGCGATAAACTATCGGCTACTGGAAAGAAAGTTTTTGAAATCCTAACCTTTTTAACTATTTGATCACGTGTTACTAACGAATTTGATGATATAGTTAAGCTATTTATTATAAAAGTCCATAAAGGAAGACCTCCTACCAGATTCATTATCATGAATTCTCTTGGCTGTTTTAATAAAAAAGCAAAAAAGTAAGAAATTACCATTATGTGTACGAAAGGTTGTATCAAACTCCATAAAGACCCTAAAAAAGAATTTTTATTTTGGCGAGCTATAGATATTTTTACCAGTAATACTACTGATCTCCAGTATTTTTTTGAAAAAAAATACTTTATCATTTATGAATTTCTCTATTAAAAATTTTAAATATTTCGTTTGGGCTGCCGTCTGCAACAATACTTCCTTCTTGCAACAATATACATCTATTACAATTATCCTTAATGATGTCCTCTTCATGACTTACAATAATTGAAATAGGAGTATTCTTAAATTTATTTTTCATCAGCTTAAGCGACTTCTCTATAAAATATTTATCACCTGCAGCAAAAACTTCATCAAGTAAAAGAATTTGAGGATTTTGAAATATTGAAACCGAAAAAGCAAGACGTGATAGCATTCCTGAGCTATAATTTTTTATCAATAAATCAATTTTACTACCAAGGCCAGAAAATTCTATAATTTCTTGCTCAACACTTTTGCTATATTTATCTAACATATTATTATATAGCATCAGCATTTTAATATTTTCTCGGCCTGTTTGTTCAGGTTCGAAACCTACGCCCATATCAATAATAGCAGCAATATTTCCGTGAACTTTTATTTTTCCAGATTTTAACGGGTAAATTCCTGCAATTACTTTTAGAAGAGAACTTTTACTAGAGCCGTTACTACCTATAAAAGCAATCTTCTCTCCCTCATAACAAGAAAAATTAATATTATTTAATATAGGGATTTTTAAAGAAAATAATTCTCCTTTACCTAAAAAAAAATGTTTTAATCCTTGCGCTCTTTTATGTGTATCAATTCCCTCAACATACCCGTTGGCTATTTTTATAAAAATATTTGAAGGTTTGGATAACATATTAAACAGATTTATTAATCCATTCTAAAAGAGCTTTTTTTTCTGGTGCTCCTATTTTTATATCAACTTGTTTACCTTCTTTAAACAATATTAAAGTCGGAATACTCCGTATACCATATTTTGAAGGAATTTCTGGATTTTCTTCAATATTCATTTTTAGAATTTTTACCTTACTTTGTAATTCTTGGCTTAATTCTTCTATTATAGGTGTTAACATTTTACAAGGTCCACACCACTCTGCCCAAAAATCAACTACTACTGGTAAATCTGATTTCAATACTTCTTCTTCGAAAGAATTATCCGTTACATTATTTGTCATAATCACCTTAATTTTTTAATTTTCGATATTGTTTGTTGAGGTCATCCACATACGCGGAAATACTAATTATTTTTTAATGAGCTCTATAATAACGCTCCGCTCGAATTAGAAGGATATTTTACCTAACTTAAATTATAAGGTACTAGATTATAGTTGTAAACTATGAAAATTTTTTATTTTTTATAAATAGTTTTTTTTTGATTATAATATATTTTCATTATCAAGGCAGAGGTTTCTTCTATTGATTTCGTTGACACGTCTATAACAGGCCAATTTTTTTGATCACAAATCTTTTTAACTGCCAAACATTCTGCTTGGACTATTTTAAAATCCGTATAATTGTTATTTTCATTAATTTGCAGTAAAGTCATTCTAGCTTCACGTATTTGAATAAGCCTAGTGGGATTAATAACCAATCCTACTACTAACTGTTCAGTAATTTTTTCTAAAAAGTCAGGAAATGGACAATTATAAACATAAGGTATATTTGCAGTTTTCAAACCGTTATAAGCTAAATATACGGAAGTAGGAGTTTTCGAGGTTCTTGACGGGCCTATTAAAATAACATCGGCTTCAGATAATTCATTAACCATTTGTCCATCATCATGCCTGATAGCATAATCAATAGCATTAACCGTATCAAAATAAGTCTTATCAAATTTATAATTATAGCTTTGTTCTTTTTCTATTTCTATTCCTGAAAATGCCGATACTTCTTTAATGATTTTACCTATTACTGAAATACAGGGTATTTTTAACTCGTAACAAAATTTCATTAATGTTTTACGCAATTCCGGATCGGCGATAGTATATAAAACCATACCCTGTTTAGAATTAATTTTACTTAATACCTCATTTAATAATTCTAGGTTTCTAATCATCGGCCAATGATATAATTTCGGTTTAATAGTAGTAAATTGTACAAGCGCAGAGTTTGCCGCATATTTAGCAGTTTGAACAGAAGAATCTGAAACAAGGTGAATAATGAGCTTTGTCATAGGTTATACGCCTTATTGTGGATAATTTTCTTAATAACTTATTATTTTAGTACTAATTCTTATTAAAACATGTGCTAAATCCTTATTAAATAAGGCCTTTAGCGGCTAATTTTCCTTATGTGTTTAATTTGTGGATAAAATTGTGAATAACTACTCGAACGCCTTATAAAATAAAGTTTTTCGAGGATATAAACAAATATAACACCTAGTTATCCACTTTATAAAACTTACTATAAATTTATGTGGATTATTCTTATAAATACTGAATTGTTCACTAGTAATTAGAAAAAGAATTATGTTGATAACAATGTTGAAAAGAATTAATCTACATAAAATCAACCTCATATACAACTATAAAGAATATATTAATATAGTTATTTAATAGTAGCATGAATCAAATTTACGAACTTCTAAAAAACAACAATACCAAAATTCCAATCTGGCTTATGCGTCAAGCAGGTAGATACTTACCTGAATATATGAAAGTTAGAAAAACAGTAGGAAATTTTCTTGAATTATGTTATGACGTTGATAGAGCTACTGAAGTAACATTGCAGCCGATAAAACGTTATGGCTTCGATGCAGCAATAATTTTCTCCGATATCTTAGTATTGCCTCATGCTCTTGGCTGGGATGTAAGGTTTGAAGAAAATATAGGTCCGATATTAAAGCAATTTAAATCAAGAGAAGATTTTAAATATTTAGAAAATGATCCTAGTAAAAAGCTAGCGCCTGTTTATCAAATAGTTAAGAAAGTAAAATCTCAGTTGCCGAAAGGTACTTCGTTAATAGGGTTTGCAGGTAGTCCGTGGACAGTAATGAGCTATATATTGGAAGGAAAAGGTAAACAGGATTTTAAAACTAGTAAAAAATTTATTTATGAAAATAAACAATTAGCTAAAGAGCTTTTAGATGTTATTACTAAAAAAACCGCCGATCACCTTATAAATCAGGCAAAAGCGGGAGCGGATATATTAAAACTTTTTGATTCCTGGTCAGGAGTTTTAAGTAGTGAGGAATATATAGATTTTGTGGTGCAACCTACTAAAAAAATAATATCGGAAATAAAAAAATATTTTCCTAATATTCCGATTATAGGTTTTCCCAAGGGTTCAGGCTGGTTATATGAAAAATATATAGCAGAAACAGGCATAGATATTATAGCTTGTGATCAATATGTGCCGCTTGAAATAATGAAGTCGTGGAGTGACAAAATAACGGTACAAGGTAATTTAGATCCAATAGTGTTGCTTACAAATAAAGAAATTATTAAGGAAAAACTTGATAAAATTTTATCAAACTTTAAAGGCAAAAATTTTATTTTCAATCTTGGTCACGGTATTATGCCGGAAACTCCTCCAGAAAATGTTGAATTTTTAGTAAATTATATTAGGGAGCTTAGAATATAAAATTTAGTATGTCTAAAAAAATTGCCATTGTTCTTTTTAATTTAGGCGGGCCTGACAGCTTAAAATCGGTAAAGCCGTTTTTATTTAATCTATTCTATGATAAGGCAATTATTAATTTGCCGAATCCATTGCGCTTTATTATCGCTAAAATAATCTCTATCACGAGAAATAAAAAATCTCAAAAAATATATTCGCTAATCGGTAATAAATCACCTCTATTAGCTGAAACGAAAGAGCAAAAATTAGCACTAACCGAGGAACTACAAAAAAATATAAAAGAAGATTTTGAAATTTTTATAAGCATGCGCTATTTTTCACCGACTTCAAAAGAAATAACTAAGCAAATAGAAAAATATCAGCCATCAGAAATAATTTTATTACCATTATATCCGCAATTTTCAAGCACCACTACCGGCTCATCGATTAAAGATTTTATAAATAATTTTAATAGCAATATTGAGGTAAAAACAATTTGTTGTTATCCTGTACAAGAAGATTTTATCCGATCTCATATTTCATTGATTAAAGAAAAATTAATAGATAAAGTAAATTTCCGCATGATATTCTCGGCGCACGGGTTACCAGAAAAAATAATAAAAGCAGGTGACCCTTATCAATGGCAAATAGAACAAACCGTAAGATCCGTAGTCAAAGGGCTAAATATAGATGATTTGGATTATAAAATAACCTATCAAAGCAAGGTAGGACCGGTAGAATGGTTAAAACCGAATACCGAAGATGAAATAGAAATAGCCGGCAAGTTAAAGAAAAATATAATTATCGTTCCTATTGCTTTTGTTTCCGAGCATGTTGAGACTTTAGTAGAGCTTGATATGGAATATAAATTAATTGCAGATAAATACGGGATAGATTATACTCGTATACCGACCTTGAGAGTTACCAAAAATTTTATTAAAGGCTTAGCAAAAATAATATCAAAATTAATTAATATTAAAGCTAGTCAAGATAATAATTTAATAGTGAGCGCTGAAGGTAAAAGAATATGTCCAGAAAAATTTACAATGTGTTTGTGTAAAAATTAAGAATAAGTATTAAAAAATGGCAAATTATTACCTGTGGTTTAAAGCAATTCATCTGATATCAGCAATATGCTGGATGGTAGGATTGTTGTATTTACCTCGCGTGTATGTTTACCATACCAAGGCAAAAATTGGTGGAGAAGCCGATAAAATGCTGCAGGTGATGGAATTAAAGTTAATACGGGTTATTATGAACCCTGCTATGATCAGTACTTTTATTTTCGGTATCATAAATGCCTATATTTATGGAATAGTTGCGCTAGGAGTCTGGTTCCATGTTAAAATGTTAGCAGTTGTAATTTTAACTATTTTTCATGGATTACTTGCCAGATGGCGTAAAGATTTTGCCAATGGTAAAAATACTCATTCTGAAAAATTTTACCGACTTCTTAATGAAGTTCCCACTTTCTGTATGGTTGTAGCCGTAACCATGGTTATAGTAAAACCCTTTGAATAACCTAAAAAATTTCGTCATTGCGAGGAGGCATTTATGCCAACGTGGCAATCCAGGAAAAAATAACTAGATTGCTTCGCTTCGCTCGCAGTGACGGTATAGAGAGTCTTAGATTACCGCATCGTGGCTATCGAATTTCCTCACCACCAATATAACGGGGTAGAATCAATCCACGCAACAATGCCTTCTCACGATGACGTTTAAGGGTGTCCACGCCACAGAGTTTAGTTAAAATATATAAAAACACGTAATAATAACTTCTCCTAAATTCTCATCTTCATCTTTCAACCTTGTGGTAAAATTACGTCTAGTTAATTTTTTACCGTAGAACTAATTAGTTATTTATTCAACTTACAAAACAAAAATGCTTTTATATTTTGGTTGAGCAAAATAAATAAACAATCAATTTGTAAGGCATAGTATGAAAAATAATAACGAAGATAATAACGAAGATAATAACAAAGATAATAATAGTGGGTTTTTGAGTAGTTTGGTTGATTTGTCTAGTAGTATTGTCAGTAACCCTAGTAGTTATATCCCTAAATTTAATTCCCCCACCCCACCTAGACTCCTTCTTTCATTTAAAGAAATATTAGAGAATTATTTTAAAGATAAAGATAAAAGCCAACCGTTAGAATTTAATTTAACGAATATAGTAAAATCTTTTTCTTCTGAGATTGAAGCAGCTTACGCAGGTAGTAATATAACATTATCTTATAAAAATTCTACCGGTGTCAAAACTCTTATATGTCCAGAAAATATTTTAAGTTGGATTGAAGAAAATGCAAAATGGTGTGATAAGAGATGGTGGACTGAAGGAGTAAAAAGTGAACATGTATTATTACCTCTTCATATTAAGGAGCTTAATCTTCGCAATATAGTTTTTGAGGATGATAATATCTTAAGGCTCGCAAACTGGCTTAGAAACAATGATACAGTTTTAGAGTTATGTTTAATAGGACTCGGTTTAAATGACAAGAAAGTAATAGCTTTAGCAGATATGCTTAATATTAATAAAACTATAACACTACTTCATTTAGGACGTAACCCGGAAATAACAGAAGCAGGAAAAAAAGCTTTATTAGAAACAAGAGAGTTTAATGAGGTAATAAAGACTATTTTCGTTGATTGCAACCTAGGAGATAAAGGTACAAAATCTATAAATATTTTTGATGATAATGTTAAAGAATTTTTTTCAGAATATCTTGAAGATACAGCACTTACCAAAAAATTAAAATATTTAGAAGAGTTAGATAAGAAAGAGCAAGACAAAAAATTGGGTTTAGAAGTGTCTCCTGATTTTAAAGTTTCTTTGACTAAGCAAGAATTGCAAGAACTAATTTCTCAAAACGAACAGGTTAAAACAATATTAACTTCAATGATGATTGGAGATAATGAAATAAAAGGAATTAATGGAAAGGTTTCAGTAATTTTTGGAGCAAAAGGGTCAGGTAGAGATGACATTGCTGAGCTACTAAGTAATATAACAGAAGAAGCAGTAGTTCCTAACCGTATGGAAGTTTATGAAACAAAAAATACTAATTTTAAAATTCCGAGGAAATTGGAAGGACAAAATTCAACAATTATTGAATGCCCGAATATTGGAGATACAGGCGAAAGAAATAGTGAAGATATAATTCCCGCTATGTATTACCTTTGGCAAATATTTAATAATACAAAGTTATGTAATTTTGTACTTACTACCGATTATTTATTTAGAAATGATTTGTTTATTACTACTTTAATTAAGCATTTCGCTGAGGTTTTTAAAGATACAAATATCAATAATTGGTTACAAAATATTGATAAATTGAAAAATAGCATATTGTTAATAGTAACTTACGTAGATGAGGGAATAGGAGAAGACAAGATAAAAGCTTTTCTTGATTCATATGTAATAAAAAATGAATCCTCGAAACCAGATTCTGAAATTTATATAAAAATAGCAGAGGTTTTAAAAAATGCTGTAAATATTTTCTATAAGCCATCTAACGATAATAACAATCAAGCCTCTGAGTTAATAGAAATTAAAAATTTAGATAAGTTTGTTGAAGCTAAAGAATTGGCAGCATGTTCAACTATTTTTCCTGCAAACGCTTCGGCCGGATCACCGGAATTAGCAAAAGACTTATATGCTCAAGTCCGTAATAACATTTCTTTAATTAATGAAATTATATTAAATTTCTTTAATAGTAACCTGACAAATTTAACTGATGCTTATAAATCCTTTCATTCTCCTATTTTAAAACATTTACATCATGAATTAGAGACCAAAGCATTTTTTGAATATTGGCCTATTCTAAGATATTGCTTTCCTATAGATATCAAGCCTGAAAATAATGAATCCACAATTGTAGAATCTTACTTTCCCACGTTAGAGGAAATAATAAAGCTCAGAGAAGTTAAGACTGATAAAGATGAAGTGCAGGTGTTAGTTCAATATTTAAAGGTTATAAAAGACTTTTTCGGAAAAGAAAAAATTAGCAAAAAAAATAATAACACATTAGAGCTTAAGGCTCGAATAGATGATTTTATTCATATTTTAGAGCAACAAGCCAGATTCTTAAAATTCTTTGAAAAATTAACCAAAAAACCACCGATAAATCCATTTGAATCGGTAGTAAAAGAGATTAAAACTATTATAGAAAAAATGCTTGTTTCAGCTGTTAAGTGTATGAAGCTAGATGCAAAGCAACATTTAGAGTATTACGAAAAAGCAGTAGATTTAATAAAAGAATACCAAAGGCTTATAGGTATTAAAGTTAAGACTATTAAAAAAATAGAAGAATATCAAGAGCTTATAGATGCTGGAGTTATAGGCATTAAGGAGGTACAAAAATATCTAGCACTTATAGAAGTTGAAGTTAAAAGTATTAATGAGATACAAAAATATCTAGCACTTATAGCTGTTGAAGATAAAATTATTAAGAGAATAGATGAATATGTAGAGTGTACAGCTAATGGAGATAAAAGAGTTGAGGAAATAAAGTCGATTCTAGCCAGGGTTGAGAATGCTGAAAGTGCTGAGGATGCAACAAAGACGCTTAAAGATTATAAAATTAAAAGTATTGAGAAAACAAAAGAATATCAGGAGCTTATAGAAGTTGAAGTTGAAAATATTAAGAAAATAGGAGAAAGGAAGAAACTTATAGCTGCTGGAGATAAAAATATTAAGTCAATAGAAGAACGTAAGAAGCTTATAGCTTCTGGAACTAAAGATGTTGAAGAAATAGACCCTACAGCTGTTGTAACTAGAATTACTAAGAAAATAGAAGAATATCAGAAGCTTATAGCTGCTTTAAATATAAGTACTAAGGAGATGCAAGAAAATTTGGGTGAAGCCTATTATAATATAGGATTACTAAACCTCGAAAAAGCAAAAGCAATGACTAAATCGACAAAAGTCAAGAAATTGCAGCTAGAAATTGAAAAGTTAGAGAAAGCGATTAAGCAAATAGGAACTAATCAAGAAGAAATTAAAAAAGAAACAAAAAAAAATATTGAGCAAAATCAGCAAAAACTTGAAGAAATAGATAATATTAGGCAGAAGTATAGCGAGTTGCAAGAGAAGCTAGCAAAGGAAAAAGGTGAGCTAGTGTTTGAGCAAAAAAAGCTTAAACAAAAGGAGCAAGAAGCTAAAAAATTTGAGAAAATACTTAAACCAGAAAAAGAAGAGGAAAAAAATAAATATTTTAGTAAGGCTATAGAAAGTTTTATGGACTCTATCCAAGCTTATCACCATGTTTATAAACTTTCTCCTACTTCACAGAATTTATCTAAATTAGAGAAGCCATATAAAGCATTAGCTGATTCTTTGTTTAAGCTAGAAGATGAAACCGCATTAGGCTGCGCGCGCAAATATTATAGTATGATCGGTCATGAAACAGAGGTGCAAAAATATTTTCTACTTTTTGAAAATTTACTAGAAAAATTGGAGGGAAATTTATGGGAGCAAAGATCATTAGAAACTAATCGTGACAATCGGACAAAATTATCGGATAAAATAAAAGAAATAGTCAGTAAAAAAATAGCTAACAAAATAGCACAAGGTAATTATTTTAAAGATAAAGGGCGAACTGAGGCTGCTGAAAAATATTATGCAAAAGCAAAAGAATTAGAAATTGGAAATCTAAAAAAACAAGACGAGATAGAGGGAATGATTGAGGAATTAGTAAAAAATGCTACATCTTTAAAAAATGCTGCTAAAGATAAATTTATGGTGCCAAGAGATAAACAATTAAAAACCGGTCAGTTCTGGACTCCTTCTAAATTTACTGAACAAGAAAGACAAGAAATTAAAAAGGTAATAGCAACACATTTTCCTTGTAAGGATAACGCTAGTAATCAGTTGCAATATGAAATACCACCAGCCCTCAGTTCCTACGAAGAACTTTATGAGGTACAATTAGGAGGAGGGCTTTAACCAAAGCTTTCTCCCGGTTGATGTTATTTGCAAATTAATTCTAATTAATGGCTCAGGAAGTAAATGCTCGATTATTTCCGGCCATTCTATTAAGCATAAATTACCTTGCAACGCATCTTCTATACCGAGTTCATAAATTTCTTCAGGTGATTTTAACCGGTAAAGATCAAAATGATAGATCGTAAAATTCGGGGCTTGATAAGTTTGAAGAATATTAAAAGTCGGGCTACTAACTTGGGTATTAGAGCCGCAAAAATATTTAATAATTTCTCTACATAAAAATGTTTTGCCTGAGCCTAAATCGCCGGTAAATAATACAACGCTGTCAGGCCTTAAATTCTGCGCTAGACTTCTAGCAAAATCTTTTGACTCTTCTTCATTATTTAATAAGATTTCACGATTTAGCATAATGGAATTATTGTATGTGTATGTTAAGCACGCTTGATATCATTCTAGTTCAAACGGGAATCCAGATTTTCTTTGCCATGCTGAACTTGTTTCAGCATCTAATGCAAGAGATCCTGAAATAAATTCAGGATGACTATAATTTTCTGGATTCCTGTTTGAACTAGAATGATGTCCTATCGATTTTAGCGCACCATAAACAACGATCGGCTTGACCACGAGGATAGCGAGTGTTTAAGCTACTAACTTTTCACGTAATACTTCTACTAATTTATTAATTGCCTCGGTAGGATGCATATTCTCGAGGATAGCAAGTTCGCCTGCCAATCTATTTAATGCAGATTCGTAAAGCGTTCTTTCACTATAAGAACGATCATTATCAACATTTTTATGAAGATCACGTAATACTTCGGCGACGGCAACAATATTTCCCGAATTAATCTTACTTTCATATTCTTGGGCTCGTCTACTCCACATTCTATTGCCTTGTTTAGCTTTACCTTGGAGTGTAGAGTATATTACATCGAGATCTTTTTTACTTGCAACCGCTCTAAGACCAACAACAGCCGCTCGACTAACGGGAACTTTTAGCGTCATTTTATCTTGCGGGAAGGAAATCACATAAACTTTAATTTCTGTTCCAGCTAGAGTATGGAATTCTATATTTGTTACTTCTCCTACTCCATGAGATGGGTATACGATTCTTTGCCCTATTTTAAACTCAGATTGTGTTGACATATTTTAGTTCCTCCGTAAAATATTTAGACTTATACTAAGCTTAATATAGCATATTTTACTATAGTTAGAAAGTACTAAGTTTTATTATAATATATAGGCGCTATTAACAAAATTTATTTTACGGAGAGAGTCTAATTTAGTATTGTAATAATATTAATAAAATCCTATAACTTAATTATTAATTAAAAATAAACATTCATGTATAATATTTTTGTTACGATAATATTTTTATTATTTTTAAGCTCTTGTTCCGAAGATAAAACAACAGAGCAAGAGGTAAAGCCGATTCAGGCTACAAAACAAAATAGCGAGGTTTTAGTAGAGCAAACAAAAAATCCCGCAAGTATAAGTGAGCAGGTAACTCCTCAAAATAATGAGAATAATTTAGATGAACCGCCTACAGAAGCGGTTATTTCTGAAGAAGATAATAATCAAAAAATTGCTCCGCAAGATGAGACGCAAAACGAACCGGTAACAAGCAGTAATGAATTATCAGACGAATCTATCGTAAATTTCAATATAAACAAAAATGACATGGTTCTCGGAAATAAAGAAGCAAAGGCGATTATGGTAGAATATTTTTCTCCTACTTGTCCCCACTGTGCTTATTACCATACGGTAATTTTTCCGGAAATTAAGAAAAAATATATTGATACTAATAAAATAGCGTATGTTATTCGAGAATTTATTGGTAATAAACAAGACTTGGATGCCGCAATTTTAGCTCGTTGCAAAGGTGACATGGATAGTTTTCTGCAATTTCATAAAGTAATCTTAGAGCAGCAAGATAAATGGGCATATAGTAATAAATATCGTGAGTTGTTAACAAGTATCGGGCAAATAGGTGGTATTTCTCCTGAAGCTTACAAACAATGTTTAAGTAATGATAAAATTACGGAAATATTACTTGCTAATACTAATTTTATAGCAAAAACTCCAAATTTTAAAGGTACTCCGTCATTTTTTATAAATGGTGTACCAATTGAAGGATATGCTGTTAATAATATTTCAAAGGCCATAGAGAAAGTTTTAGAAAATGATAAAGAGAAGATTTAGCACTTCTTGATAGTAATGGACCCAGAAAAATTAAAAAATATAAAAAGAAGAATTAAGGAGTTTAAAACAACTGAGCTTACCCACTTAAAACCGAAGCAGCAAATTAATGCATTTACCCTAGCTGTAGATTTAGTTTCAGGAACAATGGTTGGAGTGTTTATAGGCATAACTATAGATAAATTATTTAATTCCACACCGTTATTTCTTATATTATGTATGATAATAGGAATTATTGCCGGATTAAATATAATTTGGCAGAGGTTAAAATAAAAAATGTCCCATAGCCCTTTACTTCAATTCAACGTAAATAAATTGGTCGAAATCAATTTATTCGGTATTGATATTAGTTTTAATAATTCAAGCGGTTATATGTTACTTGCCGTTATTTTAGCTCTAACTTATTTTTACATATCTCTACAAAAAAAACTTCTTATTCCTTCAAGGCTTCAGGCAAGTGCTGAAATGATATACGCCCTGGTTACCGGTATGTTAAATCAAAGTGTCGGAGCGAATGGACGTAAATTTATTCCGCTAATCTTCAGTTTATTCGTATTTATTTTATTTTGTAATTTACTTGGTATGATCCCTTATGGATTTACCGTTACTAGCCATATCTCGATAACTTTTGCTTTAGCTATCATGATATTTTTAACAATAACAATTGTCGGTTTTTACAATTACGGACTACGTTTTTTTACTATTTTTTTACCGCACGGTACACCGCTATGGCTTGCTCCTTTAATGATAATAATTGAATTATTTACTTATCTTGCAAGACCGGTAAGCTTATCGCTGCGGCTTGCTGCCAATATGATGGCCGGTCATATTTTGCTGAAAGTAATAGCAGGCTTCATGGTTTCTCTAATGATTTACTTGAAATTTATCCCACTTCCTCTTATAATTGTGCTAATCGGGTTTGAAATTTTTGTTGCAATCCTTCAGGCTTATATTTTTGCTATTCTTTCTTGTGTGTACCTTAATGATGCTATTAATTTACACTAGGTTCTGTGAACAAAATTTAAGTTATTTATATTTTAAGAGATTTTTTAGCGAAAATTAATAAGATTTTTGTAGGAATAGTTATTCATATTTCAAAAAAATCTTATAATTTGCAGCAAAAAAGAACTAAAATAGATTAATTTAAATTTTGTTCACAGAACCTAATATACTGCTCGTCTTTTAAGGATTGTTTTTTTCATTTTGATCTTAGGATTTATGTGCTCACTTAACTTAAGTTTTACGCTGCGCTCATTCACCTCCAAAATAAAACCTATTTCTTAAAATACTTCGCGTATACTACCGAAATTATGGTATAATATTTATTAATTAAAGTCGGAATTTAAATATGGATATGATCTCTTTAAAATATATAGGTGTCGGGTTTATGGCTATCGGTATGTTTGGTGCAGCACTCGGTGTAAGTAATATATTTAGCTCATTGTTAAATTCAATAGCTCGTAACCCTTCAGCTGCCGAGCAACTTCAAAGAATGGCATTAATCGGTGCCGGACTTGCCGAAGCGATGGGGCTATTTTCTTTTGTGATAGCGATGTTGCTTATATTTTCCTAACACCTTTGTCATTTTCACGCGGCGTTGTTGCATGGATACCCATGTCATTCCCGTGAAAACGGGAATCCAGTAAAAAACTTAAGTCATCCTGAATTTATTTCAGGATCTATTACAAAAAGATGCTGAAACAAGTTCAGCATGACAAAAACAGTCTGGATTCCCGTTTTTATGGGAATGAATCGAATCAGTTTTATCGATCCATGCAACAATGCCCACCTAGAGCGGGAATAACATTATAACAGTCCTTCATTTATGAGCAACATATGCCGCAATTTGATATCAACAATTATTATTCACAAATTTTTTGGTTAATTGTTACCTTTGGCATGCTGTATATTGCTACTTATAAATTTATAGTGCCTATTGCCGAGAAAATTTTAAGTAACAGACAGGTAAATATTCAGGCTAATGTAGAACAGGCGGATAAATTAACTTTAGAAGTAGAAAAATTAACTAAACACTATAATGAAGAATTAACTAAAATATCAAGTGAGATAGAAATCCATAAAAAAGAAGTAATAAATTCTTTAAAAGTTGATTTTTTGTTAAAAAAAACTAGTTTGGAAGAAGAATTAAAGCAGCAGTTAAAACAAAATTTTGAAGATATAAATATAGAAAAAAAAGTTTTTTGGTCTAATGAAAACGGTGTTTTAGCAAATCTAGCTTCCGATATAATTAAAAAAATTACCGGCGTGCAAGCTGATATAAATTTATTAAAGAAAATTACAAAAAAATAAGATGATGAATTTTTTAGATGAAAGCTTTTGGCTCGCTATTAGTTTTATATTTTTTATATATCTGGTTTACAGACCGATAAAAAAAACAATTTTAAAATCCCTGGATACTAAAGTTTTAGAAGTGCAGGAAAGGCTTTTAAAAGCCGAAAAGTTAAAAGATGATGCTGTTTTGTTATTCACTCAAATTAGTGAACAACTAAAAAAATTAGAAGTTTTGCGTAATCAAATGCTACAAGAAGGGCAAAAACATAATGAAGAAATAGTTGAAGAAAAAAATAAGGAAATAGGAGAATTTTTAGAACGTAAAAAGATAGAAGCTATTAAGTCAATTGAAAATTACAAAAGTCAAGCCAATAAAAATTTACAAGCCGAATTTTGCGAGGAAGTAATCAAATTAGTTTCGGAATATTTTCAATCATCCAAAAATCCTGATTTATTAGATAGCGATATTGCTAAAAATTTAATGAATAATCAAATTAAAAATTCGGATTATAAATATAATTAATTTTTAATGTTATTGCAGAGTATTGGTATCAAAGTGATATTAGCTTATCGTGATAACGTTGTTGTACGACTCAAGCTTTCTATATTCAAATCCCCCGCAGGCCGTTGTTGCGTGGATCAAAAACAGTGTTATCTCCGTCATTGCGAGGCGCTATAAGCGGCGTGGCAATCTAGAAATAGTAAATTTCATAGCATTTTTGCTCTTTTTTCTTAGATTGCTACGTCGAGAATACGTCTCTCCTCGCAATGACGATGTGTTTGTCAGCGTTTTCGATTTACGCAACAATACCTTTTTGCAAATGCAAGGAATTCAGAAAAATCCTAAAAAGTCATCCTAAATTTACTTCAAGATCAAATACGAAAAAATGCTGAACTTTGTTTCAGTATGACAAAAAAAGCCTGGATTCCTCACCTAGGTTCTGTGCACCTAATTGAATTATTATAATTTTGAGTTAATTTTTAGTGAAAATTAATAAGATTTTTGTAGGAATAGTTATTCATATTTCAAAAAAATCTTATAATTTGCAACAAAAAAGAACCAAAATTAGATTTATTTTAATTAGGTGCACAGAACCTAGAGTGGGATAACAATAACATCATTGTATATTACACCCCGTGACGTTCTGCGATTAAACTCTTTATCTCTCCGATGGCTTTGGCAGGATTTAGACCTTTTGGACAAGTTTTTGTACAGTTCATAATCGTATGACAACGGTAAAGTTTGAATGGATCTTCTAAATCATTAAGCCGCTCGCCAGTATGGTCATCTCTGGAATCCGCAATCCACCTATAAGCTTGCAGTAGAATAGCTGGACCTAAATATTTATCGCCGTTCCACCAGTAGCTAGGGCAAGCGGTAGAGCAGCAAGCACATAATATACATTCATATAAGCCGTCAAGTTTTTCTCGCTCTTTCAGAGACTGTAGTCGTTCACTGTTTGAAGGAGGTGGGCTATCAGCCTTAAGCCACGGCTCTATAGATTCATATTGAGCATAGAAATGGGCCATATCCGCTACTAAATCTTTGACCACTTTCATATGAGGAAGCGGATAGATTTTTATATCGCCGGAAATTTCTTCTATCGGTTTGATACAAGCTAAAGTATTTGTGCCATCTATATTCATGGCGCAGCTGCCGCAAATCCCTTCTCGGCAAGAACGCCTAAAGGTTAAAGTAGCATCTATTTCATTTTTAATTTTAATTAAAATATCCAAAACCATTGGACCGGTTTTGCTTAAATCTATCTCATAGCTGTCCATACTCGGATTCTCTTCCGTATCAGGATCATATCGGTAAATTTTAACAATGCGTGGCTGCTTTGCCGTAGCAGTTGCTTTATATAGCTTGCCGCCTCGTACAACAGAATTCGGTGGTAATCTTAACTCCGCCATAATTACCTCACATGCTTTTTCTTTTATATATGTTTTATGACATTCTCATAAAGGTGTAGTGTTGCATGGCTCAATAAAAGTGGCAATATGTCATTCCTGCGAAAGCAGGAATCCAGAAAAACCCTAGGAAGTCATCCTGAATTTATTTCAGGATCTATACTACAAGAGATACTGAACCAAGTTCAGCATGACTTAAAGGTATTGTCCTGGATTCCTGCCTCCGCAGAAATGACATAGAACGCGCTTTAAAATTATCCGTGCAACAAGGCCGGTCATACCTACGAAGACAGGAACGCTATAGAGGATTTCAAGACAACTTGTCATCCTTAACTTTGTTAGGCCGGCTTTTTGCTTTACTAACGGCTTTTTCGTTATCTATCTTAATCACCTGTGAAGCAGGTAAAGGAAAAGTGTTTTCCTCCTCAGAATCTAAAGGTTTGCTACTAAGTAGATTTTTAATCTGCTGCCCTGATAATGTTTCATACTCTATTAAAGCTTTAGCAAGTATATGCAATTGCTCAATATGCTTAGTTAAAATATTTTTTGCAAAATCATACCCTTCAGTAATAATTTTTTTCACCTCGAAATCTATTAATTCAGAAGTTTTTTCTGATCTTTCATCGTTACTTCTTCTGGTATATAAATCTTCATTGTTAGAGCCATAAAATATTGGTCCAACCGCATTACTTAAACCCCAGTCGGTAACCATGGCTTTGGCCATTCTAGTTGCCATTTGTATATCTGACGATGCACCAGAAGTTACTTTATCTTCACCAAATATAATTTCTTCGGCTACTCTGCCTGCCATGGCAACTGCAATATCTGCCTTCATTTTGTCACGTGCCATTGAGAAACGATCATTTTCCGGTAATCTCATAACCATTCCAAGCGCTCTACCTCTCGGAATAATAGTAGCTTTGTGAATAGGGTCTGAAGCGGAACAATAGAGGCCCACTAAAGCATGTCCACCTTCGTGATAAGCAGTTAATTTTTTTTCTGCATCGGACATAGCCATGGAACGACGCTCTACTCCCATTAAAACCTTATCTTTTGCTTCTTCTAAATCTGTCATATCTACTTCTTTTTTGCCTCGACGTGCAGCAAGTAAAGCAGCTTCGTTGACTAAATTAGCAAGTTCGGCGCCTGAAAATCCTGGAGTACCTCTAGCGATAATTCTAGGTAAAACTTTAGAGTTATATTTTATTTTTTTCAAATGTACTTGTAATATTTGTTCTCTGCCGTCAATGTCAGGATTAGATACTGTAATTTGTCGGTCAAATCTTCCAGGTCTTAGTAATGCTGGATCAAGAACGTCGGGGCGGTTAGTAGCTGCAATAATAACAACTCCCTCATTTGTTTCAAAGCCATCCATCTCAACTAGCATTTGATTAAGTGTTTGCTCACGCTCATCATTGCCTCCTCCCATGCCGATACCTCTATGGCGGCCTACCGCATCAATCTCATCAATAAAAATAATACAAGGTGCATTACGTTTGCCTTGTTCAAACATATCTCTCACACGGCTTGCTCCGACTCCAACAAACATCTCAACAAAATCAGAGCCTGATATGCTGAAAAATGGTACGTTGGCTTCGCCGGCTATTGCTTTTGCTAAAAGTGTTTTTCCTGTTCCGGGTAACCCTATTAATAAACACCCTTTCGGAATTTTACCACCAAGTTTTTGAAATTTACTAGGGTCTCTTAAAAAATCGACGATTTCAGTTAATTCTTCTTTTGCTTCATTAATACCTGCTACGTCTTTAAATGTAACTTTAGGTCCTTTATCCGATAATAATTTAGCTTTAGATTTTCCGAAACCCATTGCCTTACCGCCGCTATGCATTTGGCGCATAAAGAAAACCCAAACGCCGATTAATAAGAGCATCGGAAACCAAGAAATAAAAATACCAAATAAAGAATTCATTTTTGTATCAGGTGGTACGACTTCAATACTTACTTCATTATTGTTAAGGCGGTTTATTAAATCAGGATAATCAGGAGCATAGGTAGTAAAAGAAGAACCGTCGGAAGACGTTCCTTCAATTATTCTGCCTTGAATTTTTACCGAACTAACAGTTTTCTCATCAATTTTCGATAGAAAATCTGAAAAAGTAATATTATTTTTTCCGCCCATTAAACTATCGGACTGGAGAACATTAAAAAGCAATATTGTGAAAATAAAAATTGCTGCCCAGATTATAATATTTCTACTTTGATTATTCATTCTATACAACCTAACAAAAATGCGTAAAGCGTGATACGAAGCTTGGATTAAAAGAGACTTCAAAAATCTTCTTTGAAACCTTCATTTCGCTATCATAATATGATATATGTGGTATTGCTATAACTTTTTCAAGTATTTTAATCACCGGCAGGGTAAATAAAATTGCTATGTGGTTTCTGAAAGTTAACTCTTTTAATAATTCAGTATTTAAATATTTTCGTATCATGCTATAATCTTTCATTGTTAAGTTAGTTATATAGTACTTATTGCTCTGATCATTTTGTAGAATACGAAATCTATTATCCCAAATCTTTTCCCTGTTCTGTAATATTATATTTTGAGGGGGCTTTTTACCAAATTCCCGATATATTAGTAAATTATTTTGTACTCGTTTAACAACGCAACCGTGGATAGTATTTTTAAATATTATAGTAGTTTCAATCAAAGTTAATATCGGAGCTAGTGAGTAAAAACGTGCAGTATTTTTATTACCGCTAATTATTATTAGCAAAAAACTAATTAGCTGCACTTTTACTTCATCAGAAAATTTAGCAAATTTTATCAAATTTAACCGAGCAAAGCCATATTCATAAATTTTTACTGATGCCGCTATTGCAGCTATTAGCTCAGGTTTAAATTTACTTTCTAGCAGTTCATTAGCTCTAGCTTGCCTTAGCTGTATATCGGCTTTAACATATTCTATGCCCTTAGCTAATTTTTTTCTAATAACATTACGTTGATATTTATCCGATAAGTTAGATTCATCTTCAAACCATTTAATATTATTAGCAATTAAATAATTAACCAGTTCATTTTTTGGGATGTTAAATAAAGGCCTGGCTATTTGGATGTTATTATACCAATTAATATTACTACTACTTAAACCGAATATACCGCTTTTACGTTCTAATCTTATACAAAAATTTTCAATATAATCATCTTCATGATGAGCTGTTAAAAGAATTAATATATCAAGCTCGGTGCATAAATTCGTCATTAACTCATAGCGACCTTCCCTAGCTCTTTCTTGCAAATTGGAAAAATTATTTTGATGATCGAAATGTAATTGATAATGAGGATGTCCTAACTTATCGCTGACTTCTTTAATATATTTGTTTTCTAATTTTGATTGCTCTCTTAAATTATGATCGACGGAGATAACAAATAATTTAATATTATGCTCTTTTGCCCAAATATTTGTAAGATGTAAAAGAGCTATTGAGTCGCTACCTCCTGAAACGGCAATGGCAATTTTGGAGATAGGAAAACTATCAACTAGTTCATTAATATTATATTGAAATTTTTGATAGAGCATGTGTTTTATATTTTCTTGTATAACTTAGGATGTTATTCTAAAATGCGATATAAAAAAATAGGGTAATAAAGCATGTCGCCAAAATTTATGAATTTTTACGAAAAATATATGACTTTTGCTGGAACGATAGGTAATCTTATGTTTTATGTACAAGCGTATAAAATATTTACTTGTAAATCTGCAAGCTCGGTTTCGCTGCCAGCTTTTACGATTAGTGCCGTCGCTCTTACTAGTTGGTTATTATACGGTATTTTTTTAAAAAACACTCCTATTATAGTAGCCAATATAGTAGGGTTAGTAGGAGCTTTAATTGTTTTAGTGGCTATAATGGTTTATTAGTGTCATACAAAAAGTTTGATACAGGTAGATTTTTTGGATTTACCTGTATCCCGTATTTCTCTAGGTGCACAGAGCCTAGTATACTCCCTCCCAAATTCATCTTTTCTAAATCTTTCTAAATTTAGCTAGACTATTTCGTATCTTTTCCACTCATACCTTGTTTCTCAGAATATATTATAAATAACGTTGCAGGGATTATTATTAAAGCACCATGTAAGGTAGTCTTGTCAGGAAATTCATTAAAAACTATATAGGCCGCCAGCGCTGAAATTATTAATTCTAAATACCTATAAGGAGCGGTGGCTGTAGCATCCACCAAGGTAAAAGCTTTAAGTAAAAAGAACAAAATTAGACTGCCGCTACAGCCCAGAATAAATAATAAAGTTAACTCGAACATTGTTGGGGTTTGCCAATATTGTACTGCAGGAGGAACCGATACTATAGCGGTAACTATTGCTGAGTAAAATAACATACTAATCATCGACTCTTTTACCACAAACTTTTTGTTAATAATATCTAGCATGGCGAATGATATAGCTGCCAAAACAAAAAACAATATTTCGGGATTAAAGTCTGAAGCATGAGGTTTTAAAGTTATTACAACTCCTATAAAACCGATTAAGGTTACTACCCATCTTTGCCAAATAATATTTTCGTTAAGAAAAAATATGGCAAGCACCAATGTAAATAAAGGTATTGAGAAGCTAATAACGGTTGCGGTAGTTACGGGGGCAATAGTAAGGCCGTAAGTCCAAGAGGTCATACCGAAGAATAATAACAATCCTCTTAATATATGAACAAACGGGCGGCTAGTTTTTAAAGTCTCTGTACCGTAATAAACAACAAACGGCAGTAAAATTAGTGCGCTGAAAAGAAAACGGAAAAAAGCTACTTCAAAACTATGTAAACGAATACCAAGATATTTAGCTATAATATCGTTACCGGCACTACTTATCAAACTTAGCACAAACCAGCTAATACCGATAAGATATGTTTTTAGCGTACTATTCATTAATATATACTCCAACTTTATTATTATTTAATTTAATATCTTGCTTTTATTATAGAAGGAATTTATCTTTTATGATAATATACTGTACATCTTTATAAAAATTTAAAAAAGTTTATATATAGTACAGCAATATGTTTTAAGCAAGAAAAGGTTAGGATTTATGATAAACATAGTTAAAAAATTAGGTATATTCGTGTTTATCGCGGGTATTAGTGTTAACAGTTTAGCACAAGCTACAAGTCATGATGATAGTTCGAATTATGATACGGATTATTATGAGAACGAAGGTAGCTTAACATTTAAAGTACGATTAAGTGGTATACAGTCTAGTGCATCTCAAAAAGGCTTGCCTGCTCCCACGTCTTCTACTCCAGTTTCAGTCGGCAAATTTGTTGAAAATGGTTATGGTGGTGATGCTTCAACTACTATATTTTTCAATAACTATTTTGCAGCAGAATTATCACTTGGCATAAATCTCTTACGTACTAAATATGCCTCTTTAACTAATATAGCAAATAATTACAACGGTAATGTTGAAATCGGAAAAAGAAAAGATCTTTATATGATTCCCGGAACCGTTACAGCTCAATATCATATCGCACCTTACGGCGGGATAAGACCTTATATAGGTGCAGGATATCACGGTTCTTATTTTTATAATCAAGCGAAAGGTTTCAAAATAAAAAATGGTCATGGAGCAGTTGCGCAAATAGGTGTGGATTTTTATGCCAAGGATGATACGTTAATCAATCTGGATGTAAGACAATTTTTCTTAAGTCCAAAAGTTACTTATAAACCAAATTTAGTCGGCACTAATAACGTAACTTCTAAAGTTAAGCTTAATCCTTTGGTGATTTCCGCAGGTATCGGTTTTAATTTTTAAGTGGTATATGGTCATTTAAAATATTAGGTTATGATATATTTAAGTATACTGCTCGTATTTCAAGAATTAGATTTTATTTTGATGGGTGAGTGCGCGCAGCTTATACTTAATAAGTGAGCACACGAATCCCTGATAAAATGAAATCTAATTCTTGAAATACGAGTAGTATAATGTCATTACAAATTATCCAGTTATTATATTTAGTTTCGGCGATTTGCTTCATTTTATCGTTAAAGTTTTTATCTTCTCCTAAACAGGCTCGCCTTGGTAGTTATGTCGGTATTGGCGGCATGATAATCGCGGTTGGTATTACTTTTACCCTTCCTGATTTTGTTCATAAACTTCCTATTATAATAACTATTTTAGCTGGCGGATTAGTTGGCGGAGGCATAGCTAAAAAAATTTCGATGACAGCAATGCCCCAGTTAGTTGCTGGGTTTCATTCTTTTGTCGGGCTTGCCGCGGTATTTGTAGCCTATGCTGCCATATTGTCGCCGGAAAATTTGGGAATAGGAATAGCGGGCAATTTATTGGTTAGTTCCTTAATAGAGATTTCTCTTGGAGCGGCAATCGGTGCATTAACTTTTAGTGGTTCGATAATAGCTTTCCTCAAGCTACAGGGATTAATGAGAAGTGTGCCGATGAAATTTGACGGTCAACAATATATATGTTTGTTAGTAATGGTAATATTGGTAATTTTAACAATATTATTTATTCGTTCGGAAAGTATATTTTTATTTAATCTAATAATAATTTTATCTCTGCTAGCAGGAATATTGTTAATAATACCGGTTGGCGGGGCCGATATGCCGGTCATCGTCTCAATGTTAAACTCTTATTCCGGATTTGCAGCTGCAGGAATCGGCTTTACGCTTAGTAATAGCTTGTTAATTATTACCGGTGCATTGGTCGGAAGTAGTGGAGCGATACTTAGTTACATAATGTGCAAAGCGATGAATCGCTCGCTCATAAAAGTTATTTTTGGTGCGTTTTTAGCCGCACCTACAAGCTCTAGCAGTAGCATCGATAACGATAAAATAGCAAAAGTAAGTTGTCCTGAGGATGCAGCAGGTTTATTACGTAATGCCTCATCTATTATAATAGTTCCAGGTTACGGCATGGCGGTTGCGCAGTCGCAGCATATTATAAAAGAAATGGTTGATATATTAGAGCGTTCGGATATTAACGTTAGATTTGCCGTACATCCGGTTGCCGGAAGGATGCCAGGGCATATGAATGTACTACTTGCCGAGGCGAATATTGATTATGAAAAAGTATTAGAACTTGAAGAAATTAACCGAGATTTTGCTAATACTGATGTGGTGCTAGTTATAGGCGCAAACGACGTGACCAATCCTGCTGCTAAAAATGATCCGACTAGTCCGATTTATGGAATGCCAGTGCTTGATGTAGAAAAAGCTCGAACGATTTTATTTATAAAACGTTCAATGGCTGCCGGTTATGCCGGAATAGAAAATGAATTATTTTATTACGATAATACTTTGATGTTGTTCGGCGATGCTAAGAAGGTTGTTGAAGAAATCGTTAGATTTTTAAATGATGATTGACTTAAAGCTAATGTTTTGTTAAAAGTAATAGTCAAGTGATTTGAACTCGCCTACATCGTCGCTCGTCGGCTCACCTATTAGTTATAGGCTTCGCTCCTCGCTCCTTGTATGCAAATTCAACTGACTTGACTATATATAAATTTGCTTATTAATAGAAGCAGTATAACACAAACATTTTTAAATAATATTAACTATCATGAATGCGCAGAAAATGCTACCGCTTCTTCCAAAAGCCACGGCTATATGGTTACTTGAGAATACTTCTTTGACTTTCAAACAAATTGCTGATTTTTGCGGTATTCATGAATTCGAAATAAAAGGCATGGCAGACGGCGAAGTAGCACAATCCATAAAAGGATTAGACCCTGTTGCAAACGGTCAATTAACGTTGGAAGAGATTGAGCGCTGTAACAAAGACCCGAAGGCCAGCCTACAAATTGTTATTAGTTCAGCTTATGAGCTAGTGAATAGTAAAAAAAAGCAACGTGCTAAATACACTCCTATCGCTAGGCGCCAAGATAAACCTAGTGCAATTTACTGGTTACTAAGAAATTATCCGGCTATTCAAGATAATCAAATTATTAAATTAATCGGTACTACTAAATCTACTATAGCAGCTATTAGAGATCGTAGTCACTGGAATATGCACAGTATTCAACCGCGCGATCCTGTGTTACTCGGTATATGCAGTCAGGTAGAATTAAATAAAATAGTAGAAAAATTAGAATTTGCTTTAGGAAAAGCCCTAGAACGAGAAAATACTAATTCTTAGTTTTGTATTTAAAACCCCGTCATTGCGAGGAGAAATATAGTTTCGACGTGGCAATTCAGTTCTTGTCATGCTGAACTTGTTTCAGCATCTCAATAATGGATCCTAAATAAATTCAGAATAACTTTTTTCTGGATACCGTGGCGAGGCCTCGGTATGACAAAAGAAAAGGCTGGATTCCTGCTTTCGCAGGAATGACATAGAATGCGCTTTAAACCTACCCACCCAATAAAACTATCCCTCTCTTAATATTATCCTTTTATTATTTAGCTTCTGTGAACAAAATTAAAATTAATCTGTTTTAATTCTTTTTAGCTGCAAATTATAAGATTTTTTAGAAATAGATTAGCTATTCCAGCAAAAATCTTATTAATTTTCGCATAAAAATAGCTTAAAATATAAATAATTTAAATTTTGTTCACAGAACCTAGTTTTTTTATTATTATTAACATTAATAAAATTATAAATATTTATATGTCATACAAGTATCTTATTATTGGGGCTTTAATTATTATTCTTGCCGCTTTGTGTTTTCGTAATTATTTGCCTTCTCTTTCATTTTTTAATAATAAACCTCAATCGGTTATGAATAATTATGAGGAAGAACTGGCGGCATGCGAAGAGGCGATAAAGCTAAACCCGAATGACTTTGAAGCGTATGTTAATAAAGGAAATGTTTTTTTTGATTTAGAAAAATATGATCTAGCCCTTGAATTATATAATAAGGCAATTGAAGTAAATCCTAAAGATTCCACAGCATATTTTAATAAAGGTATAGTGTTTAACGAATTAGGAGAATACGAGCTAGCTATTGAGGCATATAATAAAGCAATTAAGGTAGATCCTGACAATTTTGAACGATATTATAACCTAGCAAATATTTTACTTGATTTAGAAAAGTATGATTTGGCAATTGAAGCATACAATAAAGTAATTAAATTAAATCCTGATTATGGAAAGGCATATCTTAATAAAGGTATAGTATTAGGAAAATTAGGTAAATATAATTTATCTCTTAAGTTATTTGATAAAGCAATTGAGTTAACTCCTCATAATCCCAAAGCATATTTTAATAAAGGCATGACATTACAAGAATTAGGAAAATATGATTTAGCTATCAAAGCATATAATAAAGCAATAGAGCTAGATTCCTATAAGCCTGATGCTTATGTTAATAAGGGAATAATATTTGGCATACTAAATGAGTACGATTTATCTATTGAGACATATAATGAAGCGATTAAGTTATACCCTAATTACTATAATGCCTATTTTAATAAAGGTACTACATTGTTATACGAATTTAAAAAATATAATTTAGCTATTGAAGCATTTAATGAAGCAATTGAGCTAAATCCTAAAGAACCCGATGTATACTTCAATCAAGGTACGGCTTTAGAAAAATTAGGCAAATACGACTTAGCTATTGAATCCTATAACAAAGCACTAGAACTAAATCCAAATGACTCGGAAGCAAAAACTCGAAAACAAGCGATATTAGATATACAAAAAGCTAAATCATAATTACACGGAAATATTTATATGCAGCAATTTAGTATTTATCAAACGACGCAGGAGTTGTTATTGAAAGCAATAATTCTTTTGGTAGAGAAATGCTATCACGGTAACCTTAAAAGTGTTGTTTTAGTAGCGGATAGTGAACAGCAAGAATTGTTAAACAAAACACTTTGGACATATTCAAGAAGGCAATTTATCCCGCACGGCAGTAAGCTTGACCCACTACCTGAAAAACAACCTGTATATATTACCGATGAGCTACAAAACCCTAATGACGCTAGCGTTTTATTAATTATTTCGCCTGCTCATTTAGAGAAGATTTTACAGAATAAAGAATATATTAATCACTTTCAAAGAATAATTATAATTTATGATGCACCAATCGAGTTAAAAGAATTGGTTTTAAAGGTGGAGAAACTAACTGTTGCGGAAAAGTTAGTTGATTGCTATAAACAAAATCCAAACAGCTCGTGGGTGAAGGTGGATATTTGAATACGTTATCGTCATGCCGTGGCTTGACCACGGCATGACAAGAGAAAAAGCTGGATTCCCGTCTTCACAGGAATGACAAAGGAGGAGTAGGAATGATATCCTATATACCAGAGTGATCAAAACATTACAAAATATGAAAAAACTATCATTTCAACAAATTATCCTAACCCTACAAAATTATTGGCAGGATTATGGTTGTGCGATTTTGCAGCCTTATGATGCACATGTCGGAGCGGGTACGTTCCACCCTGCGACAGTGCTGCGCTCGCTTGGTACTAAGCCGTGGAATGTGGCATATGTTCAGCCCTCAAGACGTCCAGGTGATAGTCGTTATGCAATGCACCCCAATAGAATGCAGCATTATTATCAATTTCAGGTCATCTTAAAACCCTCCCCCGATAATATTCAAGAGCTATATCTTAAAAGCTTAGAATGTTTAGGTATAGATTTAAAAACTCACGATATTAGATTTGTTGAAGATGATTGGGAGTCGCCGACTATCGGAGCTTCAGGGCTTGGTTGGGAAGTATGGTGTAATGGTATGGAAGTCTCGCAATTTACTTATATGCAGCAAATTGGCGGAATTGAATGCCGTCCTGTTGCCGGTGAGATTACTTATGGATTAGAGCGGTTAGCTTTATATATCCAAGGTATCGATGAGGTAAAAAATCTTGATTGGAACGGACAAACGGGTGAAAAAGCCTTAAAATACGGTGAAGTTGATTTTGAAGCAGAAAAACAGTTTTCCGAATTTAATTTAGAGCTGGCAGATAGTGATATGCTGCTAAGGCATTTTACTGATTATGAACAGCAATGCGCAGTATTAATTGAAAAAAATTTACCGTTACCTGCTTATTATTATTGTAGCCAGGCAAGCCATGTATTTAACCTGTTAAATGCTCGTGGTGTAATTAGTGTAACCGAGCGTGCTGCTTATATTTTAAGAGTACGTAATTTGGCAAAATTATGCTGTGGTAAATGGTTGGAGATGAATCAATGAGTGAATTATTATTAGAGCTTTTTAGTGAAGAAATACCGGCTTTTATGCAGAAAGGCGCCGAAGAGGCATATTTAAGTATCTTTACAAAAATTTTTGAAGAACAAGAAATATTTGCCAAAGTTCAGGTATTTTCAGGATCTCGTAGAATTACGGTTCATGTCACTCATTTACCGCAAGCTATTTTGCCGCAGGAAATAGAGATTAAAGGTCCGGCAGTAGAGGCTTCTGACGCTGCTATTCAAGGATTTTGTAAAGCTCATAATACTAGTAAATTAAAACTTTCTACTAAATTAATAAATAATCATTTATATTATTTTTTCGTTAAAAAAATAGCTGAAAAAGATACGAAAGAAATTTTACCGGAAATTATAGTTGCAGCTATTAATAGATATAGCTGGCCGAAATCGATGTATTGGGGGGATTATAAAATAAAATGGATTCGTCCCTTGCGTAATATCTTATGTATATTTGACGGTGAAATATTACCTTTAAAATTTGGTCATTTAACGGCTAATAATATTACCTATGCCCACAGGCTTAAAGATAATAAAGCCATAACAATTAATAATTTTGCTGAATATAAAAGTAAGCTTTTAGAAAATGATGTTATTTTAGAAAGATTAGAACGACAAGAAATGATCAGAATCGGTTTGCTTGAATTTGCAAATTCTCATAATTTAAGTTTGAAAGAAGATGAGCGTTTAATTGAAGAAGTAGCGGGGCTTGCTGAATTTCCTGTGGTAATGATCGGCAAGGTACCAGAAAAATTTTTAAAATTACCTAAAGAAGTGCTGATTTCTTCAATGCGAACTCATCAAAAATATTTTTGTTTGTTTGATAATAAAGGTAATTTTGCGCCATATTTTTTATTTATAGCTAACGGCAAATTTGCTGAGTCTGAGTTAGTTATTAAAGGTAATGAAAAAGTATTAGCGGCAAGGCTTGCCGATGCTTTATATTTCTATAAACAGGATTTATCTCATACCCTCGAATCACGATTGCCAAAAGTTGAGAGAGTAACATTTCATGCCAAGCTTGGTAATTTAAAGCAAAAAACGGCAAGGCTAGAAAGGATTTGTTATTATTTAGCTCCACAAAATAAATCACTACATTTAGCGGCTAAACTTTGCAAAAGTGATTTAGTTAGTGAAATGGTGGGAGAGTTTCCGGAATTACAAGGGATTATGGGTTATTATTATGCAACGCATGAAGGGCTTGAAGAGGAAGTAGCTAATGCAATTAGAGACCATTATAAACCGCAAGGCCCTTCAGATAATGTACCTACCGGCAACGCAGCGTTGCTAGCGATGGCCGATAAATTAGACAGCTTAGTTGGATTGATGTTAGCAGGTGAAGCCCCTAGCAGTTCAGGTGATCCTTACGCATTAAGACGCCAAGCACTTGGCATAATTAGAATAATATTAGAGAATAAGCTGCAAATAAATATTATAAAATTAATTAATTTTGCTGCTGATTTATATAAAGATTTATCTAGTAAGGATAATGATTTAATAAATTCATTCTTTGAAGAGCGAGCAAAATTTTATTTTAAGAATCGATATGATAGTTCATTAATTAATGCTGTACTCGATTTAAAAACAGATAATGATTTAGTTAATACCCAATTAAAACTTGATGCTTTACAAAAATTCCTAGCGAATGATGAAGGAAAAGAATTATTAAACGTTTATAAAAGAGTGAGTAATATTTTAGGTGAGAAGAGAATAGATGGCGAAATTGATACTAATATTTTTACTTCGAAATATGAAAAAGAATTATTTAACTTAATAACAAATCTTTCCGATCAAATTATGAATAGTGTTACTAATAAAGATTTTACCCAAGCTTTAACTTTATTAACTTCACTATTAGCGCCTGTTGCGGGCTTCTTTGATAATGTCCTTGTTAATGATGAAGACTCTAAAATTGCCAATAATCGCTTATTATTATTACAGGTAATATATAGTTTATTTCATAAAGTAGCAAAATTTAATTGTTTATGAATAAATTTCCGATGTCATTCCCGCGAAGGCATACTTATGTAGATATTCTAAGCGTCATTGCGAGCGACTATAAGGAGTGCGGCAATCTAAAAATAATAATTTCTCTGGTATTCTTTGCTATTTTTTCTAGATTGCCGCGTCGAGGTTATGCCTCTCCTCGCAATGACGTTTGATTATATGTATGAGCAAAATATGATCAATAAAGCAGCGAAATTTATTAGAGAAGGAAGAGTGGTTGCTTTTCCGACCGAAACAGTCTACGGGCTCGGAGCTGATGCTACCAATGAAGAAGCTTGCTTAAAAATCTTTCGGCTAAAAAATCGCCCTGCTATTAATCCACTAATTGTTCATGTGGCAAGCCTAGAACAAGCCAAAACTATTGGTGAGTTTAATGAAATTGCCGAGCTTCTAGCAACCAAACTCTGGCCCGGTCCTTTATCGTTAGTTGTGCCTTTAAAAGATATTGCAAATATAGCAGCGGCAGTTACGGCAGGACTTAAAACCGTAGCATTGCGTATGCCTGCTCACCCTTTAGCTTTAGAATTAATAGAAAAATCAGGAAAGCCAATTGCGGCGCCGAGTGCTAACCCTTCTAATTATATTAGTCCGACTAACGAGCAGCATGTTCAGGAACATTTTTTAGATAATCCAGAAGTTTTTATTTTATCGCCTGAATCCTATCAATCTAAATATGGTTTAGAGTCGACAATAATAGATACAACTTTAGAGCAGCCAACAATTTTAAGAGAAGGATTTATTACCGCGGAAACGTTAGAAAGAATATTAGGAATAAAAGTTTTTACTGTTGATTCAGCAGCAAAAGTTAAAGCTCCGGGAATGTTAGCTAAACACTATTCTCCAAAAGTGCCTGTTAGATTAAACGCAACAAATTTAGAAGATGGAGAAATAGCTTTGAATTTTGGCAGTAGCAATTTACAAGGTGAGTTTGCGTTAAATTTAAGTATAAGCGGCGATTTAGCTGAGGCGGCAGCAAATCTTTATACGCATCTAAGAACGCTGGATAACTACGCTATAAACCATAATATAACAAAAATTGCTATCGTTCCAATCCCTTCTATAAGTATCGGTATTGCTATCAATGACCGATTAAAAAGAGCTGCGTTTTAACACAATAGAGTTAAGGGTGAGTTGCAGTTTTTACCTCATTTAATACTACTTTATCAAAAGTAACAAAACGTCTTGAACTACATTGTTCGCCTTCAGCAATGATCATATAATCGCCAAAATCTGCTTTTCCTTTGCTATATTTTTCAAGTGCTGTTGTTATTACTTCTCTCTGTCCTATAGTTAGGCTAGGGCTATCGACAAGGGTTATTATTGCGTCATAAATTTCTTTTCGTGTAAATTTTTTTACTTTTAATACCCATGCAAACTCTAATATTGCATATGAAGAAATAAAAATAGAATTATTTTTTAAAAACGCTTGAGCTGTTTGTGCTTGTACTGCATCATCTTCAAGGAAAGCGCGTACCAAAATGTTAGTGTCAATTCCTATCATTTTCGATAACCGCAATACTGATAGCCTTATCTATATCAACTTTTTCATTTTGTACTCTATGCTTACCTTTGCCAAAAAATTTATCAATATTTTTTTGTATTGGGTATAACTCTAATACTTTATTATTTTTATAATTGATAATTAATTCAGAGCCTGAATGTAGTCCAAGTTTCGTTCTTATATTTTTAGGTATGACCACTTGACCTTTTGAAGAAACTATAACTTTATTGTTCATAAAATAATGTAAGTTGTATTGACTTACTTTATTAAAGTATATTTTATTATTTCTGTCAATGTATAATTTAATTAGGTGTACAGAGCTTAAGTCTAATTCTCACAATATTTTTCTATTAAAGAGTCCAAAATAGCCGCTGTTTCACTGTCTAAAATCCCTGAGAAATTACTAGGACGAAAATGTATTTGAAAAGAAGTTATTACTTGATGTGTTTGAGAATCCATTATGCCGGTGGCTTCAAGTCCATAGCCGTATTTTATAAATTTTTCCTGAATAGTTTTTATATCAAGAATATCTATATGAGGCATTAAAGATTTAACTTTTCCTACGTCATACCAAGCGCCTATGCCATTATCATAAAGTTGTTTCCATGGAAATAAAGGTCCTGGGTCCACTTTTCTGCTCGGCGCAATATCGGAATGAGCTATAATATCCGTGGGCTTAATATCGTAATTGTGAATAATTTGCTGGCATAAATTAATTACGCTATTAATTTGTTCTAGAGGATAAGGATGCCAAATTTTCTGATTTTTTTCATCTAGAGTAAAGCCTAAATTAACGATTTCAATACCGATTGAAGTGTCATTAATATTATTGCGTCCTTTCCAGTTGCTAACCCCTGCATGCCAAGCTCTATTTTGTTCTTCTACTAGCTGAAATATATGATTCGGATTTTGATCGTTTACTAAATAATGAGCACTTACCCTTGATCCAGTCAAGGATTCAATAGATTTTTCAAAATTCTGCTCAGTGTAATGTAATATTAAAAATTTAATACGGTTATCAAAAATTGTTGCTTTATAAGTAGTTTTGTCAATCGTGATCATATATTTAGTTCTTTTTATTTATAAATATACTCTTATAATAACAATAAATTATCCATAATGAAACCATGAAGCTATATTTGTATAATACTCTTACCGGCAATAAAGAAATTTTTCAGCCTCTAGATAAAGATTTGATAAAAATGTATGTTTGCGGCCCTACTGTTTATGATTATCCGCACATTGGTAATGCCAGATCGGTAGTAGTATACGATATATTATATCGTTTGCTTAAAAAAAATTTTAGTGCAACGAAGGTAAAATATGTACGTAATATTACTGACGTAGATGATAAAATCATTACTAGAGCAGCAGAGCTTAAAATTACTATAGGAGAGTTGACTAAAAAAATTACTGCTGAATTTCATCAAAATATGAATTATTTAGGGTGTGAGCCTCCGAATTTAGAGCCGCGAGCTACTGAACATATTGATGAAATGATCGAGATAATACAAAAATTGCTAGCAACAAATCATGCTTATATTGCTGATAATCATGTGTATTTTGATGTTTCAACTGCGCTGAATTATACGGAGTTATCTAATCGTGATTTAGAGGAAATGACTGCAGGTGTACGCATAGAAAATAGTAAAGCAAAAAAACACCCGCATGATTTTGTCCTATGGAAGCCGGCAAAACTAGATGAATTTTTACAAGCAAATTTTGAAAGCCCTTGGGGGCTTGGGAGACCTGGTTGGCATATTGAATGCTCAGCAATGAGTTATAAATATTTAGGCGAGAATTTTGATATTCATGGAGGGGGTAGCGACTTAATTTTTCCTCACCATACTAATGAAATTGCACAAAGTAGATGCGCTTTCCCTGGTTCGTTATATGCCAAATATTGGGTTCATAACGGATTTCTAACATCAAACGGAGAAAAAATGAGCAAGTCTCTCGGGAATTTTATTACCGTTAAAGACTTAATAGATAAAAAAATTTCCGGTGATGTAATGCGGTTATTTTTGTTAACTGCTCATTATCGTAAGCCCCTTGATTATAATGAGAAAGCTATAGAGGACGCTAAAAAAACCATAGATTACTGGTATAGGGCAACCCTGAATATTAGTATAACGAGTATCTCTATCCTACCGCAGGATTTTATGGAAGCGCTAAATGATGATATGAACACTCCGCTAGCGATAAAAATAATCAATGATTATGCTAAGCTAGTTTTTTCTGCGTCAAATGAAGAAGAAAAGCGTGTTAATGCCTCTTCTCTTCTAGCTTGTGCAAATTTTATCGGGTTAATGATAACGAAACCGCAAGAATGGTTTCATGCCGGGATAGATGAGGTTTATATTAATCAATTAATTGATCAGCGGCTAGAAGCAAAGAAACAAAAAGATTGGTCGCTTGCCGACCAGATCCGTAAACAGCTATTAGAGGAAGGAGTGATCCTTGAAGATAAAACGGATGGCACGACTATTTGGAGAAAAAACAAGTAGACTCTTGTAAATATTGAAATAAATATATATAATAATAGGGCTTATATTTTAGATTTTGTTATGAAGTCTATTTGGTGTCATTCCTGCTTTCGCGGGAATGACACCAACATGAAAAAGCCCTAGAAAATAAGCAAAAATTCACACGTAAGATATTAGAGTTAGTTCGTTTATTGAAATGAATCACATCTTGCGGAGGTACAAAACTAACAATTAAAGAGAATTATCATAATGTCAAAAATACAACCAGTTAATATTAAAAACCTACTTGACGCCGGCGTACATTTTGGTCACAAAACTACCCGCTGGAACCCTAAAATGGCTCCCTATATTTATGGCGATCGTGATGACGTCCATGTTATTGATTTAAGGCAGACCTCCGTATTAATGGGTGTTGCATTAAATGCAATTTATGAAACGGTAAAAAAAGACGGTAAAGTATTATTTGTAAGTACTAAAATTCAGGCAAGCGACATAATCGCTGAATATGCTGAAAAATGCGGTCAATATTATGTAAATCATAGATGGCTTGGCGGTATGCTTACTAACTGGAAAACTATTTCTGGTTCGATAGAGAAATTGAATAAACTTGAAAAAACTTTAGAAAACGAAGAAGCTTGTGCTGGTTATACTAAAAAAGAAATATTAGATATGAGTCGCAAGAAAGATAAATTACTTCTTTCATTGGGAGGAATTAGAAACATTCATTCTAAACCCGATTTATTAGTAGTAATTGACACTAACAAAGAGCATATTGCAATTAATGAAGCTGTAAAACTTGGAGTTCCGATCGTTGCGATTGTTGATACCAATTCTAACCCTGATAATATAGACTATCCAATTCCGGGAAATGATGATGCGATCAGATCAATTAGGCTTTATTGTAGTTTATTTGCCGATGCAGCTCTACAAGGGCTTGAGGAAGCAATGAAAGCTTCGGGAGTTGACTTGGGAGCTATAGAAGATCATGCAGAAAGAAATAATAAATCACCTCAAAATATTTCTAAATTTAAATCAAATAAAAAATTCTCTCAAACTAAAAATATAGGTGAAGAGATAACTACCGAGTTTGAGCAGGCATTAACTGCAACACCGGATAAAAAGGAAGTTTAAAATAGACAACTAAGTCTTGTCATTATAAAGAGGTGTCGCAATAGGTTATAGTATGTTCGATATCATTCCCGCGCAGGCGGGAATCCAGTCCTGTCATCCTGAGCTTGTTTTAGGATCTACTAAAAAGATGCTGAAATAAATTCAGCATGACAAAGAAAAGCCTAGATTCCTGTTTTCACGGGAGACACCCTTACGTAAAATAGAACAAAATACAAGGAGAAAATAAAATATGAGTGAAATAAACATAAGTGCTGCAAGTGTTAAGGAATTAAGAGAAAAGACCGGCGTTGGTATGATGGACTGCAAAAAAGCCTTAGTTGAAAATAATGGCGATTTTGAAGCGTCTATTGACTGGTTAAGAAAAAAAGGTTTATCTGCCGCAGCAAAAAAAGCCGGTAGAATTGCTGCAGAAGGTTTAACTGGCGTAAAAGTTGATGGTCCGGTTGGTGTTATTGTGGAAGTAAATTCTGAGACAGATTTTGTTGCACGTAATGAGAAATTTCAAGATCTAGTAAAAAATATTGCCGATCTTGCTCTGAAAGTAAAAAATATTGATGAATTAAAAGAAGCTAGATTATCAAACGGCAAATCGATTAATGAAGAAATCTTAGAAAATATTGCTACTATTGGCGAAAATTTAACTTTGCGTCGTATAGAGAAATTAGAAATCTCGGAAGGAGTAATCGGTTCATATATCCATAACGAAGTTACAAAAAATTTAGGCAAAATTTCCGTATTAGTAGGGCTTGAGTCACAAGCTAAAGATAAAGCTAAGTTAGAAGAAATAGCAAAGCAGATCGCCGTTCATATTGCGGGTAATAATCCACAAAGTTTGGATGAAACAGGTTTAGATTCTCAGTTAATAGAACGTGAGCGCAAAATATTTTTTGAACAATCAAAAGCAGCTGGTAAACCTGATGATATCATTGCTAAAATGGTGGAAGGAAGAATACGTAAATTCTTAGCGGAAGTTGTATTGCTAGAGCAGAATTTTTTATTTGAGCCTAAACTGCGAGTGTCTGAAGTTATTGCGAATGCTGCTAAGGAATTAGGTGCCGAGATAAAAATTACCAAGTTTATTAGATGTGAAGTTGGTGAAGGTATAGAGCAGGAAGAAAAAAACTTTGCGGATGAAGTAGCTTCTGTAATGCAAAGGTAATAATTATATTATAGTTATTACAAGTGTGAATACTCTAAACGTCCTTGTTGTCATTCCCGCGTAGGCGGGAATCCAGACTTTTCTACCTCCGTCATTGCGAAGAGACATTTATGCCAACGAAGCAATCTAATGAAATTTAAGAGAGATTGCCGCACAGCTCAGCTCCTCGCAATGACGTTGGGGGTATATCCACGTATCCACGCGGGTAATGCCACCTCACAATGACAGTGTTTTTGTAATGATTTCGATCCATGCAACAAGGCTTATAGTCGCTTACAATGACGAGTCTGAATATTTTCTAGATTCTCGTTTTCACATGAATGACATCAAAAATTCAAAATACCTACAAAATGTAAAAAATACAATTATATGAATAGAAGTAGATTAATTTTTTCTACCGGGGTTGCTAATACCTTTGAGTGGTACGATTATGTGCTATTTGGTCATTTCGCGCCTATTATCGGAGCTAAATTTTTCCCGAATGATGATCCAAATATTTCTTTACTGCAAGCTTTTCTAGTATTTGCAATAGGTTATTTGATGAGACCAGTCGGAGGAATATTTTTCGGCATTATCGGTGATAAATTTGGCAGAAAAATCGCCTTAACTACGGCTATATTTTGTATGTCCATTCCGACCGTACTAATTGGTATATTACCTACTTTCCATACTATAGGCATTACGGCCACTATATTAATGCTCATTGTTCGGATGCTACAAGGTCTTTCTATGGGCGGAGCACTTACAAGCTCTATTTCCTTTGTTATCGAACATACAAATAAGAAACAGCGAGGTTTTACCGGTAGTATCTCGATGTCGAGTATTTGCCTTGGTTTATTGCTTGGTTCTTTTGTCTCTTATCTTACAAAAAATATTTTAACCGCTGATCAATTTGACTATTTCGGCTGGAGAATTCCGTTTTTGCTGGGCTTTTTTATATTATTTGCCGGTCTCTATATTCAAAAATATGCTCCTGAAACTCCTGATTTTAAAAATCTTAAAAAACAGCATAAAGTTTTACAGTCACCTCTAAAAAAAGTGTTGGTTAAACATTGGTTTGATATACTAGTATCTATATTTATTAACGCTCCCGGTTCATTAATATTTTATCTGCATGCAATTTACCTAGTCTCATTTTTAAAAATTAATCGTGGTTTTACAGAAAATGAAGTAAATAGCCTTGCTAGCATATGCTATATAATTATGGCAGCTATAACTTTGCTTAGCGGTTATTTATCGGATTTAATAGGTCGCAAGCGAATTTTTGTCATAAATTTATTGATTATTATTGCAGCAACGCCGTTTTTGATTAAAATATTTGAAACTGGTAGTTTTGTTGAAGTTATTATCTCGCAAATGATACTGGCGGTTTTAGTGGCTAGCTATATCGGCCCAGAGCCAGCGCTGCAGGCAGAATTTTATCCAACAAATATCCGGAACACTGCGCTTTCTCTGTCCTATAACACGGCCACTAGTATTTTTGGCGGTACTACCCCGCTTGTTTTGGAGTATTTAGTACAAAAAACGGGGCATGTAACTTCAGCGGTTTATTATATAATGTTATTAAGTATACTAGGATTAATTGCGTTGTACTTTTATAAAGATCGATCAGAAATAAAAGAACTATAAAGGTAAAATGTTAATTTTTCCTTGACCTATATAATAATATATGGCAAAAGAGTTTTTATTGATGTTATTCTTGCAAAAGCGTTGTTATGTGGGGTAACGAAAAAAATGTCATTGCAAGGCGTAGCAACGTGGCAATCTAGAAAATAATAAATTTTATAGTATGTTTACTATTTTTTTAGATTGCTACGTCGGTACTACGCCTCTCTTCGCAATGACGATGTTTTTACAATTATCTAACTCATAAAAAATAAATAAAATTTTTGCTGCCATAGCTCAGCGGTAGAGCACTTCATTGGTAATGAAGAGGTCGGAGGTTCAATCCCTCTTGGCAGCACCAGTTCCTCTAAGGGTTGTAGGGCTTTACGCCTCTACATTCAAAACTCCGTATGCTCCTTTTATTCGCCTTTTGGATTGATTTTCGAGTGGTGTGATAGCTCGCTAAGTATTGCTCGTGTGGATCATAATTATCATATTTATTATAAGTAGATGGTCATACCGTGAAGCCGACGTTGTTATATGGGTGTTATACCATCATTGTGAGGGAGACATTGTTGAGTGGATCGAAATCGTTACAAAAATAACGTCATTGCGAGCGAAGCGAAGCAATCTAATCATAAAATTGCTACGTCGCCTAGCGGCTTCCTCGCAATGACGTTGAGAGTCTTAGAGTGCCGCAGCCACTTCATGGCTTCGCAATGACGAGTTCTTTGTTAATTTTCGAGCCATGCAACAATGCTGGTCAAGCCACAGTATTATAGCATTGAAAGCTTTGCAAAAATTTGATCCGTACAATAATGCTTCCTCACTACAACTTATAGGATTTAAATATATTAATATAAGCTAATAAATACATCCCGTGTATTTAAGAATTGTTGTAAATTATAAGTTAAAAAAATCTTTCTTCTTGCAATTTAGCGCTTTTAATCTTTAATAGAAAATGTTATAAGGATTAATCTAATAAATTAGGTTAATTTTCATGGAAGACATTAATTGCTGGGAAGAAAAATTTGAAGTTTGTGAGTATGCTGCAAGGCTGTTAGATAAGGTTGCTTATTTAAATAAATCAGCCCACCATCCCATAGATATTCGAGAAATCAAAAAAGGTATTTATTACGCTCGGAAGTATCACGGCACACAAATGCGCCAATCAGGCGATCCGTATTACTCTCACCCGATAGAAGTAGCTTATTTGTTAGCCGAGTATACGGCAATCGAAGTACCTAAGCTTTTTATACCTAGTATGTTAAATGCTGCATTGTTACATGATACGATAGAGGATACATCACTTACAGAAGAAAATATTGCTATTATTTTTGATAGAATTACAGCAACCCATGTAGAAGGTTTAACACGAGTGAAGCCTTACGGAAAGATCACTGCCGCAGAAAGTTTAAAGTTATTAATTCAACAAAAAAGGTATAATGTGGGGCTTATTAAAGTTTTTGATAGAATTCATAACTTACAAACGTTAGAAGCTAAATCTCTAGAAAAAGCTAAGAAAATTATACAAGAAACTATCAAAAGTTTTATCCCTTTTACTATATATCTCGGTATAACTCAAATAGAAGAAAAATTAACTGAATTATGTTATAAACATTTATCTCTTAATGCTCAAAAAAATTATAATATAATTTCTAAGAATAATTTCCAGCTTGACGCTCCAACTTTTCAAAATGATTTACCCCGAACTTACATCCTATAAGTAAAGGGATCATAACAATAAGCAAACCATATTGACCAAAATATTTTGTTAAATAGATTATCCCAAAAGAAGTAATAAGATACATTAAAGCTCTCGAAAGAGCATATATCATACTGCTATAGGTAAAACGTTTAAAAACTGGAAAATGTCTAAAAAATATTGAAACAGCGGGTACGGTATCAAATGAAAACATAACAAGACATAATTGTACCACAAGCACCTGTGATGGACTATTTAGCCTATTTAACAAATACGGAGAAACTAACATAAAGATAAATAATAAAAATAGCTTTACTTTTAGTATTTTAAAAGGATGTATTTTATAACTTAAATAACTTATAAACCCCAATGATCCTAAGTGAACCATTGAAACAATAAAATTTTGATGAATAACTTGTGGAGCAGTATAGCCAAAAGAATTTTTTAAAATTTCTCCACACGTAATATAAGTAAAATAAAAACATATTGGCCATGCACAACTTACTACAAAGAAATATATAGTTGTTTTTTTATCAACTTTTTCATTAAAAAGTACATCATTCTTTAGTTCTTCTTTATCAATATTCGCTTCTTCATATTTTTCTAAAAGCCTAAGTTTTGCATTTGCAAAATCTGGTGTTTCTCTTAGTGTAGTCCTTGCAAAACCACCAACTACAGCAATTATAGCCCCCATCCAAAAAGCAAGACGCCAATTAAGCCCAAAAGACGAGGTAACTAAAGCAGCCATACCTAGCGCAGCTGTCGTCCCTATTACTGAAGCAACCGCGATAAAAGAAACTACTGGATATTGAATTGGAGGTTTTGTAACTTCAGTTAAATAAAGTTCTGCTCCTACTATTTCACCTACAGAAGACATCCCTTGAACAGCACGACAAATTGTAACTAATACAGAAGCAAAAAATCCCATTGTCTGAAAAGTAGGAGCATTTGCCATAATAACACAAGAAAATGCCATTAAAATAGTTGTCATAATAACAGTTGATTTACGACCTAATTTATCTCCAATTCGACCGAAGATATAAGCCCCAATCGGCCTAAACATAAAAGTAGAGCAAAAGGTAAAGGCTGCAAGAAGAGAGGCCGCGTGAGGTTCATATTTTGGAAAGAATAGCTCATTAAGTAGTACTGCTAAATGAACATATAGCATTAAGTCAAAATACTCAAGAAAAGTGCCTATGGACAACAATCCAACCGCTTGTTTTTGATTTTTAGTTAAACTCCTCTGCTCTTTTTCATAATTTAACATTATTCTTTATATTTTAATTAAATTGCAAAGAAAATATGCTTTTTCTATTATAAGTCAAGAAAATTTTTATTTATTTAATTTTTTTGAAGTTTTTAGGAAAGGCGTTAATAAAACGCTTGAGGTCAGGGGTTCTGGGTGGTGCTCTAAACGTCATTGCGAGTAGCTGCAAGCGGTGTGGCAATCTAGCTTTTTTTTGTCATACCGCGGGCCCGCTACTGCACCCACATATCGGCACGATGTGCGCCTCCTCGCAATGACGCATGGGGTATATACACGCAACAACGCCTGCGTGGGAATGACATAAAGAGCGTAAGTAATTAGATTGCAGCAAAGCTACGCTCCTCGCAATGACTATTTTTGTAATGATTTCAAGTCATGCAACAATGCCAACTTTATAACTAAAAAATTTAAGGTTAGGATATAAGGCAGTCAGAAGTTATTTCTCCTTGCCCTACTCCCATAAGTTTTAATGAATTAATCTTAGATTTGATAGGAAAAGACTGTATTCCCTCACAAGATGTTTCCCAAGGTACTAATATCCATTCTTCGTCTATATTTAAATCCATAGGTTTCAAATCTTCATAACATACATGTAAACGCTCTAAATCAATAATTAAATTAATGACTTCTTCGTCGGCAGTTATATCATTTATAATATCAAATACTATTTTTTTCATCTTTGCAGAATTTTTCGGATATTTTAATTCAGCTTCCAAACATTCTTTATTTCCTAACTGTTGTCCTATAAGTATTGTTAAGTCGCCTATATTTGGGTTGGGCAATATATTATAACCGTTTCCATGATAATATAATTTTGCAAGTAAAAAACACGCTTCTTTTTCTTTACAAAGCATGGCAACCGTTAATAATACTACGAAATGATCAAATAATTTTGTTTGAACGATTTCTTTCTGAGTATTATAGATTGTAATTTTAGTCGATAATATTTTCGGTTTCAGAAATTTGTTAATAAATATTTTCATTTTCCAGGCAACCATAATAACGATAAAAAGTTAGGTAAGAACGATGGTTTTTATTGTAATTGCATGTAGTTTTGTATTTAATATTTCTCCAAGAGCATTTTTAACTAATTTATGTTGGTTAATTAAAGTAAGCCCATTAAACTGATGATCAGATATTTCGAGCGAGTAATGATCCTGATCCCCAACGAGATCAGTGATTTTTATTATACTATCCGGAAAATTTTTGCGGAGTGTTGCCTCGAGCTGTTCTATAGATATTGCCATTATTTTTTACTTTTTTGATATAAGATTAAATTGTATACTACTAATAAATTAAGAATTCTATTATAAAGTCTTAAACATACATTGATAAAATGCGTTCTTAGGCATATAATTGTTATCAACCAATTAAATTCTATATATTAATAACTATATGACAAAAGATACAGAAGAATTAAAAGAATTTATCATTGCCTGTTTGGAAGAAAAGAAAGCTGATAATATTGATATAATAGATTTAAGAAGCAGGAATAAATTAGCGGATTATATTATATTTGCCAGCGGTCGTTCTACTAAAAACGTCGGTGCAATAGCTGAATATATAGCTCTAGAGCTAAAACAAAAAGTTAATATCAATACTAATATTGAAGGCTTAGGTAAATCAGAATGGGTATTAATAGATGCAGGAACAATATTAGTAAATATTTTTTATCCCGAAGCACGAGCGCATTTTAAATTAGAAGAAATGTGGAAAAATAAATAGGCATATATTTTCATGAAAATGAAGCGTTATTGTATGGCTCGAGATCATTACAAAAATCGTCATTGCGAGGAGCGTAGCTTTGCTGCAATCTAGAAAATATTAGTCATCCTGAATTTGTTTTAGGATTTATTACAAAAAGATGCTGAAACAAGTTCAGCATGACAAGAGCTAGATTGCCACGTCGAGGCTACGCCTCTCCTCGCAATGACGATTTCGGTAGCCATGTAACAGCTGACTTAACCTTTCATAATTTTATTAATCATAAACGGGTATTTACAAGGTATAGATGAACGAACATATTCTCATCAATGTTATAATTTTGCTTGCTACAGCTGTTTTTGTTGTGTCAATACTTAAGCGCTTTAAATTAAGTCCTGTTTTAGGTTATTTAATTGCCGGTGCAGCGATCGGGGATCACGGTTTTAAAATAGTAACGTATGATCAAACTAAACTGCTTGGTGAATTAGGAGTTGTGTTCTTACTTTTTGCTATAGGCCTTGAGTTATCTTTTGAAAGATTAAAAGCCATGCGGAGATATGTGTTTGGTCTTGGAACATTGCAAGTTGTAACAACGACTATAGTAATTGCTGCCTCAATGGTGCTATTTGACGGTAATAGTAGTGCTGCTATTATCACTGGCGGTGGTCTTGCGCTTTCATCAACCGCTCTTGTTATGCAAGTAATTGAGGAAAGCCGTAGTCAATCAACGCAAGTCGGTAGAATTTCTCTGTCGATCCTCCTATTGCAAGATTTAGCAGTAGTACCCTTACTTGTAATAGTTCCGTTGCTTGCAGATAGTAATACCACATCTCTTGCTACGGCTTTGGGTGTTGCCCTTTTAAAGGCCATTACTGCTCTACTCACTATATTTATAGCTGGCCGAGTTTTATTACGTCCTTTATTTTCTTTTATCTCTGCGGAAAGTAATAGTGCTAACGAGCTACCTATCGCGATGACTTTATTGATAGTATTATCTGCTGCTTGGGCTACCGAGATTTTCGGTTTATCTCTAGCACTTGGAGCCTTTGTGGCGGGTGTATTGGTTGCAGAAACTGAATTTAGAGTACAAGCAGAAGAAAGTATTTATCCTTTCAAAAGCTTATTTTTAGGGTTGTTTTTCATGACAGTCGGGATGAATATTGACGCGTTAGAAATGTATAACAAAATATCGCATATTATTACTTTGTCCGTAGCATTAATTGCTATAAAAACTTTAATTATTACTGCTTTTTGTATCCTATTTGGCTTCAATAAAGGTGTTTCGTTTTATGCGGGCTTATTACTATCGCAAGGTGGTGAATTTGCTTTCATCTTATTTAGTTTAGGTAAAGAAAATGGTATTTTAGAAAAAAATACTGCGAATATATTGTTACTGGTGGTTACTTTTACAATGGCGCTTACTCCTTTACTTGCAGCTTTAGGAAGAAAACTTGCTGAAAAAATTGATAAAGGTCTTGGGAAAACTCCGACACAGTTAATTGAATTGGGGGCTAGAGATCTAACTAACCATGTTATAATTGCAGGGCTTGGTAGTGTTGGTAAAATGATAGCACGAGTTTTAGAAGCTGAGGGAACGAGTTACGTAATATTAGACCTAAATGATGAACGTATTAAAGAAGAGGCATCTAACGGTTTTCCGGTGTTTAAAGGCGACGTATCGCAAATTGATACATTAAAAGCTGTTGGAACTGAACGAGCCTTGGTAGTAATACTTACAATGAATAATCAGGTAACTATTAAAAAGTCGCTAAAGACAATCTCAAGTCATTTTATGGATATGCAAGTCGTCGTTAAGTTAAAAAATCTAAAAAATGCACGAGAATTTTATGATTTAGGAGCAACGACTATTATCCCTGAAAGTTATGAAACCGGTTTACAATTGGGAGGAACGGTTTTAAAACTCATTGGTATTAGCGAGCAAGAAATTAACCGTGTCAAAGGACAATTTAGATTAGGTAATTATATAGCCGCTAAGAGAGAAGATTTATTGGCTACAACAGAAGAAAATGACTAATATACTCGATGAATTTCAAAAATTGCCTAGCCTTCGCCAATTTGATTTTGATAGCGAATTTTGTAAAGCTCGTCTTTACGCATGTATTATTTATACACTTGCGCAGACTCGCTTTAAAATTCATCTATCAAAATCAAATTGTTCTTGGCTTTTGTCGTCTTATAAGATCGAGGGTGCTCACGTATTAAGTATACGCTCCGCTTCGAGGGCTTTAGACTCCTTGCTCTTTTTGAAGTTGATCTTCGTCTACCGTTTTTTCATTTTATTAATTATCATGGCGTTATCACCTACGGTTGAAGCGGATAATAAAAAATTACCTATTCCTCGTTTTGTTTCAATAAAATCTAATGAAGTAAATGCTAGAAGTGGTCCGAAGAGCAAATCCTTAATAGAATGGGTCTTTGTTAAAAAAGGTGAGCCGGTAGAAATCATTGCGGAATATGAACAATGGAGGCAAGTTCGTGATATCAAAGGTGAAGGCGGATGGATACATTCAAGTGTTTTATCAGGTAAAAGATCAGTAATTATCGCCGGTGATGAAGAAGTGGAACTTACCAAAAGTGAAAATCCTAAAAGTAGAGTAATCGCAAAATTAATACCTAAAATTCGCTGCGCTTTAAAAAAATGTAAAGCACAATTTTGTCAAATTTCTTGTAAAGATTACGTCGGATGGATCTCTAAAAAAGCTATTTGGGGAGTATATGAAGATGAGAAGGCGTATTAAGTTAATAACTTAAAAATATTATTTGTGTACGGTATCCAGAAAAATCATATTAAATTTGTTTCAATATTTATAAAAGACATTTGAAGTGAATCCAGAATGATGATAAGGCTGAATATTTTAGGGGCGGCGTATGATATCATGTTTGTAATAACTATATTACGATAATTATAATCTACACAATATTCCAGTTAAATCACGAAATGACAATAGAAAAAATATAAATATATGATTTCCATATTTAGTAAATTAAAGCAAAGTTTATCTAAAACCTCTAATAAAATATCGGAAGGGGTAGATAAAATTTTTTATAAGAAGAAGTTAGATAAAGAAACACTAGAAGAATTAGAAGAATTGCTAATTTCTTCGGATATGGGTGCTTTAGTTGCAAGTAGAATTATCGAAGATTTGAAATCCATAAAATTTGACAAAGAAGTAGATAATAATGTTATTAAAGAAACTTTAATCAAGCTAATACAGCAGTTATTAGCTAAATCTGAAATTCCTTTTACTTTGAATAAAAATAAACTAAACGTGATTTTAGTTTGCGGAGTTAACGGCGCAGGCAAAACTACCACTATAGGTAAGCTTGCATCACTATATCAAATGCAAGGTAAAAAAATAGCGATTGCCGCTTGCGATACCTTTAGAGCTGCTGCCGTAAATCAGCTTAAGGAATGGGCGAATAAAGCAGAGGCGTTATTTGTTACCGGTGAGGAATCAGCAGATCCTGCAAGCGTTGCTTATCTTGCTATACAGGAATCAATAAAACAAAATATCGATATATTATTTATCGATACCGCTGGCAGGTTGCATAACAAAAAAAATCTTATGGATGAACTAACCAAGATTGTAAAAGTTATTAAAAAAGCAGATGAGAACGCGCCTACTCATAGTATTTTAGTCGTGGATTCCATTACCGGTCAAAATGTCTATAATCAGGTAGAGCAATTTAATAATAGTGCTAACTTAACTGGTCTTATTGTTACTAAATTGGACGGTAGCGCAAGAGCTGGAGTAATCGTCGGTATAGTACAAAAATTTTCCTTGCCTATATATTTCATTGGCATAGGTGAGCAAATAGATGATTTAAAGATTTTTAATCGTAACGATTTTGCAAATAGTTTGGTTGGATTATAAAATAATTAATTTAGTTTGAATAAGGTTTTATACAACCTTATTCAAACTAAATTGTTAAAAGAAAAAGTTATTCCTACTTTATATCGATACAGAGTCAGTACTACCTAATAATGTACTTTCATCATCACCATTTTCATCAACCGGTGCTACTACTCCTTCTAATGACTCTAAAACATCTTTATCGGCGCTAATGATAGGTTCATTTGCTTGCGATGTAGGGTTCAATAAGCCTTGAGCTGATGGTATAAATGCCTCTAATATTGGTAAAAATTCGCTAATTTGCGAAGTTAATTTATTTATATTATCAGAAAAATCGGATATAATAACTAAATTTGGAAGCTCTTTTAATAGATCTGCTTGTAAGGATAGCTGATTTAAAGCCTTAAAAAAGTTTTTATCTTGTAGTATTAAATTACTTAAAAGAGCTTGATCAAGTAATTTATTTGCCTCTTCCAAGGAACTTGGTATTGTTGCAATTTGAGTTGTAAGCATTGAAAGTTCTTTAATCAGCGGCGTAGCCTGATTTAGCATATCGATTAATTTAGGAGTTTCTGCTGCAAGCTTTCCAACAGTACTAAGTGATGGAATTACCTCAATTTGTAGAAGGTTCATAATATCAAAAAGATTTTGAGCTTGCATTAGATTGTGGCTTATAATTATTGTCAAACTTTCAATTTTTGAATTAATTTGTGTAATATCAGGTAGTTGATTATTTTCTAAGTCCATATGATTCCTTTTAATTAATTATAATAAAAATAGCTAAAAATGCTATGAAAGTTGTTACTTATAGATTGCCGCCTCGCTTGTATAGGCTTGCAATAACGATTTTAGTTTACGCAACATCGCTAAACTAGAATAACCTCAACGGTAATTTTAATCGTTCGCAAAAATTGCTTAACTTTTATTCAGTAAGGTGTGGCATATCGCCAGCTAACTCTGCTTCTTTTTTTGCAAGATCATCTATATCTTGATAATATGCTGATGACATTAGATCCGTCGATGCTAAAAGTCCCGTTTTTAAAGGAGTATCAGGAATACCTGATTTGAACCACATTTCTGCCTCCACTACTACTGCAGCTACCTCTGTTTCTAAAACTATTTTTAAAGCATTCTTTATCAAATCTGGTTGTTTTTGAGGAGCAGTAGCTAACTCTTTTTGTTCTTCTATAGCAATAGCTAACTCTGTTCCTTTTTCTGGAGAATCATTTATCTCTAGCAAATCAAGTTTTATAGTCACTGGTTTATTAAATGTTAGCCATAAAGGCCCATTTCTTGTTACGGCATATCTTAGACTCCCTGAAACGGTTGCTCCTCCCTCTATTGGTTCTTCTAATGCAGGAGTAATAACAGGTAATGAACTGTTATTAATATCTGCGGTATGGTTTATAACCGATTCATTTTCAGTTGGTTGTTCAGCTATTTCGTCTGGAGAAGATTGGGTTCTTACAGGTAAAGTCGGTTTTTGTAATTCTGTATTCTGGTTTTCTTGTTCTTCTGAATTTTTTGACATATGATTCCTTTTAGTTGGTTATAACAAAAATAGAGAAAAAATAGCTAAAAATGCTATGAAAGTTGTTATTTATAGATTGTCATGTTCTTTCCAGTCGTTTGGAATGACGATTTTGGTTTGTGAAACGATGCCGAACTAGAGTAACTAAAAGTGATATTAAATGTTTACAAAAATTGCTTAACTTTTATTCACTAAAGTGTAGCATATTACCAGATAACTTTGCTCCTACCGGTGTATCTACTTCTGCTCCTATTATACTTTAACATTAAATTCTATAAGTTTAACGCTGGTTACTTTAGACAGTATCAATATCAAGGTTGATGGGCTTTCCTAACTCCTCAACCGCGTCTAATACTGTCGGCTCTATAGTAGCTGCAGCTGCCTCTACTTTTAAAGTTACTATTGAAGCATCAGCCACATCTAATTGCTTTTCTGAAGCGGTTGATCCCTCTATCTGCTCCTTCAGTGCAGGTGTAGTGACAGGTAATATACTATCATTAACATTTGTTATATGCTTTATAACCGATTCATTTTCAGTTTGTTGTCCAGCTATTTCGCCTAGAGAAGATGCGGTTCTTATGAGTGAAGTCGGTCTTTGTGGTTGTGTATTTTGGTTTGTTTGCTCTTCTGAATTTTTTGACATATGATCCCTTTTGATTGATTATAACAAAAACCTTAAGAAAGGTTAATAAACAGTATGACGGGGAAAAATATATAAAGTCAATATTTTAATTAAAAAAATTATTATTTTTTTAATTAAAGAGATAATAATTTTACAATATAATTTTTTGATCACATGTATATTGAGATAAAAAAATTAGGGGATGAGAGAGTAGTAGAGATTATATTTTGAGGTCATTTTTGCAAAAGTGAAAACTTTAATACGACTCAAATTTTTTCGAAATATTTGGTGTTAAGCCGCAATATGACAGCGAAATGACAATCATTTTTTTAATTATAAAGCAAAGTCCCGCTTGAATTAAAATGACATAAGAATGCGAGAAATGACATCGAATATATTAATTATTTTTGTGATTTGTCTTTATCTGAATTATTCAAAAAAGGGCTATTTTTTTGACTGTCTTTTGAAATTGAGATTTTTTCTTTATATTTTTGTTGTTCGGCTAAAAAACTCTGGGCTTCTTGTGATAAGCTATTATATAAATCACGTTTTTTCTTGTTAATTGCAACTATTTCTTCTCTATATTTTCTTATTTCATCACGTATTTCTGGTTTAATGCTACCTGCATATGCGTAAAAATCATCTATTGTTTTTTGTGACGTATTATCGGTATTTGAGAGGAGTTTAGCTGAATCTGTTTCCGGTACTGTAGAGGACGCGCTTGCAAAACTATTCATAGTTGATAAAAATATTGTCAAAATAGTAATATTTAAGGCTTTGTTTTTAATCATATAGCTCTCTTTAATAATATTTAAAAAATTGCAAAAATTTAAAAGCATCGGTATACTTAAGAATAATTAATATTATACAACATGATTATGTCATATAGTCAATTAAAAGATAGTTTCAAAGTTTTTTTTAATATTAAATATCGTGATATTGAAATCTTTGAGAAATTTTTTGTAGAAAAAGCAAGCGGTACGTCAATGTGCGAAATAAAATCCGTTACTATCGAGTCGCAGCCTGATGATATTTGGAGTTTTGAAGCTTATTATAATCATAAACCTAATATAGCTTTGTTAAAAAAACAAATTCAAGAGTTAGCGAAGTCTCATAACCTTGAAATTATTAAAAATTTCCATTTGGAAGAAATTGAGGATAAAGATTGGGTAGCATTCTATCAAAGTCAATTAACTCCTATAGAAACTAAGCGCTTTTTTATTAGCACAAAGCTGCATCAAGATACCTGTCCTAAAAATAAAATGTTGCTACTTATTGAAGCCTCCAGAGTCTTTGGAACCGGTCAGCACGAAACTACCTTAGGATGCCTCGAAGCTATGGAAGATTTAGCAGATATATACTCAAATGATTTGAATATATATAAAATATTAGATATCGGTACCGGCACAGGAATATTATCTTTTGCCGCTGAAAAGCTTTGGAAGAAAACGCAAATTTTTGCCTGTGATATTGATAAAATAGCAGTAGAAATAGCTGAAGAAAATGCTAGATTTAATGATTCCAAAGTAATTTTTTATAAAAATAGTGAAGATAAAATTTTACCTTCTAACTATAAAAATATTAAGTTCAGTTTGATAGTCGGTAACATTTTAGCTTTGCCGTTAATGGAATTATCAAGTGAAATCGGTTCGATGACTGAAATTGGTGGGTATCTTATATTATCGGGATTTCTTGATTACCAAATGGAACAGGTTAAAAATGCTTACCAATCGCTAGGGTTTACCGTTAAGAATGCCATATATAAAAATTCCTGGGTAATATTGATATTGCAGTTTATAGATAAGTAAATGATTGGAATTGACTTTTTGAACATATATCAGTATAATAACAAGCTATTTAACAGGGAAATTTAAACTTATGAGTACCACGAAAAGTGATGCTGAAAAAAATAATAATTATATTTCAGAGCTGAGAAGAATAATTTGGCCCATCGAGTGGCATGAAAACAAAAAATTCTTGCCGATGGCTTTTATGATGTTTTGTATTTTATTAAACTATTCGACACTTCGCTCAATTAAAGACGGTTTTGTAGTAACAGCTATCGGACCTGAATCAATAAGCTTCTTAAAAACTTATATAGTTTTACCATCGGCAGTTCTTGCGATGATAATCTATGTGAAGCTTTGCGATATTTTAAAACCAGAAAATGTTTTTTATACAGTAACGTCATTTTTCTTAATATATTTTGCAGTATTTGCTTTCATTTTATACCCATATCCTGATTTAATTCACCCTAATCCTGAATATATAGACTCCTTAAGTAGTAATTATCCGAATTTCAAATGGTTTATCAGAATAATCGGTAAATGGAGTTTTGCTTCTTTTTACGCAATGGCAGAGCTTTGGGGAACATTAATGTTAAGCTTGCTATTTTGGCAATTTGCCAACCAAATTACTAAAACTGAAGAAGCAAAGCGTTTCTATTCAATGTTTGGCTTACTTGCTAATTTGGCTTTGCCTGTTACCGCAGTAATTATCGGGTATTTTTTAAGTGAAAAAACTCAAATATTTGCTGAGCATTTGAAATTTATGCCGTTATTTATCATTATGATAGCAAGTAGCTTTATTATTCTACTATTATATAGATGGATGAATAAACATGTTCTTACCGATCCAAGGCTTTACGACTCTGCACTTGTTAAAGAGAAAAAAAGTAAAGCAAAATTATCGTTAGTCGAAAGTTTTAAAATGATTTTTGCTTCTAAATATATCGGTTTTATTGCTCTATTAGTTATAGCTTACGGTATTTCGGTAAATCTTGTGGAGGGTGTTTGGAAATCAAAGGTTCATCAATTACACCCGACAAAAGAAGCTTATACAATGTATATGGGGCAATTCCAAGCTTATCAGGGTGTAGCAGCGATTGCTTTCATGATTATAGGAAGTAATATTTTAAGAAAAGTATCGTGGATGACAGCAGCAATGATCACTCCTTTAATGATGCTAATTACCGGCATAGCTTTCTTTGTTTTCATTTTCTTCGATAGTACAATTGCTATGTATCTTACCGGTATATTAGCTTCTGGACCTCTAGCATTAGCGGTTATGATTGGTATGATTCAAAATGTTTTAAGTAAAGGTGTAAAATACTCGTTGTTTGATGCTACTAAAAATATGGCATATATTCCACTTGATAAAGATTTGAGAGTAAAAGGACAAGCTGCAGTAGAAGTTATAGGCGGAAGACTCGGTAAATCAGGAGGAGCGATTATTCAATCGACTTTCTTTATTTTATTCCCAGCTTTAGGTTTTGTTGAAGCTACACCGTTCTTTGCATCTGTATTTTTTGTTATAGTAGTATTGTGGTTGTATGCGGTTAAAGGGTTAAATAAGCAATATCAAGCTTTAATAACTACTAAATAATTGTTTATAGATTAAGGTTCTGCAGAGGAAGCGAGTTGTATTGTAGTTACCCGAATTGTCTTGCGAGAAGGCATTTATGTTGAGGTAGTAATCTGGTCTTTGTCAGGCTGAGCTTGTTTCAGCCTCTATTTTAGATACTGAAACAAGCTCAGCCTGACTATGTTTTTCTGGATTTTCGTTTGAACTAGCATGACATATTCAAAGCTAGATCTTCGTTTTAATAATATATTAAGTTGCATAGCATGAATATGAAAGCTAAAGCTAAAAGCCAAAGATCGCCATATGTTAAGAACTATAATAGTTGGCGTGTGAGAATTTTGTATTCTATCATTATCGGTTATGCAACTTTTTATTTTTGTCGGCAAAATTTTAGTATAGCAACACCTGCTCTAATAAATTATTTTGGTGTTACAAAAACTCAAATCGGCTGGATATTAACGGCCTCCTCTATAACTTATGGCATTAGTAAGTTTTGTAACGGCTTTATTAGTGACAGGACTAGCGCTCGTATATTTATGGTGTCCGGACTTTTAATAGTTGGTATTATTACTATAGCCTTAGGTTTTGCTGATTCCTTAATCGTAATTGGGATTTTGTGGATTGTTAGTAACTGGTTTCAATCAATGGGGTGGCCACCAGCAACACGGATGTTAACTCATTGGTTTGCTCCTAAAGAGCTTGGTACTAAATGGGCTTTAGGCGCTACTTCTAACCAGATAGGTGGTGCTTTTGCCATGGTAATTTGTGGTTATTTGGTTGAAGCTTATGGTTGGAGAGCGGCATTTTTTGTGCCGGGAGTATTTGCCTGTCTAGTTTCATTGTTTTTATTTAATCGTTTGCGTAATTCACCGAAAGAGGTAGGGCTTGGAACGGTTGAAGAGTATAAAGAATGTGAAGTGCAAACGTTAAATGATTATGAACGTTTATTAACTCCTGTTTTACTTAAAATGGTGTTCGGTAACAAATTAATTTGGTATGTTTGCCTAGCAAATATGTTTGTTTATATTATACGTGCCGGAATAATTTATTGGGCACCGACATTTTTATTGCAGTTAAAAAATATAAGTCTTGCGCATGCCGGTCTACAAATTGGTTTATACGAAGTAGTAGGGATACCCGGAGCTATTATTGCCGGTTCGATGTCCGATAAAATATTTCAGGGGCGCCGCGGCCCAATCGCAGCAATTTATATGTTAATTCTTAGTATAACTCTTATTTTATTTTGGCAAGTACCTATGCAGAGTGAAATATTAAGTATTACGATTCTTGCTTTAATTGGTTTCTTTATATCCGGCCCACAATTATTAGTAGGCGTCGCCGCTGCTGATTTTAGCACACGGCAAGCAGTAGGAACTGCTAACGGCTTTTCAGGTTTGTTCGGCTACCTGGGAGCATCGATTGCCGGGGTGGGTGTTGGCTGGATAAGTGATAAATGGGGATGGGATGGTGTATTTATATTTTTTGGTATGTCGGCCTTTTTAGGAGCGTGTTTATTCGCTTTGACCTGGAATCATTCTGCTAGTACATCAAAAAAACAGATGTCAAAATAAAATTTTAATAAACTATAAAAAAGGTTAATAATGACAATCGAATATACTTTTTCAATGATTAAACCGGATGCTACAAAAAGAAATTTAACCGGTCAACTTAATGCTTATTTAGAGAAAGCCGGTTTAAAAATTGTAGCGCAAAAAATGACTATTTTAACAAAATATCAAGCCGAATGTTTTTACGATGAGCATAGGGCAAGACCATTTTTTAATAGTTTAGTCGAATATATTACTTCCGGGCCAGTGGTTTTGCAAGTTCTTAAGGGTAGTAATGCTATTACTTTAAATCGTAAAATTATGGGTGCTACTAATCCAGGTGAAGCAGAAGCTAGTACAATTCGGAAAGATTTTGGTGAATCGATAGAAGCTAATAGTGTTCACGGTTCCGATAATCAAGATAGTGCTAAGAGAGAAATAAAGTTTTTCTTTGCTAAAAATGAAATTATAGAATAATAAATGCCTGAATATGACGTAATAGTTATTGGAGCAGGACATGCCGGCGCTGAAGCGGCTTCTGCTTCAGCGCGTCTTGGCGTATCCACTCTTTTAATTACGTTAAAACCAGAAAATCTTGGAGAAATGTCGTGTAATCCTGCAATTGGCGGGATTGCAAAAGGTACTTTAGTTAAAGAAGTTGATGCTCTCGACGGTTTAATGGGGAGAATTATAGACCAGGCAGGCATACATTATAAAATGCTAAACGAAACTAAAGGGCCAGCTGTATGGGGGCCTCGTGCTCAGGCTGATCGCAAGCTTTATAAAAAAGCAATGCAGGCTGCATTAACAAATCATGAGAATTTAACTTTACTTTATAACTCAGTAGAGGATATTAAAACTACAGATGAGAAAGTACAGGCTGTCATTTTAAAAGACGGTACAAAAATTCCATGTAAAAAAATTATCCTTACAACTGGGACATTTTTATCGGGTCTTATTCATATAGGTCAGGAAAAAATTCCAGCCGGTAGAGTTGATGAAGAACCTTCTTACGGCTTGTCTACTACATTAAAAAAAATAGGATTCAAGCTCGGTAGATTAAAAACAGGTACGCCGCCACGAATTGATGGACGTACTATTGATTATAGTAAAGTTGAATCTCAACCAGGTGATAAAGTCCCTCGTCCTTTTTCCGAATTAACTACTAATGTTCAAATTCCTCAAATAAATTGTTATATTACTAAAACTACCTCGCAAACGCATGATATTATCAGAAATAATTTAGATAAGTCTGCTATGTATTCAGGGCAAATAGAAGGAACAGGACCTAGATATTGTCCATCTATTGAAGACAAGGTAGTTAGGTTTAGTACTAAATCTGAACATCGCATATTTTTAGAGCCTGAAGGTATAGATGACTATACAATTTACCCTAACGGTATTTCTACTTCATTACCAAAAGATGTGCAGCTTGAATTAATAAAAACGATACCGGGCCTTGAAAATGCTATAGTACTTCGTCCAGGTTATGCTATTGAGTATGATTATGTTGATCCACGCGAGTTGAAAGCTACTTTGGAGACTAAAAGAATTACAGGTTTATATTTTGCTGGGCAAATTAACGGTACTACCGGTTATGAAGAAGCAGCAGGGCAAGGCATCATAGCAGGCATTAACGCTGCTTTAGCCATAAAAAATCAACCTCCTTTTGTATTAACCAGAGCAGCCAGTTATATCGGGGTGATGATAGATGATTTAATAACATTTGGTACTGTAGAGCCTTATCGAATGTTTACCTCAAGATCGGAATATAGATTATCAGTAAGAGCGGATAACGCTGATTTACGATTAACGCAGTTAGGTATCAATATCGGAGTCATATCCAAAAAAAGAGAAAAAATATTTATACGAAAATGCCAAGATATCAAAGAAGCAAAAAATTTAGCTGCCTCTTTATCTATAACTACAAGTCAATTAGCGAAAATCGGTATATTAGTTGCTCAAGATGGAACATATAAATCAGCTTTAGACTTACTAGCAATACCTAATTTTACTATAGATCAAGTAATTAAAATTTTTCCTCAACTCGCTAAAATAAATAATAATATTATACAATTACTTTATATTGATTCAAAATATTCTTCGTATTTAATAAAACAACAGGCAGATATACAATTATTTAAACAAGAAGAATCCTTATTAATTCCTCAAAGTATCAATTACTCCAAAATATCGAGCTTATCTATTGAGGTGTGTGAGAAACTTAGCTATTTTAAGCCAGCAACTATTGGTGCGGCACGAAGAATATCAGGAATAACGCCAGCAGCTGTTACAGCTATTATAATTTATTTAAAAACTAAATACCGTGATTAATGATTTTATTCCACGTGAAATAATAGAGGAATTAAAAGAATATCAAGAGTTAGTGTTAAAGTGGAATAATACTATTAATCTCGTGTCCAATAATAGTATTAAAGATTTTTGGTCGCGTCATATAATCGACTCTTTACAATTGCTACAATATATTGATAATAAAGATATATATTTAATTGATATGGGTTCAGGAGCAGGTTTTCCTGGTATGATATTGTCAATAGCAGGAATAAAATCGGTGATTTTAATAGAGTCGGATATTAGAAAATGCGCATTCTTGAAGAAAGTAGCAAATAGAAATGTTCAAGTCATTAATCAGAGAGTAGAAAAGGTTAAAGCCGCCTGCGAGGTGTTAACCTGTCGAGCTTTTGCTTCGTTAAATATGATATTTAATTATACTGAAAATATTTTGGTAAAAGAAAAATTTTTATTATTGAAAGGAAAAAATTATCACATCGAATTAGAAGAAGCAAGAAAAAATTGGTCATTTGATTATTCGGTGCATAAAAGTATGACATCTGAAGAAGGTAAAATATTAGAAATTCGTAATTTAGTAAAGATTACATGACTGTAAAAATAATCTCTGTAGTTAATCAAAAAGGAGGCGTTGCTAAAACAACCACTACGGTAAATTTAGCAACTGCTCTTGCTGCTATGGATAAGAAAGTTTTAGTGATTGATCTTGATCCTCAGGGAAATAGTAGTACCGGTTTTGGTATTAACCAGCGAGAAAGAAAAAATACTATTTATCAAGTGTTAATAGGTTCAATTAAGTTAAAGGAAGCCATACTCTCTACAAATATTTTAGGGTTAAATATAGTTACTTCAAACTCTAATTTATCTGCTGCAGAATTAGATTTAATAAATATGAAAGGTAGAGAATATTTATTAGTGAATTTACTTAAAGAATTAGAAGCTTGTTACGATTATATCATTATTGATTGTCCTCCCTCTCTTAATTTGCTTACAATAAACGCTTTGGTAGCGGCCGATGAGGTGTTGATCCCTATGCAATGCGATTTTTATTCGTTGGAAGGATTGAGTCATTTGCTAAAGACAATTGAAATTGTAGAAAAAAAGTTAAACCCTAAAATAAAAATTGCCGGCATATTGTTTACTATGTATGATAGGCGAAATCGCTTAACTGAGCAAGTTGAAGCTGATGTAAGGAAATATTTAGGGAAGCTAGTGTTTAAAACTGTTATTCCCAGAAATATTAAATTATCTGAAGCTCCTTCATACGGTCAGCCTGCTATTATTTATGACTATAAATGTTCTGGTTCTATTGCTTACATGGAGCTTACAAAAGAAATTTTAGGAAGACATGATGAAAAATAAAGGTTTAGGAAGAGGTTTGTCGTCGTTACTTGGCGAAGAGGTTATACCAGGTGCAAAAGATGAAATAATCCAAAATATTAATATTGATAAAATTAAGCCGAACGAAAATCAGCCAAGGAAAAATTTTGAATATGATAAAATAAAAGAACTAGCTGATTCTATAGCAAATAACGGTTTGTTGCAGCCGATTATTATTAATCATGATTATAAAATTATAGCAGGTGAAAGACGTTGGCGCGCATGTAAGCTGGCAAAAATTATTGACATACCGGTAATTATAAAAGATTTAGACGCTGGAGAAAGCATGGAAATTGCTCTAGTTGAAAATATACAAAGAGCCGATTTATCTGTAATAGAAGAAGCTGAAGGGTTTAAATATTTGGTAGAAAACTTTCACTATACTCCAGAAATGCTAGCAGAAAAGCTTAGTAAAAGTCGAAGTCATATAGTTAATCTTTTAAGATTGAATAAGCTACCGCAATCAATTAAGGATAAAGTAAACGAAAATCTATTAAGCATGGGACATGCTAGATGTTTGGTAAATCATGAGCATGCAGAAGTAATAGCGGAACATATAGTAGAGCACGGATTGAATGTGCGTCAAACTGAAGAAATAGTTAAAAAATGGTCTAAAGATGAGTATGTAAAATCTCCGGAAGAGGATTATCGAGTCGGAAAGCGTTTTTTAAAGGAAGGTGATAAAAGTAATGATCTACAATTGCTAGCAAAAACATTATCAGAAAAGTTTAATATAAAAGTAACAATAGAAAATTATTCTCTGGGAGGAAAATTAATTTTTCACTATAAAAATTTGGAAGAGCTAGATACAATTTTATTAAAATTCAGTTAAGGTAAAAATGAAAAAATATTTTGTAGAACTGAAGGAAATAAAACTGGTGGGAATTAAAGTACGAACAAATAATGATAAAGAATTTAATACTCAAACTGCTAAAATTGGTACATGTATACAGAAGTTTTTTTCTCAAGATTTAGTGCAGATACCGGATCGTAAAAAACCAGGAGTTACATTTTGTGCATATACCGAGTATGAAAGTGATCATACAGGAGGATACACATTTTTTATCGCGGAAGAGGTAAATTCAATAAATGAAATTCCTTTAAATATGCATAGTTTAATTATACCTCCACAAAAATACATAAAATTTACTACAGAACCAGGTGTAATGCCAGGCGTTGTAATAGATGGCTGGCAAAAAATTTGGAAGATGAATCCAGAACAATTAGGAGGCGATAGAAATTATAAAACTGATTTTGAGTTTTATGATCATAGAGCGGCAGAGTCAAAAAATGCGGTAGTAGATATATTCATCGGCATTAAATAATAATATAAGGAACTAATAATCTATGTCATATCAATATGTTTATGAAATGGATGGTTTGAGTAAAACTATCAACGGTAAACAAATTCTAAAAGAAACACGCTTATCATTTTTGCCCGGTGCTAAAATCGGTATAATAGGTCCCAACGGTGCAGGTAAGTCTACGCTGCTGAAAATTATGGCAGGAATTGACAAGGAATTTGATGGTAGAGCGTCTCCTGCCAACGGCATTAAAGTGGGTTATCTGCCTCAAGAGCCTCATCTTAATCCTAATAAAAATGTTTTTGATAACATTATGGAAGGGTTAAATGAGAAAAAAATACTTATTGATGAATTTAATGAAATAAGTAATAAATTTGCTAGTGAAATGACCGACGAGCAAATGAATAAATTGCTTACTAGACAAGCAGATTTGCAAGAAAAAATAGATGCTTGTGATGCGTGGAATTTAGAGCGTGAAATAGATATTGCAATGTTAGCATTACGTTGTCCGTCAAAAGAAGCTAATGTTGAAAAAATTTCCGGTGGTGAAAAAAGAAGAGTTGCATTATGTAAATTGCTTTTGGAAAAACCAGATATGCTGTTACTTGATGAACCAACAAACCATTTAGATGCAGAATCGGTTTCGTGGCTCGAAGATTTCTTAAAAAACTATAAAGGTACCGTAGTAATTATTACACATGACCGTTATTTTTTGGATAATGTTACCGAATGGATATTGGAAATCGATCGAGGTAATTGTGTTCCCTGGAAATCTAATTATACAAGTTGGCTAGAACAAAAACAAAAAAAGCTGGCATTAGAAAGTAAAGAAGAAGATGATAGGCAGAAACAGCTAAACCGTGAACTTGAATGGATCCGTCAATCGCCGAAAGCTAGGCAGTCTAAAAGTAAAGCTCGTATTACCGCTTATCAGGAGTTGCTTAATAAACACCAGGACCAAAAAAGTGATCCTACTCAAATTATCATACCAAATGGTCCTCGTCTTGGAGATTTAGTAATAGAAGCAGATCATATAGCTAAAAAATTTGGTGACAAAATATTATTATCGGATTTCAGTTTTAAAGTTCCACGTGGAGCAATCGTTGGTATAGTAGGTCCGAACGGCGCAGGCAAATCTACTTTATTTAATATTATTACAGGAAAATTAACATCGGATAACGGCTCAATTAAGCTTGGGCAAACAGTTAAATTAGGTTATGTTGATCAATCACGTGACCACCTTAATGATAATAAAACCGTATGGGAAGAAATTTCTGAAGGGCTTGACGAGTTACAGCTTGGTAGTAGAATAATAAAAAGTAGAGCTTATTGTGCAGCTTTTAATTTTAAAGGCGGAGACCAGCAAAAAAAAGTTGGTCAACTTTCCGGAGGTGAACGTAATAGAGTACATATAGCAAAATTGTTAAAAGAAGGGGCGAATGTCATACTCCTTGATGAACCTTCAAACGATCTCGACTTAGACACCTTAAGAGCGCTCGAAGATGCTATTTTAGATTTTGCTGGCTGTGTTTTAGTAATTAGTCATGATCGCTGGTTTTTGGATAGGATAGCCACGCACATTATCGCTTATGATAAAGAAGGTGATGCGACCTGGTTTGAAGGAAATTATCAGGATTATCACGATTATATGTTAAAAGAGAAAGGCGAAAATACTTTAAACCCTAGATATAAACATAAAAAATTAATTTAATGTCTTTAGGCGAAATAATAGTAGTTATATTAATAGCGTTATTGGTAATAAAGCCAGAAGACATTCCTATAATTATGAAAAAAATCCATGAAATAAAATCTTATTTTACTAATTTTAGAAACAAAACCATATCCTACATTATTAATGATGATGAGGGTAAAGAGCTAAATGAAGATATAGAACAATTAAATTTTTATTTGCAAAAGGTTATTAGTATAAATGGTAAGTATGATGGGGATTATACTTTAGAAAAAGTAAAACAAAAATATCATGTATTAACGAAAGAATCTATTAATAAAGAAGTTATGCAAAAGAATGATTATTAATCACGTTGTATTGGTTGATGAGCACGATAACGTGCTTGGGATAGAAGACAAACCGACCGTTCATAATTCTGCTACACCTTTACACAGAGGGTTTTCAGTTTTTCTTTTTAATAATGAAAAAGAATTATTAATACAAAAAAGAAATTCTAACAAAAAAACCTGGCCTACATTTTGGTCAAATAGCTTTTGCGGTCATCCGCGGCTTAACGAAAACTATGAGGATGCAGTACATAGGCACGCTAAATTTGAATTAGGTATGACCTTAGAAAAATTATACTTTATTAGTAAGTATCGTTATAAATTTACCTTAAATAATATTGTAGAAAATGAAATATGCCCGATTTATTTAGCTGTATCAAATGATGAGATCAATATAAATAAAGACGAAGTCGAAAAAGTAAAATTATTTCAATGGAATGATTTTTTGCTTTATTTAAAAGAATCTTTGCCAAATTTTACTCCTTGGTGTATAGAAGAAGTAAATATATTAGAAAAAAACAATATATTTAAAAAATTTATGGATTCGACTTTATAATTATAGTATAAGCACACCAAATCTCATAAAGCCCTTATTATATTAGGGGGCCTTGGATTGCAACAGTACCAAGAGGTGCTTTTCAATGAAATTTAAGGTATCTACGCGACAATGTATTTGCGGGAGTGACATTGAATATGCTTACCTTATCTGCGAACAATCATGTCCATAATCGGGGTCATAGCTCAGTTGGTAGAGTGCTTGGCTGGCAGCCAAGAGGTCGGGGGTTCGAGACCCCCTGGCTCCACCATTTTTTATTTTTTTTTCCAATTCACGCCAAATATTAAAATATTATATTAAATTCAAGGCTTTCACAGCCTACTAAGTCCCTTATCTATATTTTGTTTAACAAAATATTAAAATATATAGAATTTAATAAGGATATACTTATGTTTAGTTGGTCTCAAGCTTGCAATAAAAAACTAATAGAAGCAATAGAAGAGAGAAAAGAAATAGAAGCAGAAAAGCTAATTGCTAATATGTCTGACCACGCTATTAACTTTATTGATAAAGATAATAAAACAGTTTTGACTTATGCAGCTAGCAAAGGATTAGAGAAAATTTGTGAATTATTGATTAACAAAATGTCTGATCACGCTATTAATTACACATTAGCAGAATCTAGTGGAGAACTAGAAAACTTTATACAAAAGAAAATATCACATAATATCGTCTCTCATTCAGAAAATGAGCCATGGGGAATAGATATGTTAGGACAAAATGATTAAATAGAAATTAAAAATAATATTTTATATTTTAACAAAAACGATTAGCTTATATTAGCCTTTTTCTATATTGCTTGTAAATTTTGTTGTAGAAAATTTGTTGTAGAAAAAAGTGTCATTTATTTGGCTTCTTTGATTCCTTGAGGTTAGCAATCATACACTAGCCTCCACATTACTATTAGGTTTTCACGACTAAAATATACTAAGAATTTTGCCCCGGTTATTTGGCTGTAACTATTTTTTTTGCAATAAAAATTGGGTCACTTAAAGTAGTAACATATTTTTCAGTATTTTCGTTATTTAATAAATAAGTTTCCACTGTAAAGCCAACATCAGAAATAATATTGGGAAAATCCTGACCATAAATACGCTTATGATCCCACCCACAAATTTTTTCCACTTCTTCTTTTGGCATATCGTGCGGAGGGTACCAAGTTTTTTCAAGGCTTGAGTTATATGGAACGCTGAAAAAGGCAATACCACCGTTTTTTAGTACACGATAACATTCTTTAAATCCTTTTATGTGATCTTCCACATGTTCCATAATATGGTTGCATATAACAATATCAAAATAATCATCCGGATAGGAAATATCAGTTATATCAACATAAAATTTTGCATATTTACTTTTCTTAATATCACTAGAAATATAATTAGGATTACGTTTTAAACGTCTAAAAAGATTGGGTTCCGGAGAAAAATGTAAAATATATTTTTCTTCCAAGTTAATATTATGCTGTATCGTATAGTGAGCAAATAATCTATCTCTGGGGCGTGATGCACAATTCGGGCAACGCATTTCAGGAAGATTTTTACGCATACTAATAAAAGTTCCACTATAACCACAACAGGGACAGTTTCGTTTTTTCTTTTTTTTTAATAACTGGCCAGGGTGACGAATTATAGAGCGCATGCGTTCTATAATTTGAGTTAACATATTAATTCGGTAGTTAGAGGTCATTTGCTGACTATGCTAATATTTTGTATAGTATAAAAACAGCAAATTTAGTTGTCAACGTATTTTGCTATTGTCCTTCAGAGTAATTGCTTTCATGTAAATAAAAATCGTTTAAAAAGTGTCTGTTGACATCGTATTAAAGCATATAAGCCTTAACAATCGATTATATAGCGATTATATTTGTAAATTTTTCTGCAAATATCGAAAACGATATAGTAAGATGCTGCCATTCACCTTTACCTTTATCAATAGAAATATGATTTTCTATATCTTTGAGGGTAAGTACTGCAAGTTTTGGAATATCGTTGCTTAAATCCCATAAATGAAAGATTTACACTATTCCGTCATTTTGCCTTGCATATAAAAATCATAGGCTGTTTGGTAAAAACTAATAGCTTCTTCGGTTAAGAGCGGTAAATTAGAAATTTTTTGTTTTTCACCATTTGAGGATAATTTATAAGTTTGGGGTAGAGAGTTCGGACTTAGAATTACTAAATATTCGTTTTTCATAAAACCAAGCAATTGGTAAGTACTTATAAATGCTCTATTAGCAGGGGCGTTTAATATATCTTGCCCCCAGAGCTTACTTTTATATTCAAAATCCAATAAGCCGAAAATCGTTGGTGCTATGTCTATCTGACTTGCTAAATTATCTATTTTTCGAGGAGATAATATTTTAGGAGCATAAATAATTAAAGGTATGTGATACTTATTAACTGGTAATTCTGTTTTACCGGCGCTCGCAGCGCAATGGTCGGCAGTAATTACAAAAATAGTATTATCGAACCACCCTTTAGTTTTTGCTTTCTCTAAAAATTTACCAATTGCGTAATCGGTGTATTTAACTGCGGCATTGCGTCCTCCGCCGGATGGCAAATCAATTTTATTATCAGGAAAAGTATAAGGGCGATGATTAGAGGTAGTCATAATCAAAGAAAAAAACGGCTTACCGTTGCTATAATCCTGATCGGCTGTCTCAAGTGATTTATTAAATATATCTTCGTCGGCTACCCCCCAGATATTTGCAAAGCTTATTTCATTTGCCGTTAAGTTACTACGGTCAATTATATTATAACTGTTGCCAGTAAAATAATTTTGAAAATTATCGAAATAGCTATAGCCGCCGAAAATAAAGTTAATTTGATAGTTTCGATCTTTAAAAACAGTACCGATATTAAATAAATTTTGATTATCAGGTCTTCTAATAATTGAAGAGCCAGGAGTTGGCGGTACAGATAAGGTAATAGCCTCTAAACCTCGGACCGTTCTTGTACCTGTAGCGTATAGATTAGTAAAAAATATGCTGTTATCAGCAAGTTCATCCAAATAAGGCGTTATATTATCTGAACTCCCGAAGCTTTTCATAAATTTTCCGCTGAGGCTCTCAACAGTAATGAGTATAACATTATATTTATTGGCGGATAAAGTTTTTGGAGTAATAATGCGCTCTATGGAATTAATGGATAAAAATTTTGAATTATCTTTTTGAAGTAATGTGCGTACTATATTCAAAGCGTGTTTATCCTCTATTACTGGATAAAAACTATTATAATTTAAGCTATTATTAAAATAAGCAGAGAAAAATTCATAAGGACCGTTTTTACTTAACTCTGAGGCATATCGGTTATTAGAGAATTTAAGTTTTTCAGGACTGTAGAATTTAAAAGCCGTGAAACTACATATACTTAAAATAATTATCGCACTTAAAGAAGATTTAATTTTTATGTTATTTGCGGCAATAATTAAAGTTTTGCGTAACAAATAAGTAATAACTAAAGAGGCGGTCACAATGCCGATTGACATCTCGATATACGGCATGGATTCTTTCACAGTGCCAATAATTTCATGCGTATAAATTAAATAATCGACGGCAATAAAATTAAATTTTGTACTGAATTCGTCCCAAAAGGTAATTTCGGCAATTGTGATAAAGATCAAAAAACTGATGAAACAGCAGAAAAATATATAACAAAGTAATTGATATAAAAATTTCCACTTTGATAAGATTGAATAAAATAACAACGTTAAAATTAATGTTACTGGTAAAAAATAACTAAAGGATATTAGATCGTTAACTTCTCCTAGAATAAATATTAATGGCAAATCGGTAAAAGTAATTTGTCCGTATTGTAAAGCATAAATGCTTAAAACTATCCTAGTGATAAGCTGGAATAGTAAATAGGTTTTAGCGGTTAAATTAAATAGCGTTTTTAGCATGTTACTTAGCTATTTTTTTAGTGGCAAATAATGTAAGTATTGGTGCAGAGATAAAAATTGACGAATATGTCCCTGCAATAATTCCAAAGAATACTAATACACTAAAACTACGAATCGCCTCACCGCCGAAAATTACTAATGCCAAATTAGCAAGTAAAGTAGTAACTACCGTTAAAATAGTTCTTGATAATGTTTCGTTAATACTAATATTAATAATTTGAGAGATAACTTTTTTATGTGATTTGCGTAAATTTTCTCTGATCCTATCGTATATAACTACCGAATCATTGACTGAATAGCCTATTATTGTAAGAATTGCTGCTATGGTACTTAGGTTAAAATCTAGGCCCGTCATGCTCATAAATCCAAGGCTCAAAATAACGTCATGTACTAAAGCTACTAATATCCCGAGACCGAAATACCATTCAAACCTTAACCAAATATAAATCATAATCGCTGCAAAAGAGAATAGCATTGCTAAAATACCTGCCTTAATTAATTGTTGACCAACTTGTGGACCAACGAAATCCACTTTACGATATTCAAATCTATAAGGGAAATTTTCTTGTAAAGTACTTTTAATGAGTTCAATATTTTTCATTAAATTTTCTTCGCTACTGCTACCAAATCTAATAGATAAATCTCGTTTGCTGCCAAAATTTTGTAGTACTACCTCGCCGATACCAAGTCCTCCTAATACTTCGCGCATTTTGGGTAGGTCCGGTGATTGATCAAGTCTTACCTCGATAACGATACCACCGGCAAAATCAATACCGAAATTAAATTTATATACGCCTACCCATAATATGCTAATTAGCGATAATAGAATAGATAACGTATAACTTATTTTTTTAAAACTCATAAAATCAAAATTGATTTTATCGGGTAGCATTTTTAAAGGATATAGCTGCATTATTATAGTTTAATTAATTAATGTTATTTTGATTTCATAACAGCATATACAAAAAATTTGCCTATGCCAAGTATCAGATCGGTTAAAAATTATAGTTTAGGTTTAAATAAAGACATCCCTTAATCTTCTAATTACTAGTTATAATATTGATTGATAAAATATTAATCTCATGTTAGCTTGCTGGCAGTCAATTAAAATATATTTTATATGGAAGGAGGAGAGCCTGAAATAAGTTTTAAAGAATATAAGCAAGCTAAAGAAGCTTATAATAATTTAAAAAAATATAATTCTGCAGTAAAGGAAGTAATCAAAAATGAAAAAGCAGATCGTGCTGATAATCCTATAATAAATTATGCTCAAAACTTAGGGTCACAGCAGTATAAAACTTTACTAGGTTATAGAGTGCTTATTGAAGGATATTTAGCTACTCAAGATATTCCTAATATTAAATTAGCAAATATCAGCCGTCATATTGATGAAATGCGTTTACAAGCTAAAGAATATCAATTTATTTTTTCAACTTTCAGCAAAGCAATAAATAGATTATCTCAAAATGTAGAAAATATTGAGAGTCAAAATTCTGCTTATATTAGTTACATTAATATTTCAGATATAGGAGAAAAGCATGCCAATATTATAAAATATTCAAAAGAAAACGATAAATATTATCGTACTATTTATAATGCTGGTATGGATGCTGATATAGATAATAACAAACTAGATCAAAGTATTAAAGATAAATTAGTAGCAGCTAGCAAAAACAAAAGTTATAAAGGACTTAATGCTCCTCTCATACCTATTTATTCAGCAATTAAGTTTCCACTTAAAACGAAATATCAGTCAAAAGAAGGAATAAAAAAAGTAATGCTGCAGGAATTAAAAGATTCTAGGAATAGTAGCAAAAATAATGTTCGCGCCCATCGCCACACCATTGTGCAACATAAAAAAGATATAGAAGAACATCACAAAAAGTTTTTTGATAATCCTATAGTAGACGACAAAGCATTAATGACTAATGCGCAATTCCTCGGTAATTGTACTACTCGATCTATTCGTGAGGCTTTAAGACATAATATTGATAGTTCAACATTTCGAGAATTATATAATTATGTGACTAAAATTAAACCTTCGGAAATGCTTGAAATGCTAGAGAGTAAAATAAAGTCTTACGAAAACCGCTATGGTAAATCTTTAACAGCACGAATAAAAGATTTTGTTACGGCTGTAATAAAATCAGAAGAAAAAGTTGAAGATTTTTTTGCAGCTACAACCCACAGTTCGCCTACTTATAATAAATTATTATTAGATCGTTTGGCAGAAGAAAATGCAATACCTAATATATCAAAAGAAGAGAATAAAGAGTTATGGCATAAAGCTTTTTCTGCTATGGTTGAAAGTAAAGAGATAACGCTTTTTCCTAAGGATCAGGCAAGAATCAGAAAATGTTTCGAAGATGTTTTATGGACCCCGGATTCTTTTAACAATGAGATCACCGACGAGAATAAAGAGAATTTCATTACAACTTTACAATTAACTTTGTTACAAGATACTAATATTAGTTTAGACACAAAAGTTATAACTTTGGCTAGCATGGATAATATTCCCATAGAAATAGTTAAAAATATTGCATATGATGAGAGTTTAAGTGAAGAAAGAATAACCGAAGATAAATTTACTTATACAAAAATGCAAAAAGTAGAAAGGCCAACTTTTGATAAAGATACTTTTTTAGCCAGGAGAAAAAGTATAGAAAAAAATTTAATTAATAAAATAGCACCAACTGAAGAACTGATACAGCAACCACAACAAAAACAGTTAAAGGCAATTAAGAAAGAATTTGAGCAATATTCTTCTGACATAAGTATAAAAAGTAGTTCAAACCTCCATGCGCCTAAACCAAGGAGTCAAAGCCATCGTAATAGCGTTGATCAAATAACTCACTTATAAACATTAATATATCAAATAGGAAAAATTTTCTTAAAGATGTGTATACAAGTATCTAGGGTGAATATTTCGTCGTTGCTAAAATTATTTATATTCTTTTTTATACAAATAATATTTTCATCATGATTTTTACCGGCTGATTTTTTGCAAGGAAAGTATATATATAATCGATAATTATGATTAGCGATTTCTACAGGGTCTAAAATGATATAAGAATCGTCCGAATCAGAATTCTTTTCAGCAGAATAATTTGATATTATATTTTCTAGCGTTTCTTTAAATATAGGAGCTAAGTTATCATCATTTTTTAAGGAGTTATATTTTATAATCCTTACCTCTTCTAGTTGAAAATACTCTTTAATTTTACGAATAAATTCAAAATCATATTGTCGTTTACTTTCTGATTTAAAACCGTTAGTAACTATATTGTAAATAAGTTTCCTGTCTAAATAAAATTGCATTAATTTGAGATGCTTTTCTTGTAGTTCTTTAGCATATTCTCGTAATTTTACTACGAGAACGATAAAGATTATAAAAATCAACGGGTATGCTAAAAATTCTCCATTCATCATAATTGTACTCTAGTTAAAGATAAATCTTTTGAGGTATTGCTACCTGAAATTTTTCTAGTATTTTTATTAAAATTATATATAAATAACAAGAAAAATAATTCATCTATTTTTCTAATTTTTCAGTTTTGTATATTATATAATAAATTTCAAAAGGTTAAGTAGTTTTTATGTCTGAAGTAATAGTAAAAGAACAATTAGAGCAATATATAAATAAAATAGAGAGATTAGAACAAGAAAAAGCAGAATTATCTGAAGACATAAAAGATATTTTTCAAGATGCTTCTTCTCACGGTTTTGATGCCAAAGCAATGAAAGCTATCTTAAAATTAAAAAAACTTGATAGAGATAAGTTAGCTGAACAAGATGCAATGCTTGAGTTGTATCGCCAAGCTTTAGGTATATAAAATCTAATTAATAAAAAAATTATTAGAAATTTTTTGTTAATTTAATAGTTCCTTGATGGCTTCGGTAATATTTATGTAGGTGATAATTGTAGTCTAGAGAAATCTGGATACCTTTTATATAGGCGAAGATATTTCCTCCAATATTATAAGATAATTTAGGTTGTTTTGGCATAATATAGCTTTGCTCTAAACTACTATTTGCTCGGCTTATTATAGTTTTTGTTAACTTTTGGGTTTTCTCACTAAAACTTTGCTCAATAGAAGCTTGTAACGTTCCTCCTATTTTTATTGATGAAGAAATGTTTTTTGTCGGTAAGAGCAATTTTGTCCCGATAATACCAGTAAAAATATTATGAGATTTAGCTCTAATTAATGGATTTTGTATATTAACATCATTTTCGTTATGTGCAGCGTCATGAGAGCGCACATATTTTAAGCCGAAATTAGGTACGATAATCATTCCGTATTTAATAATATAGTTATAATTTAATAATGTTTCTAGGTTATAACCGTTGTTGAAATACTTGTTTTTAGAAGTGTATTTTATATTGTTAAGTGAATAGTTAGTGATATTTTTTACTTGATTACGTGCAATTGAAGCCACGCCTTGCAGAGTAAAGTTTTTTGGTAATTCTTTCTGCCCATAAATAGAAAATATATGACTTTTAACTAGCTCTTTGTCGCTATCTTTATTAGTTTTAAAATTAAACACTGAGCGTACATTACTATAAGTAATACCAATAATATAATTATTTATTTCAACATCAAAACCTATGCTACTGCCTTGCCATTTAGCTTTGTAACCGGAAATATTACAAATTGAATCTTGATTACTAATGCCATATAGACGACGAATCCAAATCCCTCTTTGAACATTAAAATCTTCATCACCGGCTCCTAGAGCAACTTTATATTGATTAATTCTATCAATAAGAAAATTGTTTACGTTTATACTTTTATGGCTATCAAGCTTAAAGGAAGTAGTTGATGGCTGTAGATTCTTTTCTCTCGTGTCTGTGGTGCTTGTTTCTTGTTGAGGTATTAATTCTTTTTGTTGTACATGGAATGGTTGTCCTTTCTCTGTCATTTCCGATGCTATTGGTTGGCTTAAATTTGCTGTATTTTCTTCTGTACTTTTTAAGTCTATTTCTTTTTCTGTTTCTTGTTGAGGTATTAATTTTTTTTGTTGTACAGGGAATGATTGTCCTTTCTCTGTCATTTCCAAGGCTATCGGTTGGCTTAAATTTGTTTGTTTTTTTTGTTCATCAAAATTATATTCCTCACCCCGCTCTAAAAAATTATCTCGTGCTATAACGTCAATAGTATCTTCAATGCCAACATCTTCGGGATATAAACCGATTAATTCTGTGCCGTCTTCTTCATCCCAAAGCCATTGATCATTATATTCTGATAGTGAGGCGCTATTGCTAGATTCATGATCGTTCTTACTATAATGAGGTAGCGAAGGAGCAGAAGAGGCTTCTACTTGCAAGGGATTTATAATAATTAATAAGCAAATAAAAGCAAAAGCAATAAAAAAATGGTTCAAAAAAGTTATCTTTTTAAACCATTTAGCTGTGAATCTACCGTTACTATTCATGTTAGATAAAACATACTTACTTAAATTTCTGAGTATTATAAGATAAAAGTTAATAAAAATCAAGTTATAGAAACATTTGTATAATAAGAAGCTTAAATTTTATTAATTTATTGGTAATGATATGGATAAATATGCATTTAGAATGTTTTAAAATGATTAGTGAGAACATAACTTTCTAAACATAAATTATTGTACTTAAAAATTAACTACCTATAATACTGGATTTAATCTAAAGTTGCAAAAATGATGCAATGCTTAAGAGGTGTTTTTGAGGAAGAGTATAACAACCTTAGCTTATGGTATTTTGTTAGTTTTATCTGCGGTATCGTTGTTTATTTTTCGCTAAATTTTGAGCCTTCTTTTTTAGTAATTTTTACTATTTTTCTTTTTTCTTTATTATTGCTTCTTACAAAAAAATACGGAATATTTTGGCAATTTAGTAGTGGACTCGTTATCGCTTTTGCCTTTGGTCTATTAATTAGTAAATATAGAGTTTTAAATTTACAAGGTAGTATTATCGGTAAGCCGATAATCACTGAGGTTATAGGTACTATTGAGAGCATCAAGCCGACTATTCACGGCGCACAAATAGTATTAAATGATATAAAAATAAAAAAAATTAATCGTAATATAAAAAAAGTTAGAATAAGTTTACCAAGAAAATATCTTAAAGAAATTATTGTAAGTGATAAAATTGGCTTGCTCGCTAAACTTTATAAACCGCAGGGTAGCATCTTGCCAGGAGGTTATGATTTTGGGTTTTATGCCTATTTATCCGAAATAGGTGCAAATGGCTATGCTATGTCTCCACCGAAAATTTTACTACATAATGACAAATCTACTAATAGTGTAATTTATAAAATTAGATTTGATATTTATCAAAATTTAGTAGAGAAATTAGGCTCGATTAAAGGTAATTTTGCAGCTGCAATATTACTTGGCGAAACGAAAGGCATCAATCGGCAATTAATGCAGGATATGAGGCAAAGCGGTATATCGCATGTACTTTGCGTATCGGGTTTACATTTATCGTTAGTGGCAATGATTTTATTTATATCAGCTCGTTTTTTATTAAATCTCTCTAATTACCTTTCCTACAATTATAATATAAAATTAATAGCTGCGCTTTGCTCGCTAATCGGTAGCTTTGGTTATTTAGAGCTAAGCAGTATGCAGATAGCTGCAACCAGAGCCTTTATTATGGCGGCGATTTTTATCTATGCCATCATTATAGAACGCTCCTGTTTTCCGCTTCGTTCTCTGGCCATTGCGGCTTTCATAATATTATCACTGAATCCTGAATATATATTTCATCCGAGTTTTCAGCTATCTTTTATTGCCGTACTCTCTTTAGTAGCAGGTTATGAATTTTATTTAAAAAATCAATGGTTACTCGGTAATAATAAAGGAATTTTTTCTTCAATAAAATTTTATATGGCATCAAATATTTATTCGAGCTTTTTAGCCAGCATTATAACCGCGCCGGTAGTAATAAATCAGTTTTTCATATTTTCAACTTACTCCATTCCGAATAATCTTATCGTTGTACCGATAATGTCATTTTTTTTAATGCCTTTAGCATTATTATCGCTACCTTTAATGTGGTTAAATATAGATGGCTTCATCTTAAAAATAATGGGTTTTTTCATTGATATAATTATTTACTCGGCAGAGTATTTTAATAACCTTCCGGCGGCAGTATGGTATTTCGGTTATATAACGAATTTGAGTATTATACTCTTTTTATTCGGTTTTTTCTGGATTTGCATCTGGAAAACGAAATGGCGACTTTGGGGGCTTATGATTATGGGCGTATCTTTTATATTAATGCTTTATTCGCCGAAGCCGGATTTAATATTTGATGCTGGCGCAAACGCTGTAGGGATTAAAAATAAAGATAACCAGCTAGAAATTTACGCTGACAAAATGCCGACATTTAACAGGCAGTACTGGGCTAACTGGTTTGGACAGAAAGATAGTCCTGTTTCTCCTTTAACAAATAATATTTTTATAACTAATCAAGGTTACAAAGTCATCATTAACTATGAAAATCTTTCAAAAAATAAAAAATGCGAAGAAGCAGAAATATATATTAATCTTCTTACCAATACTAAATGCCGCGGCAGCCTTGTTACTATTAACAAAGCTTTTTTAAATAGTGCGTCGGTAGTGCTTATCTTTTGTAATAGTACGAAATGCCAAATAAGAACCGGTAATATTAGCAATAGATTTAAGTAAAAATAATATTTATAGTAAACTAATATTAATTGAGAATGATACCGAAGAGCAAATGTATATTATAAAAAAATTCTTACAAATTTCCTCTAAGGGCTATAAAAAAATTTTAACAGAGCTGCGTCGAGAAGGCGGGCAAGCTCGGCTCATTGGCGGTTGTGTGCGTGATGCTTTGCTTAATAAAGATAGTTATGATATTGATATAGCAACTACTTTATTACCTGACGAAGTGATTAAAGTTTTATCAAAAGCGGATATAAAAGTCATCCCTACCGGTATAAAATTCGGGACTGTCACCGCTATCTTAAATAAAGAAAAATTTGAAATTACCACTCTTAGAAAAGACATTGATTGTAACGGACGTCACGCAAAAGTGCTTTTTACCGATAATTTTGCCGTTGATGCTGCAAGAAGAGACTTTACTATTAATGCCTTAAGCTACTGTCCGTTTGAAAATAAGATATATGATTATTTCAAGGGCCTGGAAGATTTAAAACTAAAAAAACTAGTATTTATCGGTCAAGCAAGCCAAAGAATTAAAGAAGATTATTTAAGGATTTTACGATTTTTTCGCTTCTCGAGTTATTATGCCGACCATCTCAACGACGAAGGGTTAGAAGCATGTAAAAATTTACAAGAAGGTTTAAAGATACTTTCACGAGAACGCATAAAAAGCGAAATGGATAAAATAATAATATCAAAAAATTCTCCTACAGTTCTGAAAGTAATGTTTGATACCGGAATATTATCGCTAATATTCTCCGTGAAATATTATGAAGTAAAATTCTTTGAGCAAGCCAGTTTTTTTAACCTGCAATTATCTACACGCTATGCGCTTTTATTATATAAAATAGAAGATTTAAAGCTTAATGTATTGATAAACTGGAAATATTCAAAACAGGATGCAACAAAAATATTTTCGATAATTACCTTAATAAATTCACCTAAAATAACCGAGTTTGATATGAAAAAAATTTGGTGGGAGAATAGCGCTTATAAAGAATATTTATTTGCCGCTACATTAATTGGTAAATTAGAATTTTCACAAATACAAATATTCATTGATAAATACGATCAATTAGAACGTTCTATTTTTCCTCTAACCGGTCATGATCTATTAAGAATAAATATAGAAAATAAAGAAATAGGCAAGCAATTGGAATATGTGAAAAACATCTGGATAGAGAATGATTTTGTGCAAACTAAATCACAATTGCTAACTTTTATAGAAAAATAAAAAAGTTATTGCTAGGAGATTCGAGCGTTGTTGCATGGCTCTTAAAAAGCGGTTAATGTCATTCCCGCGTAGGAGGGAATCCAGTAAAACATATAAAAAAACTTGTTTTTTATATGTTTATTTTATCAAATAATATAATTTTTGTATCCATATTAAGGTTATTTTTTCTGGATCTCCGTTTTCACGGGGATGACATCGAGGGCTTTTTAAAAATTGTCCGATACATAAGGCATAACATCGAACTCAAAAAAATACAATTATGAAAACTAAAATCCTATTCCTGATAATTTCATTATTAATTAGTCTTAAAAGCTTTGGAGATGAACATAAATCCAAGATAGTTACAAGCATTACGCCAATAGCTAGTATTGTTGCAATGTTAGTTAAAGATAAAGTTGTTATAGATAGCTTAGCCGTAAATAGCGGTTGTCCTCATCATTATCATTTAAAGCCAAGTGATCTTGCGAAAGTAAAAAATGCCGATATAGCTATTTATATAGATGAGAGATTTGATAGTTTTGCTGAGAAATTAATGCGAATGCACAGCACAAATATTATAAAGCTTAGTGATATCAAATCTTTAAAAATCATCAAGGATAATAACGAAATTAATTGGCATATTTGGCTAGACCTTGATAATGTTAAGATTTTGTTAGAGGAATTATCATTAATATTAGTGCAGAAACTGCCTAACCTACAGAAAGACATAAATTATAATCTTGATTTAGCTTTAAAACAGCTAGAAGATTTAAGTAAAATCAAAAAATATAAATTTGCTGGACTGCAAGATGTAATTTTACTAAACGATAGTACACAATATTTCTTTATCAATACAAAAATTAAAATTCAAAAATTATATAGCGTAAGTCAAAAAAGTTTAAAATATATAAGTAAGCTAGAAAAATTGTTAAGTAAGTCGGCTAATAAATGCTTAATTTTAGATACGCAGCAAGATGCAAGGCTTTATAAAAAATTAAACGCTAATATAGTGATGCTAGAAAGCGAAAATTGGTCGTTTGCGAATGTTGATCACCAAGTATTTTACCGGCAATATTTACAAATGATTAATCAGCTGGAAATATGTGTTGCTATTAACAAATAGTGATATTTTATTATTCAGCATTATTAACTAAAGATTGATATCGTCATTGCGAACGACTGAAGGAAGGGGCGGCAATCTAAAATTTCACTCGTTATTGCGAGCGAAGCGAAGCAATCTAGCTATTTTTTTTAGATTACCGCGTCGCTACACTCCTCGCAATGACAATATTTTGTAATGATTTCGAGACATGCAATAAAGCCTTCTTGCGCATGCGGGAGTAATATGGAATGTAGGTATAATTTATTTCTTCCATCTATTATGAAACCAAAACCACTGCCCTGGGTTTTGTTTAACCCATTCTCCTAAAATCTGATTAATATTTAACATGATGTTATAATAATCGACTTTATCATTGCCTGTTTGCTGCAATGTAAGAGGTGGATGTAATATTAATTTGAAATAACTGCCATGTGTACGAATTATTTGGCAAGGTATAATCGGATATTTAAATTGCAGAGCAATTTTGGCTATAGCATGCGGTGTCATGGCAGGAAGCCCTAAAAACGGCACTTCTATACCGTCATTCATTTTTTGATCAACCAGCATAGCAATAGCATGTCGTTGTTTTATTGCTTTAATTAAGCCTCTACTGCTTTCTGCGCCTTTTGGAATTAGACTTAATTTATCGCTAGTGCGAATTTCATTGATTAATCGGTTAACATACGGATTATTAGAGCGGCGGTATATTATGGAGAATTCAGGATAAAACTTATGGATAAGTTTAAGTGCGATATCCCAATTGGCAAAATGACCGGTAAATAATAAAAACGGTTGTCCGGTTTTTTGAAATTCTTCAATGTTTTCGATACCTATTATTTTTATTCTTCGCAATAACTCTTGCTCGGACATAGTACTAATATACGGGAATTCGCCGATAAACCTACCGAAATTATCCCAAGTTTGATCGATAATTGCTTCACTATCAAGGCTATCACCAAAAACGGCATGAATATTTTTTCGAGCAATTTTATTAACAGCGAGTAATATGCCGATTTTTCTTGCTATGAAACTACAAATATTTCCGGCTCGATCAATACCGAATAGGCCTAATATTTTCATTGCTGTAATAACAACAAAATATTCAAGTAAATATCTAATATTTTTTAAAAATTTTTGCATAAAGTAAGTCGTCTAGTTTTTGCGGGTTATCTATCAATAGTTCTACGTCACAACAAATTATTTCAGTATCTGCATCCTTTAAAGGCAAAAGTTTTACGTAATCTTTTCTAGTAGTGATAAGCGCGGCGTTATATTTTTTAGCGTTTGCCAGCAAATTTTCTAAATCTTTTTTTGAATAATTATAATGATCAGGAAAAATTTCACAACCTGCTATCGTTAAACCATAATTTTTTAGAGTAAGAAAAAAACGCTCAGGATTGCCGATGCCGCTGAAAGCAAAGTAATTTTTTGTTTTATCTATTTTTTTTGAGAGTACAATTTTCGCTTGTACTAATTTAGCAGTATAGGACATTAAAATATTAGGAGGGTTCCAATTTTCGGCACTTATGGCCATAATTAAATCGGCGGATTTTAGAGCTTTCTTTGGATATTCCCGCAAAGGACCTGCAGGAATTAAAAAACCGTTACCGAAAAGCCGATGAGCATCTACTGCTAAAATGGTACAATCCTTGTGGAAATTGGGGTTTTGTAGAAAATCATCGACTATAATTACACTAGGTTTAATCTCATTGATTAAAGGAATAATTTGTTGAATTTTCCTGGTAGCAATAACCGTACCATACTTGGACAATATTAAAGACTCGTCACCTACTTCTATAGCAGTATGGTGCTTTCTTACGATAATTGCCGTAGTAAGATCGCTGCCGTAAGCCTTAGTAACAATAACAAATTTTATATTCTCTACAGATAATAATTTTGCTAAGTGAATCACTATTTGAGTTTTGCCTGTACCGCCGACGCTGTTATTTCCGACACAAATTATCTTGGCAGGGAAAATAATAGGCCGTGCAAATAGTTTTCTTAAAAAACTTACAAGTAGATATATAAGGCTAAGGTGCCATAATAGATAGGCAATAATATTCCTGCTTTGCCAAAATTTAGGATATATAAGCTTAAACATTAATTATGACTATGTGATATAAAATCAAACGGATTAACGGGTTTATTATTTAACAAAATTTCAAAATGTAAATGCTCACCGGTGGCGTTACCTGTTCTGCCTTGAATACCTATAAGCTGTCCTCTTGTCACCCGACACCCTTCCTTAACATGCATTTCCTTTAAATGAGCGTATTTAGTAGTAATATTACGAAAATGCTTAATTTCTATAAAATTTCCGTAATCGTGAACTCTTGCAACTTTGGTAACTACGCCGGTTGCCGATGCATATACTGGCGCTGCTTTTTTAGCCTGTAAATCAATCCCTCTATGAAAACACTTTTTCTTTCTTTTCTTTTTATGGGGACTTTTCCGAACACCGTAATGGCTGGTAACTTTTGTATCGCATTCAGGCATCATTAAAGGTATAGAGCTAATTATTTTATCAACTTTTAAAAGCTCTGATATATTATTTTTTCCGTCGGGATTATAATTTTTTGCAAAATAACGAGCCTCGGCGCTAGACAAAAACTGATATTTTCCTTGTAATTGTGATAATAAATTTTTGATTACGACTATCTTTGGGCCGGCTGCTTTATTAAACTCTTGCGGCTTTTTGTTATGAAATTTCTGTAAGAAAATTTTATTTTTATTAGGGTTATTGATTATTAGCCCAAGATTTTTAGTATATAAACAGTTTTTACTGCCGTTTTCATTAGTAAGATCATACTGTACGACTAGCTCAGCATGATGTATTTTATATTTTTTCTCTAATTGTTGCGCAGTACTAGTAAGTAAGGTTTTATCGTGAGATGAATTAAAACTATTACATCCTTGTAGGACAAATATAATTAATAACAATAAATAATTTTTGTGTGAAGATAACATTATAAATAATTACTAGTAACTTTTAAATTTAAGGCCATAGTAAGGTAACCGCTTATTTGCATTATGTCATCTTTAATATTAGGCGGGTTAATTATCATCAGTCCACATTTTATCATGTTTTTATCAGAATGTAGAAGCTCATACTCAATAATTAGCGTTTCTTTAAAACCTATATTTTTATACTTGTGATAAAAATCTCTAATCAAAATTCGATCTTTAATTGGATACCAAATAAGAACGCAATTATTAAGTGCTCTGGATTTTATCTCTTTGATTGCTTCGAATAGCCTATCAAATTCATTTTTCACTTCAAAAGGTGGATCAAGAAAAATTAAACCTCTTTTTTCTTTAAAAGGGAGAAAAGCTTTAATAGCCGTATATGCATCCATTTCATAGGTATTCGATAATAAACTTTTTAGGCTTAAATAGTCTGCCGGGTGAAGCTCACAGGCAATTAAGCGATCATTTGGTCTTAATAATTTAGTAATTATCAAAGGTGAGCCCGGATAATAGTCCTGCCTGAAAGTTTTTACCAAATTTAAAAAAATTTGTAAAATATTAGGTAAGTCGGTCACAGACTTTGTAAAGCTTAGTAATTTTTTAATACCGGTTAAACTCTCGGATGTTTTTTGTGCCGCCTCTAAATTTAGGTCATAAATACCAACTCCGGCAAAACCGTCCAAAACCGCGAAAGGCTTTTCTTTTTTTTTTAGCTGTTCAATAAGAGCAATAAGTACTAAATGCTTGACGATATCAGCAAAATTACCTGCATGATAGATATGGCGGTAATTCATATAATGCTTTTTACTTTTTTAAATTATCCTTGTATCAATTTGCCGAATTAGTTATATATTATTAATGGTTTGCAATTTTTTTAGCAATAATTTTTGTGTTATACTATATAAATAAATTTTTTTCCAATAATAAGCTGCAGGCGATTATTTTAGGGGGAATCGGTTTGAGCATTATTTTTGCTTTAACTACTTATAAAACCGATGATCCTTGCTTTAATCTGGTAACAGAGCGTTATTCTGACAATTTGTTAGGAGTTTTTGGGGCGTATTTATCGGATTTTTTATACCAATTTTTTGGCATAGCTGCTTTCATCCTACCTATTTATTGTTTTATTTGGGCTAAAAACCGTTGGTTAGCGCAAAATAAGCGGATATTTGTTCGTATGATTGTAATGTTGTTGACAATCCTTAGTATGGCAACATTATTAGCCAAGCTTGAAATACCTTATTTGCGAGGAAGTGCTGGCGGAGCGATTGGAATAGTTAGTTTTAATTTCTTCAAACAATTTACAGGGCAACTTTATCTTATACTAATCTTTTTGACCTTTATTTTATTTGTTATTCTACTCGAAGTAAAATTTACCTGGTTAAAAGATTCTATAATAAATTTGTATAGATTCCTATCTTATCAAACACGCAATATATTATCCCGCTTATCACTGGCAAAATTTTTATTACCTAAAAAAGAAGAAGTAAATCGCTCAAGAGTTACTCCTTCTTATTTTGCTGCCCCGGAAGCGTTAATAAAGAATAAACCGGACGTTGCCAGGCAGGCAGCTAATATTCAGCCAAAATTTTTTAATAGAGCAGCATTGCCACCTAAAATTGAGCAAAATAGTCTATCGCCGTTACCTCCTGTTTCACTACTAAGGAATGCCGATAACCAACATATAAAAAGTGACTCTTCTTCGGAGCTTAAACAAAAATCAGAAAAATTATTAAGTGTATTAAGTGACTTCGGGGTTAAAGGAAAGATTATTAATATTAGTCAGGGGCCGGTAGTTACTTTATATGAATTCGAGCCAGCTGCAGGAACAAAAACTTCGAGGGTAGTAGGGTTATCAGACGATATAGCCAGATCACTTTCAGCTTTATCAACGAGAATAGCGGTGGTGCCGGGTAAAAACGTTCTTGGCATTGAATTGCCAAATAAGCATAGAGAATTTTTTTGCTTAAAGGAATTAATCGAGACGCCGGAATATCAGGATCATTCTATTTTATTGCCATTAATTTTAGGAAAAGATTTAGCTGGCAAACCTTTAATAGCCGATTTAGCTAAAATGCCTCACTTGCTTGTAGCGGGAACTACTGGCTCCGGTAAGTCGGTCGGAATTAATGCGATGATCGTCTCGTTACTCTATCGTTATACTCCTGAAGAGTGTCGGCTTATTATGATTGATCCAAAGATGTTAGAATTATCCGCTTATGAAGGGATCCCACATTTACTTACGCCTGTCGTAACCGAGCCGGCAAAGGCGGTGGTAGCTCTTAAATGGGCAGTGAAGGAAATGGAAAATCGTTATAGAATGATGTCGAATATCGGTGTTAAAAACATAGCCGGTTATAATGCCAAAATCTTAGAAGCGGCAAAACAAGGTAAAACGCTTGAGCGTACCGTTCAAACGGGATTTGATCACGAGACCGGCAAACCTACTTATGAAACGGTAGAGATGAATATGGAGAAATTACCATTTATTGTCGTAATCGTTGATGAAATGGCGGATTTAATGTTAGTGGCCGGTAAGGATATTGAGCTATCTATTCAAAGACTTGCTCAAATGGCAAGAGCTGCCGGTATTCATATTATTATGGCAACGCAAAGACCTTCGGTAGATGTTATTACCGGTGTAATTAAAGCAAATTTTCCTAGTCGTATTAGTTTTAAAGTTACTTCTAAAATTGATAGCCGAACAATTTTAGGTGAACAGGGTTCTGAGCAGTTACTTGGTATGGGAGATATGTTATTTATGGGTAATACTTCAAAAATTACCAGGGTGCATGGTCCTTTTGTCGATGAAAATGAAATTGAGAAAATTACCGATTATTTGAAAGAAACCGGTACACCCGAATATATTTCAGCAGTGGTTGAGCAATCCGATGAAGACGATAACTCTCTTGATAGTGCTAACGGTGATGGAACATCAGATGAAATGCTGTATAAAAAAGCGGTGCAAATAGTACGGCTTGAGCGTAAAGCTTCAATTAGTTACATTCAAAGGTCGCTCCGAATTGGCTATAATAGAGCTGCCATTTTAGTCGAAAAAATGGAACAGGATGGAATAGTCTCGCCGCCAAATCACACCGGAAAGCGAGAGATATTACTACCGGAGAAGTGAGTAGGCGTTGTTGTGTGAGTCGAATTTTTGATGTCATTCCTGTGAAAACGGGAATCTAGGCTTTACTTTGTCATGCTGAACTTGTTTCAGCATCTTTTTGTAATTAGATCCTGAAATAAATTCAGGATGACTATAATTTTTCTGGATTCCCGTTTTCGCGGGAATGACAGTATCAACTTAAGATCAATCTTTATTATAGAGCGATATATGCTAAAAGAAGAAGATAGAATTTTTACTAATCTGCAAGGTAAGGAAAGTCATGATATAAAAGCTAGTACAAAACGGGGGGATTGGGATAATACAAAGGGTTTAATTAGTAAAGGACAAGAATGGATAATTGAAGAGATTAAAAAATCGGGTTTAAGAGGCCGTGGCGGTGCCGGATTCTCTACCGGTATGAAATGGTCGTTTATGCCAAAAAACTCACTTAAACCATCTTATTTGGTGGTTAATGCCGACGAATCTGAACCGGGTACTTGCAAAGATCGTGATATTTTAAGGTTTGAGCCGCATAAATTAATAGAAGGATGTTTGCTGGCAAGCTTCGCAATATCAGCGCATACATGTTATATCTATATTAGAGGAGAGTTTTACAATGAAGCCTCTAATATTCAAAGAGCTTTAGATGAGGCGTATAATGACGGATTAATAGGTAAAAATGCTTGTAATTCCGGTTTTGATTGTAATATTTATCTACACAGAGGGGCGGGTGCATATATTTGTGGTGAGGAAACGGCATTACTTGAGAGCTTAGAAGGGAAAAAAGGTATGCCAAGGCTAAAGCCACCATTTCCCGCCGGTTACGGTTTATACGGTTGCCCGACCACTATTAATAATGTGGAATCTATAGCAGTAGTCCCAACTATTTTAAGGCGTGGAGCTGAATGGTTTAGCAGTATCGGCAAGCCTAATAATACCGGAACTAAAATTTTCTGTATTTCAGGTCACGTAAACAAGCCTTGTAACGTTGAAGAAAAAATGGGTGTGCCTTTAAAAGAGTTAATTGATAAATATGCCGGCGGAGTACGCGGCGGTTGGAATAACCTTAAGGCTATAATTCCCGGCGGGTCTTCGGTGCCGTTACTGCCTAAATCTTTATGCGAAGTAGATATGGATTTTGATAGTTTAAAGACTGCAGGGTCAAGCCTTGGAACAGGAGGTATTATCGTTATGGATCAATCCACCGATATTATTTATGCTATTGCAAGGCTTAGCAAATTCTATATGCATGAGTCGTGCGGGCAATGTACGCCTTGTAGAGAAGGGACAGGCTGGATGTGGCGGGTTATGATGCGCTTGGTACGAGGAGAGGCAAAAAAGCATGAGATAGATGAGTTACTTGAAGTAACAAAAGAAGTTGAAGGACATACTATTTGCGCTTTAGGTGATGCTGCCGCTTGGCCTATTCAAGGGTTAATACGTCACTTTCGCGGTGAGATTGAAGAGCGTATTAAAGAGTATAGTGTTGCGTGATTTTATCATTCCGAAATTGTCATTGCGACAACTAAAAGGAGCTTAGCAATATAGGCTATGCCAGCAATCGCAAGGAAATGTGAAGATTGTTGCATGGCTCGAATTTTGACCGTCATTGCGAAGAGATTCGTAGAATCGACGCGGTAATCTAGAAAACAATGTTTAGATTGCCACGTCGGCATAGATGCCTCCTCGCAATGACGTGGTAGTCTACGCTTCTTGCAACGATGGGGTAAGGCTATGCTCCTGGCAATGACGTTTAACCGTTTACGAATAACATTTTAATTATTTATAAAATAATATATGCAAACAAATATTGAACCACAGAAAAAACAAATAAATTGGCAGGAATGGCGTTCCTTTTCTTTTGTTATAGTAATTGCTTTAATGATTCGAATATTAGTCATGGAACCTTTTACTGTTCCGACTGCTTCAATGAAAGCGACTATTTTAGAAAATGATTATATCTTTTCAACAAAATATAGTTACGGCTATAGTAATTATTCTTTATCTTTTTTTGACTTTATTCCTCTTTTTAAAGGAAGAATATTTGCGCAGGAGGCACAAAGAGGAGATATAATTGTTTTTCGTCCTCCTCCTAATATGAATGTTAGATATATAAAACGCTTAATCGGTTTGCCCGGTGATAAAGTGCAATTAATTGATGATGTGATATATATCAATGATCAAAAAATAGAACGTGTAGAAATAGGCAACTTTGTAAGTGAGGAAGGGCTCAAATATATCAAATATAAAGAAACGTTACCAAATGGCGCAGCTTATTTTTCTTATAAGATTGCTCCGATCAACGGCAGGTTAGTTGAAAATAAACACGGTAATACAGAAATTTTTTATGTACCGGCGGGTAAATATTTTTTTCTTGGTGATAATAGAGATCAGTCAAATGATAGTCGAGTGGATTTAGGTTATGTACCTTTTGAAAACTTTATTGCTAAAGCACAATTTATTTACTTTTCTACTGAATTAAAGTTATGGGATAATGATATCGGTATTGTAAAACAAATACTTCGCATCGGTCCCTGGCTTTCCTCTATTAGATTTAATAGAATATTTAAAAGCCTTTATAAAATGGACATTGCTAATGACAATAATTGATCAAAAATTAAAATTAGAAAAGTTATTAGGATATAATTTTAAAGATAAGAATCTTTTAATCGAAGCATTAAGTCATCCGTCATTAAAACAACATAATTCTTCAAATCAATATATGGATTATGAACGGCTGGAATTTCTAGGAGATGCTATATTAAGTTTTCTAGTTACCGAAATTTTATTTACTAATTTTGCTGATTACGATGAAGGGAAATTAGCAAAAATTAGAGCTTATTTAGTTTGCAAGGAAACACTTTGCAACGTTGCCACCAAGCTTAATTTGAGTAATTATATTATAATGACCCAAGGGGAGGAACTCTCAGGAGGGCGGGATAATCCAAATAATATAGAAGATGCAATGGAGGCTTTAGTCGCTGCTATTTATCTTGACAGTGATATTAATATTGCACGCAAAATTGTTCAAAATCTCTGGGCTGAGTTTATTACTGTCAAGGATTTAACTAGTTATGACCCTAAAACTCCCTTACAAGAATGGGCGCAAAGTAAAGGATTCCATGTGCCGATATATAAGGTTATTAATAGGAGCGGTGCTTCACACTCTACGACTTTTACAGTCTCGGTAACAATAAAAGACCATTCACAAACCGGCACCGGTCATTCCATTAAAGAAGCCGAAAAAGATGCTGCACGAGAGTTGCTCCGCACAATTGGGCTGTTATGATGAATCAAACTCAAAAAACTATATCTGTCTGCATAATAGGTAGGCCAAATAGCGGTAAGTCGACCTTACTGAATAAACTTATCGGTCAAAAAATTTCCATAGTTACCCCAAAAGTTCAGACTACCCGCTCTATTATCACCGGTATAGTTACCATTAAAGATACGCAAATAATTTTGTATGACACGCCGGGTATATTTGAGCCGAAAAGTCGCCTGGAAAAAGCGATGGTCCGGAGCGCATGGTCAAGTTTACATAGTGCTGATATCGTAATGTTGATTATAGATAGCTTAAAGCCCCTAGACGAAATTACTTATGATATATTAAAAAAACTCTCCTCTCTTGAAATCATACCGGTATTTTTATTAAACAAAATAGATTTTAAATCTCAGTATATTGATGATATTCGAGCTAGTTTAACTACTACTAATCCTGAAAGCTTAATTTTGCTTATTTCTGCTTTATTCGGCACAAATATAGATAAGTTGCTAGAATATATTATATCCCAAGCAAAACCCTCGCCATGGCTTTATGAAGAGGATGATATGACAGATTTACCGATGCGTTTTTTAGCGGCAGAAATTACAAGGGAACAGTTATTTTTAGCTCTTCATCAGGAATTGCCTTATAAGTTGACTGTTCAGACTGAAAGCTGGGAAGAGCGTCCTGACAAATCGGTAAAAATTCACCAAGTTATAGTCGTGACAAGAGAAAGTTATAAAACTATAATACTTGGCAAGAGTGGCAGCAAAATAAAAGAAATCGGTGCGCAAGCTCGACAAGAAATGGAAAAGTTTTTTAATTGCCGAATACATCTTTTTTTATTTGTAAAAATTCGTGAGTTGTGGGAAGATAACCCCGATTTTTATCGTCATATGAAGTTATAATATTATTCCCCCAGGTGCATAGAATCTCGCTTCTCCTTATTAAAAGTCATTGTTTTATAAAAATTGAATTATAAAATCTCAAGCTAATAAAGTTTTATTACTCATAATATATAAAAATCCATGAATCATGGTTTTTTGTTGACAATGAAAATAATATATAGTAAAAATCCTTTCTAGGAATTTCTTTAATTTTTATCAATCTACTAACTTAAATGCTCTTGTTGTCATTAAGCCGATACAAGCTAATACAATAAATCATAACTAAAATTATGGTTGTAAAAATATAAAGCTTTTGCTAAAAGTCAACTGTTTTAAAGCGTAAATAGTTTTAAAACAACTGCTAATATTTAGTTTATAGCATATATATAAAATAAATTATTGAAATATAGTGAGTACAATAATACTATGAGTAAAGATGAAGACGATGAGTATACTGAAACATTAAAAGCTGTAAATAGTAAATTAATGAGCTTATCAGGTAATTTGATAGTGTTTAGATCAGATAGTGTGGAAGAGCAAAAAAAGATATCTAATGACTTAAAGATAGTAGTTAAGCAGTTAAAAAGTATGAGAAGAAATGTAGAAATGTATTTTATTATTATGTTATTACTGGTTATTAGTGTACTTCAAAAAATGTTATGGACGGATACAATTTCTAATCTTTTTTTCTCTTAAAATAAATGCTTACCTTAAAAATTCTTTAATTATGATTTTTGCTGCCGTTAGAGAAGAAGTTTGGCTTGATTTGAAACCTAGTTGCTTTAAAGCTGCTTGGCTTTCTACTATTTGTTCATTAGATTTTTCTGGATTTAATAGTAACTCCTCAAGTTTTGCACTAATCATGGAGGGGATACAATTAAACTGAATAAGTTCGGGTATGACTTCGGTGCCGGCTATAATATTGATTATAGAGGCATATTTTATTTTAATTAATAATTTTATAATAAGAAAACTAAGTAAATTAAGTTTATAAGCGACAATCATCGGGGTATTAGAAGCGGCAATTTCTAATATATTAGTCCCGGATTTTGCTAAAGCTAAGTCTGCCACGGCATAACTTTTTAACCGTTCATTAGAAAATACATAATTAAATTCTACATCTAACAAGAAAGACTTTATTATTTCTTCGTGACTTGGGTCGGCAAGAGGAAATATTACGGTAATATCGGGGTGATTTCTAGCAAGATTATTGATAGCAGCAATAAAAATAGGTAAATGTCTTGATATTTCTCCATATCTACTGCCGACCGTAACGCATAAAACTTTTTTGTTATCTAATATTTTAAACTCTTTGCGCAAAGCTAATTTATCATCATAAAATTTCTGTTCCATAATTGGATGACCAATATACCGACAATCAAGCCCCACTTTAATAAAATAAGGTGGTTCAAAAGGTAGCAACGCAAACAGGCAATTATAAATTTTAGCATATTTTATAGCTCGCCCTGGTTTATATGCCCAAACAGACGGTGCTACTATATGAATCATTTTTAGATTAGGTAAGATTTTTTTTAGCTGTTTTGCTACTCGATAAGTAAAACCGGGAGAATCTATAGTAATTAATATGTCTGGAGCGTTATTAATTATATCTTCTATTGTAAGGTTAATTAACCGCTTGATCTTAAAAATATTTGGTATAATCTCTATAAAACCCATTAGGCTTATTTCGGTAATAGGGAATAAGCTTTTAGTAATTCCTTCCTCCTCCATCAGCTTTCCGCCTATACCGGTGAATTCTAACCCCTGATTATTATTTTTCAGATGCCTGATTATTCTAGAACCGATAAAATCGCCTGATATTTCTCCGGCTATAAAATAGATTTTTGCCATTAATTCATTCTGTACAGCGTCATCGTGATCAATTAATATAAGCGAATTTTTTGGCATTCGCCTGTGCTCACGCAGTTTAGGCATGGCTGCACAAGCTTCTCCTTAAATTCATCTTATTTGAAGTTTTATGAATTTAGCTGTATATATAAAGTTTAAATTGATCTTCCGTCTTTTTTACTAAAAGCAAGGTGTGCTTTCTCAAGATTTTTTATAAATTTAGGGGAGTACGCCTTTATATCTAAGGACTTACCACCTTCATATTTTTTGGCCAAATTCATTCCTCCTTTTATCATATTATAAGCAAAATTCATTTTTTTTGTTTCGCCTGCTATTCTTTTTGGATTCATAAACATATAAATTTGATAAACGGCAAAACTTTTTACCAATCGTTTTAAATTCATCCTTGATTCTTTACTAATACCTTGGAGCTTGTCTTTTGGATTTGCCAGCCCTTGATTAGCTGATTTAACAATTTTAGAACGTTGCTGCATTAAATAACTACTGACATCGGCAACATTTTTATTAATAATTTTTTCACTTATTTTAAAATTAAAATTTTTCAACTTTCCAAAATATTTACGGATTAATATAATAATTTGTGTTTGTAATTTAGTTAAATCCATGCTCTGTTCTGTTAATTGTGCTAGTATCTTCTCTATTTCTTGTTCAAATTCTTCATTGTTGCTAAGCTCGGCAAAAATCTTTTCTGCTTCCGCCGATTCAAGTTGATATTCGCCGATACCCAATAAAGCTTCTTTTATTTGATCGGCAAATTGCTTAACTTCATCCGGTTTTTTTTTATCTTCTGCCATATTTGTCTGTAAAATTAGCTATAGGAAAGTTTATAGTAATATCTTATTTAAATATGTCTATAAAAAACTGTTATTAGAAAGATGTTGTTGCTTGGATCGCGAGGTTAATAAAAATAATTCTAGCATGGTAATGAAGAAGCGACTGTAAGGATTATGACTATCTAGTCATAATCCTTACAGTCGCTCGTAATAACATTTGAGTTATTTGCCCACCTCTAACTTAAAAGATAAAGATAATAATTTTAATTAGAAATTTGTGTAGAATTTAGTTGGTTATATAATTTATAAATAGTTTGCTCGGTGTTGCTAATTTTTTTATTAATCATTTTTAATAATTTCTCAGACGATTTTCCACTCGCTTGTCCTGATGAATGTAATTGTTCCGCTAAATTTTTAAGAGAATCTTGAATTTCTATAAAAGATTTTTTAAATTGTTCTTTAATTAATATAGAAGACCCTTCAAGTTCTTTAATTTTTAAATAAAGATTTTCTATTAATTGGTCTACTTTATTTTGCATTAGATTTAGCTGCTGCTTACGTCCCTCAGTAAGGTAACTAAAAGTCTCTTGCATTTTTGCATGGATTCTTACTTTTGCTGTGCGATCTAAATCCCAAGCTAAACCTACTTTGCTCATTAAATATATTATCCATTTATGAACGTCAAAATGATACCATTTTACGCCGTTACGATAATCTGATGGAAAAGCATGGTGGTAATTATGCCAATTTTCGCCAAGTAAAAATAGTGCCATCCACCAAATATCTCCAGCTGTTCCTTTATAGTATTTTTTGCTTCCGACAAAGTGGCATAGAGAATTAACACAAAACGTTGCCTGTTGTTGCAATGCGCGCCCTATTCCCATAAATAAAAAGGCCATGTAGCTTGACGCAATCGTACCGCCAATTAAATAACCAACAAATAAAGGTACGATAACATTCATAAAAATAGCTATTTGCCAATAATATTTTAATTGCCATTTTAATAATTTATTTCTACCGTGCTTTATCCATGTTATGCGGTCAATAGATTTGTAACTACCTTCGCCGACAAGCATCCATCCAAGATGAGACCATAAAAAACCTTCGATTTTATTATCAAATTTTAAAGGACTATGCGGATCTTGATCGTTGTCGGTATATCTATGATGCTTGAAGTGATTTGATGCCCATGATAAAGCGGGCCCCTGCAGTGTTCCTGCGGAAACTACTAATAAAATAAATTCAACATATTTATTTGTTTTATAAGAATTATGGGACCATAACCTATGCAAGCCGATGCCAACAGAAATATTGTAAATATAATAACTAACAACCATCAAAGTAATCTCGGTCCACCCTATTCCGTTAGTATTCCAATATTTTACTAAAAGTACTGTAAGCAAAAGAGGATAAAATATTAAAGCAAATAATGCGGGTTTATTAACTTTACCTAGCATATAATCAACCTAAATAATTAGTTTATTTTACAAATATAATACCATGTTTATTGATATTGTACAAAAGAATTTTTTATATATACGTTGATCAACTTTAAAAATTGGCTATGTCGTCTTTACAAGAGTTTTGATTTCCACACACCAGATGTAGATTCGATCCTTGCCTTGTAAACCGATTTCTCTTTTTAAGTTGATCTTCGTCTATAATTCAGCTCATGGCTTTCACTGTTCGGAAGCTCAAGACAATAGCCGAAAAAGCGAACTGTTTTTATAAGCTCTTCTTCTCCATTTGTATCTTTTAGTGCTTTTCTAATTCTATTTATATGAACATCTATAATACGAGAGTTATAATCTTTATTATTTTCTCCTAAATATTCCATTATTTTTTGACGGGAAAAAATAGTTGTAGGAAATTGTAAGAAAAGATGTAAAATTTTAAATTCTGTAGGACCAATTCGAACTATCTTGCCATTTTTATAAAGTTTCTGAGTATTTATATCTATATTTATATTCTTAAATTTAATTAAATTATCTTGCAAAATCGGTTTAGATCGCCTTAATAAATTTTTTATCATGTTCAATAATTGATCGGAAGAAAAAGGCTTAGGCAAGAACGAAATAAGATTATTCACCTGCAACTGGTTTGAAACTATTTTTTCAGGTGTAGATAAAAAAATTATAGGTATTTTATATAGTGCTTCTACTTTTCTAATCGCGGTTATTATCATTTTAGGTTCTGTCGGTTGCACACCGATTATAATTATAGTTGGTATAATGTTGCCAGAAAGTGCTTGCTCCAGGGTATTGGCTTTTATTATATCAAATCCCGCTCTTTCAATAATATTATATAATGGAACATTAATGGTTTCCTTAAGCTCTACGATTAGAATCTGAGGTAATAATTTATCAAGCACTTTAAATAACCTCTGTTAATTAATTAAAAATTGTACCTGAAAATTACCTTATTGAAAATTTTATTTAATAGTTTTGAGTTATTATATTAAATTATTAAAGGCTTTATAGCAAAATTCATACAGAAGAAAGATAAAGAAATATTATTTTAACTAAAGATAATACTTGAATTAAATAGTTTTAATTGTTATAAAGAAACTTTATTTTTAAGTTTGCTTGCTGGAGAGTTTTGTATATCATGAGCTTTTACGAATCAGTTTTTATTGTACGTCAAGACGTATCATTGAATGACATAGATAAAATCACCGATGATTTTATCAAAATTGTCAAAAATAATAACGGTATTGTTGTTAAAACCGAATATTGGGGTTTAAGGCCTTTGGCTTATAAAATCGGGAATAATAAAAAAGGGCATTATGTCTTTTTAGGCTTAAATACCGGTCCGGAAACAATAAAGGAACTAGAAAGAAAAATGCAGCTTAATGAAAATATTATTAGATTCCTTACGCAGAGAGTAGAGTCGATTAGTAGTGAGCCTTCACCGATATTAAAAACTCAAAATACAGAAAATGAACCTGTTATTGATGTAACGGTTAATAGTTAATAAGAATAGTCTTAAAGGTAAAGAATGTTGAGAAATAGCACCGAAGAAACAAGAAATCGTAAAATAGGAGAAAAACCCGCTAAAAAAGTATTTTTTAGAAGACGTAAAGGGTGCCCTCTTTCTGTTCCGAATGCTCCTATGATCGATTATAAAAATCCTGATTTGCTAGTAAAGTTTGTTTCTGAAGGTGGAAGAATGTTACCTAGCAGAATTACGAATGTTTGTGCAAAAAAACAAAGAAAATTAAAAAATGCTATTAAAGTTGCAAGAATTTTAGCATTATTACCTTTTGTATTTCAAATTTAAATAAAAGATAGTTAAATGGAAGTCATTTTAATTAAGCCGGTAAGAAAACTAGGAAAAATTGGCGAAATTTTCAAAGTAGCAAGCGGTTTTGGTCGTAATTATCTTTTGCCACAAAAATTAGCAGTGAGAGCTACTGAGTTTAATAAAAATTTAATTATTGAACAAAAACACGAGCTTGAAGAAACAGATAAAGTTATTAAAGAAGAAGTAGAAAAAGTTAACAGTCTTATCAAAGATCAAAAATTAATTTTTATAAGACAAGCATCTGATGATGGGAAGCTTTTTGGATCAGTAAGTAACAAAGAAATCGCCGAAAAATTAACTGAAAGTACATCTCACCCTATTTCATATTTGAATGTGATACTTGACAAGCAAATAAAATCTACGGGAATTTCATCAGTTGAAATAAGATTACATGCAGAGCTTAGTACAAAAGTTACAATAATAGTAGCAAGATCTGAATCCGAATCTCAAAGTTTTTTACAAGAAAGTAAAGCAGAAGAAGATGAATCTTTACCTGAGCAGCTTAACTAATAATCTATTTTTTTAATTATTTGCTCTATTCGTGCAGTGTTTTGCATGGCTCAAGAAAAGCAGCTGTCATTCCTAGCTAAAAGCAAAAATCTAGAAAGAAAACTTAAAATAAACAAAATTATATAAAACTTTGCTATATAATCCGCTTAAATATTTTTTGGATTGCTGTTTTCACGGGAAAGTGCTGTTGCACGACTCAATTTTTTAGCCGTCATTGCGAGGAGATTCATAGAATCGACGCGGCAATCTAAAAAAATAGATTGCTTCGCTTCGTTCGCAATGACGAAGTTATTATTTTTCTCTAGATTGCCACGTCGTTGCTATCGCAACTCCTCGCAATGACGGTGAGAGTCTTAAATTGCCATGTTGGAGCTACATCCCTTCTCGCAATAACGATGTTTTTGTAACGATTCTGATCCATGCGGGCAACGCTAGCGTGGGAATGACATCAAAAATTCGGGCCCCATGCAACAATTTGCACAATAATGCTAAGCTAGAATGTCAACATTAAGCTGGTACTTTCAAAATCTCTATCGCTCTTTTTTCAAAAGCATTAATCATTTTTTCCGCGGCCTTAGCAAAATAAGTGCTTATTAATTTATCTAATATTATTGATTGCATTTTAAAATCGATGTTAAATTCTATTAAGCTTCCTTTAACATTAGGTGAAAATTGCCATATATTCTTTAAATATTTAAAAGGTCCGGAAATAGCTTCGGCATTAATTACATATCTCTCATCATCTAATATTTGATAAGTAACGCTTGATTGATATTTTTCGGAAAAGCCTTTTACCTGTAATACTAGCTCGGCAATAATCTGCTCATCGTTTTTAGAAATAATTTTAGCAGCTGCGCACCAGGGAAGAAATTTAGGATAGGATTCTACATCTAGCACTAAATAAAATAACTCAGCGGGATTATAAGGTAAGATTTTTACTTGATTAAATGATGGCATAAAACTCGGTTAATTTCATATAGGTAAAGTATCCTGTATTGCAATCGTTTGATAAAATAAAAATTGATGAGTAGTGTAGCAAAAAGTATCAAGGTATAGATATTAAATTTCAGAGTGAGCTAAGCTACGCGTATCTCTTATACGTGAGCACAAGCGAGTATTGCAAAATTTAGTGTATAGACCTTAATGGTTGAAGCTATACTAAAAGTCTGTTACTTTGCCTTTATGTTGCCAATCGCCGTAGCGGGTGGGTTCTAAACCTTTAACACCCCCGATTTCTTTTTCTTTTGGCAAATTTTCTTCTTCTAATATATTATCTTTTTTATTATCCATAATCTTAATCCTTTTATGAAATTTTCCAATCTTAATAGAATTTATATTAATAGTACTTTAGCCGTAAATAGTGAAATAGAATTAACAAGCGATCATATACATTATATTAAAACAGTGTTGCGGCTTAAAGTGAATGAACAATTTCGAGTTTTTAATAACACGGATGGAGAGTTTATAGCACAAATTAATGCTATCGGCAAAAATAATTTATCGGTTACTATTACAAATCTCTTAAGAAAACCGACACCGATACTACCACTTACTATTGTCCTTGCGATAATAAAACCAGAAAAATTTTTGTTAGCGGTAAATATGGCCGTACAGCTCGGTGTTACTAAAATTGTGCCGCTAATTACCGAAAGATGTCAATTTAGAAATATTAAAAGCGAGCGTTTGCTAAAATGCGTTATTGAAGCGAACGAACAATCGGAACGTCTTACCATGCCGTTGATCGACACGGCTATTACCCTTGAAAATTATTTAGCCGCTACTGGTGACAATTTACTGTTATATGCCAACGAGCGAGAGGATAAAGCTAATTCGTTGCTTAAAGTCCTGTTACCGAATTCAAGCGATATTTCATTAATTATAGGACCAGAAGGAGGATTTACAGACGAAGAACTCAAAAAATTAGCAGATTACGAAAATGCTAAATCCTTTAGCCTCGGCGCTTATATCTTACGAACCGAAACCGCTGTTGCTGCTGGCCTTGCGCAGATAGCAATGGTTAGAGCATAGATTGTTGCGTGGCTTGAAATCATTACAAAAATCGTCATTGCGAGGAGCCTAGCGACGCAGCAATCTAGATAAAAAATAGATTGCTTCGCTTCGCTCGCAAAGCATTGTTGCGTGGATAATTAAAGCACGTTTTATGTCATTCCCGCGCAGGCGGGAATCTAGGGTAAAAAGCCTTAGCTTGTAAAGCTTTTATCTATGTAATTATCGTTACATCTTTAGTTTAATTTTTCTGGATTCCCGCCTACGCGGGAATGGCATAGGAGCAGCAGGAATGACATCAGAAATTCGCTCTACCCAACAATGCTCTAATATCCTTGCAGTTGCATAATTTTTGTAATATTTTCTAGGCTATCTTATATAATACATAATAATCCATTATGAAAACAATTTTACCCGATCGCTCCCTGCATATCCAAGCTAGGCTTAATTATATAGTAAGCCAAATTTTAGATGTTGCACAAGATAAAATTGCTATGATTATTTTATATGGTTCTTTTGCAAGAGGGGATTGGGTACGTGACCTACCTAACGGCTATCATAGCGATACCGATATTTTAATAATATTAAAAAAAGGTAAATATAAAGGGCATGCTACTTTAAGATTAAAAGATAATATATATAAAAGACTAAAAAAAACCGGAGTAATAAAACCTCAAATTATCCCCTATGATTCACGAATATCAATAATTCTTGAATCAATAGATGAAATAAATAGTCAGTTAGAAAAAGGACGCTATTTTTATACCGATATTAAAAAAGAAGGCATTCTTTTATATGATAATAAAGAATTTACCTTAAGCGAAGCTAAAGATTTACCTTGGATCGAGATGAAAGAAATTGCTGAAGAAGATTACGAATATTGGTTTAGTAGAGGTAAAGGTTTTTCAAAAGGGGCAAACACTTATTTAAATGATTCGGAATATGCTTTGTCAGCCTTTTCACTTCATCAAGCCACCGAAAGTTTTTATAGTACAATTTTATTAGTTTTTTCTAACTATAAACCAAAGCTACATGATATAGAAGAATTGGGCGGCAGAGCAGCAAATTATAATAGTGAATTATGGGAAATATTCCCTAAAGCAACTCCTGAGCAAAATGAATGTTTTGAATTGCTACAAAAAGCTTATGTAGATGCAAGATATGATAAAAATTATAAAATTAATAAAGAGCAATTGCTTTATTTGATTGAAAGAGTAGAAAAATTAAAAATGATAACGGAAAAAATTTGCCTAGAGCGGATTAATGGATAGGAATATTATTAAATATTTATGCAATCAATGATTTGTGTTTAGCACTATAGTAAAAATTCGCTCATCAATAAAATACAGCTAGCTCTTAGATCAAGATCGTAATCTATAGTATTATATATTAAGCGTTTAATGTTGGTGAATTTATCAACTAGTGAAGAAAGATTTTGAGTCGGTAATTTATTTAGTATTTTCTTCTCTAATTCAGTAAGTTCAACATTAATACCCGAAGATTTTTTTATAATTCTGTTCATTAAATGTAAAATACTATCAATAAATTCTAGCCACAATTCTCTATCTTTGCCGGAAAATTGGTTAATGAAAGCCAGCCTACTATTTAAATCCGTGTAATCGGCAATCGGTTTAATGAATCTTGCATATGATTCATTGCCGATAAAATATTTCGGTGATCTGACACTAATCTTAAAACATCGTGATCTTATAGTAGTAAGAATACTTGCGGCTTTTAAAGTAATTAGAAAAATATAGCTGTTTTTAGGGGTGTCTTCGAGAATTTTAAGGCAGGAATTTGCAGCGTTTAAATTCATCAAATCCGCTTGATATATTATAGCAACCTTGAAACCGGAAATAGCTGAACTTTTATTTAAGAATTCTTGCAGCTTTCTTATCTGAGTTATTGAAATATCTTTAGCGTTAGTCGCCCCTGAAATTTCTTTTGCAACAAAATGATAATCGGGATGATTTTCTAAAGCAATATTTTCTCCAAGTAGATTTTTGCAGATAAATTCTTGAACATCTTTTAAAGATTGATCTATATCACTACTTTCGATAAGCCAGCTATTATAAAGTTTTTTTTGCTTAAAACTAAATTTAAGACTTTCAATTATCATATTACTGTTTTTGTGATATTATTAAAAATATTGAGGTAAATATTTGAGGCCTTTCTTGGAGAAAACAAGCCTTGTTGCAAGGACGGATTTTCCATGACATTCCTGGAAAATCGAATCCATTATTCGTCGTTGCGAGGAGAGAGGTACCCCCAGACGTGGCAATCTGATTCTGCCATGCTGAACTTATTTCAGCACTTACTTGTAGTAGATGCCAAAATAAATTCAGGATGAATATTATTTCCTGGGCTGCCACGCTCCTTGCAGTCTCACTCGCAATGACGAGTATTAGTATTTTTCTGGATTCGCCCGTTGCTGAAACCAACATTAAGAGCGTTCGTACAGTATGGTGAGGCAAATCACGATTGACATCTTGCTTTTAAGAATTACTTGCTTCTTTCATTTTGCTACCGGCCTTAAAAACAGGTTGCTTATAAGCAGCGATACGCATTTTCTCACCAGTTTTCGGATTGCGGCCATCTCTTGCTGCTCTATGTTGAACCTCGAATGAACCGAAACCTATTAAGCTTACGCCTTTGCCCTGCTCAATTGCTTTAAGAATGCTTCTAGTAACCAAGTCAAGTGCTCTTTCAGCCTCAGCTTTAGTTAATGATTTATCTGTTTTGGAATGACCTAGATCAACCATTAAATTAATTAATTCTGCTTTATTCATAATGAAATTAACTCCCGTTTAGTGTTAAATCTTAAGTACTAATGATATATATACAACTAGCTATAATATACATCAATAGATATTTTTATTTTCAACGTATAAAAATGATTATAACAAACCATTAATTGACTGCAAACTAGAGTTATTTGAAGAGTTTAAATATTATCGTTTATTATGTAATTTCATAAAAAATGTAACCATTTTACATCAATTTCGGCTTTTAAGCTAAATGTAATTGAATAATTTTGATTGAAACATATAATCGGAAGTAAGATATTTCGTACCTAAATGATTTCGAGAATTAAATTTTATTTTAAGTATTATTCCTACCTCTAATCTGATTAAAGTAATCCCAATGGTTATATAAATGCTATTATCTGAAATTTGTATAAAGCGTCCCGTATTTGCAACGGTTTTAAGCTTAATTATCATAACACTCGGAGCAGTGTTTTTTACCAAGCTGCAAATTAGAGGCACGCCGGATATTTCCGTACCGGTTATTAACGTCACAGCGCTTTACGCAGGGGCTGATGCCTTATATATGGAGAAAGAAATTACTACCCGTATCGAGAAAGCTTTAAAAACAGTAAAAAATCTTGATTTTATAACCTCCCAAAGTTCAACGGGCCAAAGTAATATAACATTATCCTTTCTTTTATCTACCGATATTGAAGTAGCGTTAAACGATGTGCGTTCCAAAGTATCGGACATAACTTATATGTTTCCTAAAGATATGAAAGCTCCGTCGGTAGCGAAACTTGATGCTGATAGTTTTCCAAGTCTTTTTTTAAGTGTTGAAAGCGATCAGTATAATGATTTGGAGTTAACGAAAATTGTTGAAGATAGTTTACAAACCCCTCTAGATAAACTTGAAACAGTCGGGCAGTCAAATGTATATGGCGGAAACGATTATATAATGAAAATAGAACCTGATGCTAAAAAATTATATCAATATAAAATTTCTCCTTTGGAAATTGAAACGGCTATTACCGAACAAAATAAAGATTACCCGGCGGGAGTAATCAAGACGGGTATCAATAATTTTATTGTAACTCTTGCGGGATCTTTAACAAAACCGGAAGAATTCGGTAATATTATACTAAAAACTAGAGATAATGGCGTAATAAAATTAAGAGACGTCGCCAAAGTATATTTAGGTTCACCCGATCAGGACGTAATTTTTAGATATAACGGCAAAAGTTCTATAGCTCTTGGTCTTATAAAAGAGTCAAAAGCTAATATTATAGATTTATCAAATGAAGTCAGAGGGGTTTTAGACCAAATCAAAGCATCATTACCGAAAGGTATAAATGTTACTGTTGCATATGACGGTGCAACGCCGGTTAATGCTTCGGTCGATGCGGTGTTTCATACTATTTTTGAAGCATTAATATTAGTAATTTTAGTTACTTATTTGTTTCTAGCCTCGGCTAGGATTACTTTAATTCCGTTTGTAACGATTCCGGTGTCGTTAGTCGGGACTTTTAGCGTTATGTATGCAATGGGGTTTTCCATTAATATCTTCACTCTTCTTGCGATGATTTTAGCTATCGGCTTGGTGGTAGATGATGCAATTGTTATGCTTGAGAATATTTTTAGGTATAACGAAATGGGACATCCCCCAATGGAGGCAGCTTTTCTTGCTTCCAAAGAAATTGGGTTTGCAATTATTGCGATGACTATAACCCTTGCCGCTGTATTTTTACCTATCGGCTTTATTGAAGGTTTTGTTGGCAAATTATTTATCGAATTTGCCTGGACTTTAGCATTTTGTGTTTTACTTTCGGGCTTTGTTGCGCTGACATTAACACCGATGATGGCGAGCCGTATGATCAAAAAACATGATAAGCCATTACCAAAATTTCTAGCTAAATTTAATGAACTTCTACAATTTGTACAAAGTAAATATCTTTATTTTTTAAATCTTGTCTTTGATAATAAAAAGAAATTTTTGCTGGTTATTGCCTCATCTTTTATAGTGCTAATAATTAGCGGTAAATTTGTGCAAAAAGTTTTTGTACCTCAAGAAGATGACGGATTTTTACAGCTTTCTTTTACCGGTCCTGAAGGGTCGAGTATTGAACAATCGACAGCGGTAACCAAAGAAGCCGAAAAAATACTTGCAAATTATAAGGAAATACTCGGCTATCTAATGGTGGTCGGTTATAACGGTAGCGATAGCGTTTTTGCTTTTGTGCCTCTTAAGGATTGGAGTGAAAGGACACGCTCACAAGAGACTATTAAGAATATGCTTAATGCGCAATTTGCCCAAATACCTGGCATGTCGATTTTTGCCATGGATCCACGATCAATGGTTAGTAATAATGCCAAGAGTCCTATCGAGTTTACAATTCAAACCTCTCTTGAGTATGACGATTTAGATAAATTATCCGATAAATTTGTTGATTTGATGAAAGCAAATCCGATCTTTTCCAACGTAAACCGTGATTTACAATCCGCAATGCCAACAATTAACATCGATATTGATCGTGATAAAGCATATTTATATGGGATGAGTATGGGCAATATAGGAAGAACCGTACAATATTTACTAGCCGGTCAGCAAATAGGCGATTTTAGAATGGGCAACGATTTATATGATGTAATGCTGCAGTATAATTTAAAAGATCGTAGTAATATTAACGATTTTAGTAAAATTCTAGTTCCAGCAAAAAATAATACTATGCTGCCGCTTGAAGTAGTAGCTAAGATGACGGAAAAGGTATCGGTAAAATCATATGGGCACTATAACAATTCAAAAGCAGTTACTATTTCCTCAGACTTAGCTCCCGGCCAGAAAATCGGCGATGCGATAAAAGAAATCAATAATATCGGTGATAAGCTACTCGACCCTAGCACGACAATACTTGAATATATAGGTGAGATTAAACAAATGAACGAGTCGGACGGTAATATGCTTATGACTTTCCTGTTTGCATTAATATTCATCTATTTAGTACTCTCTGCACAATTTGAAAGCTTTGTTGATCCTTTATTAATATTACTGGCTGTACCTTTCTCAATAACAGGTGGAGTGTTAACCCTTTGGGTGTGCGGTAATAGCCTTAATATGTATAGTAATATCGGGCTTATTACTTTGGTCGGGCTTGTTACTAAAAATTCTATTATGATAGTAGAATTTGCAAATCAGCTAAAAGAAAAAGGTGCAAATGTAAGAGAAGCTATAGTTAAATCCTGTAGCCTTCGACTGCGCCCCATATTAATGACAACGCTTGCCGCAATAGTAGGAGCCGTACCGCTAGTAACTGCTTCCGGCGCAGGGGCAGCAGCTCGCAACTCCATCGGTCTCGTAATTGTCGGAGGTATGAGCATCGGGACTATATTTACTATTTTTGTTATTCCGGTGATATATCAAACTTTTAAACGAGATTAGTACAGCGTTGCCGGCGTGGATCGACCTTACCCCGTCATTGCAAGGAGATGCGAAGCATCAACGTGGCAATCTAAGACAACCCGTCCCGTCACTGCGAGCGAAGCGAAGCAATCTAGTTAACTTTATAAGATTGCCGTGCTTCTTTCAGTCGTTCACAATGACGTTTGGGATATCCACGCGGGCAATGCCTCGCAATTGCTTTATGCCAATCGAAAGGGAATTTTTCGGCAAACACTTTCCAAAAGCGCTTTATATAGATTTATTGCAAGCAGATATATCAAATTTATTTTCAGCATCCAAAGCGATTGAGGTAGGAAATTAATGCTCAAAAAGAGCTATCTACTATTATCGATGAAGTGCAAAAAGTGCCACTGCTTCTTGATGAGGTTCATCACTTAATAGAATCAAATAAATCTCTTCAGTTTATTCTTTGCGGTTCAAGTGCTGATTTAAAATCTTTTGTACATACTCTTTACTATAGACTTACTGTAGCTTTTATAAACTTTGCCTTTCTGCCTTCATTAATAGCTTTTTGGTGATATTTGGTTATTATATAATTATCGTGTGGTTGAGAGTAATCGCTATTGATAATTTTGAAATTAGGATTTTGTTGAATTAGCTTAAGGGTTTCATTAAAATAATCCTCAATATCTGAAGCAAATACAAAACTCCCATTGGTTTTTAATTTACTTTGTAAAATATTTAGCCGTTCCTTATTCAAAATACGTTTCTTTTTTTGTTTATTTTTAGGCCATGGATCGGGAAATAAAATATAAATTCCCTCTAATATTTTATTAGGTAATTTGTATAATATTAAATCTAAATTATTCGGCCAAAGTAAGAAATTTGTTACATTTTGTTCTTGCGCTAATTTCAAAGCATTTGCTACGCCATTTAAATATACTTCCGCACCGATAAAAAGCGCTTCTGGATTATTTTTAGCTTGATGGATAAAATGCTCGCCCATGCCAAAGCCTATTTCTAAAAATATCTTACGTTTCTCAGATTTAATTTTTTCAGGAGAAAATAGATGTTTCGGTAATTCTGTATCTAATAAATTTTGTTGCAAAGATGACAAGCTTTTACCGATTCGCCTCGCATAAGACCGATTTAAATTAGGATAAGATATCACGAGTACTCTTGAGTGTCCTTGTAAATCCTTACAAACATGATCGATAATATAACCATAATCAATGAAGATTTTACTTACCACTTCAGCTTGAAGATAGCCGATTTCTATTATCAACTTACCACTTCGCTTTAAAAACCTTTTAGCATTCTGTGCGATTATATAATAAGCCTGTAATCCTTCTTGCTCGGCAAATAATGCAGGATGCGGTTCGTAATTAATTGTCTCAACTGCCATCTCTGATTTTTCGGTGTTCGATATATATGGCGGGTTACTAACAATAAAATCAAATTTTTCGTCTTCTATATTTTCGAACCAGTCGCTATGAATTATTTTTATACGATTACTTACTTGATGCTTTAGAGCATTATTTTTAGCAACGCCTATAGCATCAAGACTTATATCGGTTGCAACTACCGTACTGTTTGGAAGTTCAAGCAATAAAGTGATAGCAATACAGCCGCTACCAGTGCCGAGTTCTAGTATATTGTCATTCCGTGGCTTGACCACGGAATCTAGGTGCGTTTTTTCTGGATTCCTGCTTTCGCGGGAATGACATTGAGAGAGGCGGGAATGACACTGAATTGCAATATCTACTAACAGCTCCGTATCCGCACGCGGGATTAACACATGCTTAGTAACGATAAATTCACGCGAGTAAAATTCTTTAAAACCTGTAATATACGCTATCGGCTCGTGTTTTAATCTTCTTTCTAACAGTTTTTTAAAAGCTTCTAATGATGCTTTAATTAATTGTTCATCCGCATGCGTAAGTAAATATTCAAGCGGCTTGCCTATAACATATTGCAGCAAAATTCTTGCTTCCAACTGCGGTGAATTAATCCCGATTTTTTGTAATTTATAAGCCGCTTTATTAAGACATTGTTGTATGGACATGGTCATAAAGCGGTATTTGTTAAAATGCCCTTCCTGTCATCCATGCTTCTTTTGTCATTCCCGCGAAGGCGGGAATCCAGTTTAAAGTCATGCTGAACTTGTTTTAGTATCTTTTTTAATAAGCACTGAGATAAATTCTGGATGGTTTTAAAAGTATTTTTTCTAGATTCCCGCTTTCGCGAGAATGACATTGAAGGTACTATAATCATTCTATAATTTCTTTCATATCTTCTGGCAGATCACAAGAAAATTCCATAAGTTCACCACTCACAGGATGAGTAAAGCTTAAATACCACGAGTGCAAGGCCTGGCGTTTAAAATTAATTAATTTCGCTTTTAAATCGGACGAGCTATAATTTACTTTTCTATCATTATTGCCGTATATCTGATCACCAACCACTGAATGCTTTAAGTGACTTAGCTGTACCCGAATTTGATGAGTTCTACCTGTGCTAAGTTTGCACTCGATCATGCTAATTGTACTGTTAAAAAACAACTCTATTGTTTTGTAACTCGTTACCGCTTCCTTACCGCCATATTTTAATATGGTCATTTTTTGGCGATCTATGCGGCTACGACCAATATTATTTTTAATAATTCCCTCTAATGGATTAATTACTCCCCATATTAATGCTTTATATTTGCGTATTACCTGACGTTTCTCTATTTGATTTGCAAGTGTCATATGAGCAAAATTATTTTTAGCAACGACCATTAAGCCGGAAGTATCTTTATCTAAGCGATGCACTATACCGGGTCTTTCAGGCGAACCGATATCAGATAAAACTTTAGTATGATAGAGTAAAGCATTAACAAGGGTATCCTGGTAATGACCAGCCCCCGGGTGTACCGTCATACCTGCAGCTTTATTGATTACGATTAAGTCTTCATCCTCATACACTATATCAAGCTTGAGGTTAGCAGCTTTCATTGTTACCGGTTCCGGCTCTTTCAGGGAAAATAATATAACATCATTCTCCTTGACCGAAACGTTGGAATCGGAAATAATTATTTCATTAATGTGTACGCAGGAAGCTTTGATTGCCTTCTGAATTTGACTTCTCGAGATACTCTTTTGCTTCGAAGAATTTGTATCAAAAAGGGCAATTATGGCTTTATCAAGTCTAAAGCCGTTTAGTTCAGGCGGCACATGGTATTTTATCATAGTAACAATTATATATTAAAACATAAAATGGATTATTTATTACAAAAAAACAACCAACTTAAATGGTTGCGAGCAATCGGTATAGAATATTATTGCTCAGAGTCAATAAAAGAAATAGAAATAAATAAAGTAATAAATCAAACAGAACTAGAAAATTCTAAAGTTGAAGTTATGAAAAAAAGTACAGTAATTGTTAACCCGTTATTTGAAGAAAATTCTAATATTAGCTTGGCAAGATCACTTGCTGACAAAGCTAATAATATAGCAGAACTAAAAGAATCGCTACTAAATTTTAATGGCTGTGATTTAAAGAAGCTGGCTAATAATACGGTATTTGGCGACGGCAACCCCAAAGCGCCGATAATGCTAATAGGCGAGGCTCCAGGTAATAATGAAGATTTGAAAGGTATACCTTTTTGCGGCGAAAGCGGAAATTTACTTGATAATATGTTGCTGGCTATCGGAGTTTCAAGAAAAGATAACGCTTATATCACTAATACAGTATTTTGGCGCCCGCCCGCTAATCGTCAACCGACCCTTGAGGAAGTTGATATTTGTCGGCCATTTGTCGAGAAACATATTGCGCTGATTAATCCGAAGCTAATTATTCTAGTCGGTAGTACTGCCGCAACTAGCTTACTCGGTAAAAACGCCGGTATTACCAAAATTAGGCAAGAATATTATTCTTACACTAACAAATATTTAACTGCGCCTATCCAAACCACGGCTATATTCCACCCTGCTTACTTACTACGGCAACCTATGCAAAAACGTACTTCTTGGTATGATTTGCTGAAGATTAAGGAGTATCTTGCGAATAAAAATTTAGTGTGATATATGTAACTAATTTTAGTTACATATATCAATAAGTATGTTATACTAGGATTTTAATTAGAAAGAATATTAAGTTGAGTTCAATAGATAAGCTTCTTAAAAGATTAAAATCAAAACCTAAGGATTTTACATGGGCTGAATTAGCTAGATTATTCGGTAACTTAAATTTTGAAGAAATTACAAGAGGAAAAACCGGGGGTTCTAGAAGAAAATTTTATAATAAGAAAACAGGATTAATTATTAACTTACACAAACCTCATCCCGAACCAATTATAAAGCTTTATTTAATTGAACAAATAATTAAAAAATTAGAAGAAGAAGGATTAATATGATAAGAAACGATTTTATAAGTTATAAAGGTTATCTAGGATCAGTACATTTTGATTCTTCAGAAGAGTTATTTTTTGGTAAAATAGAATTTATAAGAGATTTGATAAGCTATGAGGCTTCTGATGCCAAATCTTTAATATTATCTTTTCATGAAGCGGTAGATAGTTATTTAGAAGATTGTAGTACAGTTGGTAAAACATCTGATAAGCCATTTAAAGGTAGTTTTAATGTTAGAATTGAACCTGAGCTGCATAAAGAAGCAAGTTTATATGCGTTACAACATGGAGATACTTTAAATGGAATAGTTAAAAAAGCTTTAAATAAATTTATCCAATTCTGAAAAATTTTTTACAAAAACTATAATTTATTTTCTAATTTTCCTAAACTGGAGTTATACTTTTAATATACAGCTAAATTCAGAAAGGTTTAGACAGGATAAATTTAAAGACGCCCTTGCGGAGCGTACAAAAGTACGAGATATCAAGCTTTTTTAAAGACACTCTATAAAAAATACAAAGGTATATCCATATGGTTAATGAGAATGACAAGACTTCAGAATTTGCGGAATTAAAAATCAAAGATAAAATATTTAAGTTACCCATAAAAAAAGCTAGTATTGGGGAAGACGTCATTGACGTTAGTAAGATTTATGCCGAAACTGGTTATTTTACTTACGATCCTGGCTTTATGTCAACAGCTTCTTGTCAGTCGACCATAACTTACATAGACGGTGACCTTGGAATACTCCGGCATCGTGGTTATGACATTAAAATCTTAGCCGAACAAAGCGAGTTTTTAGAAGTAGCTTATTTATTAATTAACGGAGAGTTACCGAATAAAGAGCAATATGACAATTTTAATAAACAAATTACTCATCATTCGCTGCTTAATGAGCGGTTGAGAAATTTATTTCCGACATTTTGCAGTTCTGCTCATCCGATGGCTATTATGCTTGCAGCTGTCGGTTCGCTTTCAGGTTTTTATCCGGAGCTATTAAATTTTAAAAGTACCGATTACGAACTAACCGCTATCAGGATGATTGCCAAAATACCGACAATTGCTGCAATGTCTTATAAATATTCCATAGGACAGCCATTCATTTATCCTAACGATAGTTTAGATTTTACCGAAAATTTTTTATATATGATGTTTGCCACTCCCTGTGAAAAATATCAGGTAAATCCAGTAATAAAAAATGCTCTTAACAAAATATTTATTCTACATGCCGATCATGAGCAAAATGCTTCCACTTCGACCGTGCGGCTAGCCGGTTCATCTGGGGCTAATCCTTTTGCTTGCATTAGTACTGGTATTGCTTCTCTATGGGGGCCTGCACATGGTGGTGCTAATGAGGCAGTTATAAATATGCTGAAAGAGATTGGTACGCCCGAGAATATTCCAAAATTTATTGCTAAAGCTAAAGATAAAAACGATCCTTTTAGGCTAATGGGTTTCGGTCACCGGGTATATAAAAATTACGATCCACGCGCGGCGGTTCTTAAAGAAACTTGTAAAGAGGTATTAAACGAGTTAGGGCAGTTGAAAAATAACCCATTGTTACAAATTGCTATAGAGCTTGAAAGTATTGCTCTTAAAGATCAATATTTTATTGAACATAAATTATATCCGAATGTTGATTTTTATTCAGGTATTATTTATCAGGCTATGGGTATACCGTCACAAATGTTTACTGTACTCTTTGCCATAGCTAGAACCGTTGGCTGGATGGCTCAGTGGAAAGAAATGCACGAAGATCCGGAGCAAAAAATTAGTAGACCAAGGCAACTTTACACCGGTCATGTTTTGCGAGAGTATAGGGGAATTAAGGAGAGGTAAAGCATCTTTGATGTTAATATAAATTTTAATTGTATTGTCATTATAGTATGCTAATAATAAGTTAAATTTTATCTATAGAGAACCAAGGCATTATGTTAATCAACGGGCGGTCGGCAGCAGAGAGTACCGAACAAATATTAAAGCAATTAGCTACTTTGCCTTCAAGCTTTCCTGACTATAATAGTAATATAGCACCGAAGCCTATAAAAGAAGAAGACAGAAAAGCCTATAATGAAGCTGTAAATCTATACTATAAAGGAATAGATTTATTTAATAAAGGCGACAATATAAAAGCTTTAGATCAACTCAAAATAGCTGAACAAACTCCTGAGGTACAAAAAGATAATAGCTTTTTATCGTATATTGATACGGTTATGGCACGTACTTATCAAAAGCTTAATAAACCCGATATGGCGGTGCAAAAATTTCAAGACAGTATAAATTATTCTCTTGAAACTAAACAATATTACAATATCGAGAATATTTACAAAGAACTTGCTAATTTACATAAGGAGCAAGGTACTATAGCTCAATATAAAAGAGAACAAAGAAACATTTTATTGGCAAGTCAAGAGAGGGGGGATCAAGAAATAGAGTTAAAAGCAAGGTTAGCGTTAGGAGGAATTTATCGAGTTCAGAATAATCATAATGAAGCTATTGAACAATATTCGGCGGCTTACTCACTACAACAAGGGAAAGTTGATTATGATGCGGTTAGGGTAGAACAGCATGAGGTCGGTTTTTCTAATCAGGAAAAAATAGGTACTGATAATATTCAACAATGTGTAGCGGTAATTTTGTATGATCCTATTAGTAAAAAAACAGCTTTAGCACATGTTGACAAGTTTACCGATGCAAGCTCAATATATAAAGACGTGCTTAGTAAATTTCCGTCTAATACACAATTAAATGCTTACTTAGTTGGAGGGCGTGATAGAAGCGCCCAATCACTTGAAGTATCAGATGCAAATATAAAGAAAGTTACGAACGAATTAAATAAATATTCTACTATTAATATTAAATCGGCAGATATAGGAGATAAAGGCGCACCGTCCGGTATCGTGTTTGATCCTATGACTGCTGAGTTAGTTCATGCGGTTCCGGGTAAGGAAGATAAAACTACTGCTTTAAGGCAAGTAGCGTTAACTGTAGCATTAACTCCTAGGTTAAATTTTGCATTTGATTTAACCGAATCTAAAACTATTAAAGCTCCGATTTTAGCTCAACAACAGCAAGTACAAGTAATACAACAATATTATTATACTCCCCAAACTAAACCTGATAATACATCAGAAGTGTGGCAGAGTAACGCAATACTAACTCCATTTGCTAAAGCTGCAGAGGATATCCGACAAAATCATCCTCAATTAGTTAAAAATATTTTAAAAAGTATTATAGATTATGACGTAAATGAATTAAATATTGATAAGGATAAAAAAAAGGACCTGAAAAAAACTTTAACTAATAGAGCCGTCGAATCCTTAGCAGATAAAACTAAACCGCTATCAGCAATACGTTCAGAAATAAAAGATGAAATTGACAAAAATAACAGTAATGAGCCATTATCTAAATCTCAAGAAAATATATCTCTTCCTAATAAAAAAACTTTGCTAGAAAGAATGGATGATTTCATAGATCGTACTAGGGGAAAAATTATAAATGGATTCAAAAAATTTGGAAAACGTTTATCAAAGGTTTTTAAGACTGAGCAAAAAAAAGAAGCTATACCGCAACAACCTAAACAAATTAATCCTAATACTTCTCAAATAGAGAACAAAGCTATAAAGCCTAAAGATAACATAATACAACCGCCTCTTGCCACGCCGGTTAACAAAACCGTGCAGCAACAAAAGAATAATCAAGAACTATCAACAAGGTTATAGATAATGAAAATCGAAGTTAAATCTATAGAATATAAAATATCTGATCTAGCAGATAATTTAGTGCTTTATACAACTGAACTTAATGACGAAATTGCCTGTAGTTTTTTTTCTGCTGCGCTAGGAAAAGTAGCGCTAGCACGAAATGCTAATAGAGAGCAGTTAAATCAATTAATAAAAGAAATGAACCCTAATAACTTAATAGAAGAAGGGTTAATAAGAGTGCAAATAATCGGCGGTGATGAATCAGAAAAATCTCAAAAATATTTAGAACATCTTATTGCAATGTTAAAAACTATAGATAATCATGATAATATTATAAATGTAGTATCATTAGATACCGGCACAAGATTTCATTCGAATTCTTTTGAATTAGATTGTTATCATGGAGGAATAAGAGCTATCTAGTTTTTGTTGTTCTTCCTGCGTGGATACCAAAATCGTCATGTCGAGGAAGGACGTAGTCCCGACGTGGCAATCTAGTCTTTGTCATGCTGAACTTGTTTCAGCATCTAACTCAAGAGATCCTGAAATAAATTCAGGATGACAGGAAAGTATTATTTCTAGATTGCCGCATTCCCTTTGGTCGCTCGCAATGACGGTGCTGTTGGTAATTTTCGAGCCATACATGTCCCAAAGTTCTTCATCCCTTAGTGCTTATTAAAAAACATGTTATTAATTTTCTTAATAATATGTTGAGCAAGATAAACAGATGGTGGCGGATATTAGATTTGTCAGAGAGTTGAAAATTAGATTAAGTAAACTAAATTTATTGTGTGATAGAGAAATATATGAATCAATCTTATTAAGTTTTATAAAAGCTAACGAGGGGGAGCGATTATACGTATATTTAGATATTAAAAAAAATCATACGATAGGAATCGGCTTTAATATGGATACCTCTTATGCAGAAAAAATTTGGTACAAAATATTTGGTTCTTCTATTTCGTTTCAGCAGGTTAAAGAAGGGGAAAAATCTATTACTAAAGAACAGTCACAGCTATTGTTTAATTACATTAAGGCTAATAATCGCTTAGAACTTCAAACAATTTATAAAGAAATATGGAGTAAGCTTAAGGCTAATGAGCAAGTAATGATAGAGGATATGTATTGGAATGGCGGTAATAAGTTAGTCGGGATAAAAACTAATTTTTATCAAAATATGATTTTATACGGAACAAGTCTGGAATTAAAATATTTAATGATAGCTTTATTAGAAGTAAGGAAAAATTCTAACCCTGAGGGTAACCGTGGTATCCAAAATCGCCGTAACATACAAGCCGAAATGGGAGAGCCTTTATAACACTATTTTAGATTGCATTTGTGTTTGCAAGGCTATACCTTCAACCGTTTAAGCTAAAATGACTCAAGGCTTTATTGCACGGCTCGAAAAAAGCAGCAGTATGTCGCTCCCGCGTAGCATTATTGTGTGGATCGAAAACGCTGACACACACACCGTCATTGCGAGAAGGGACGTAAACTCAACGCCACAACCCAAACTCCACTCGTCATTGCGAGGAAGGGCGTAGCCCCGAAGCGGCAATCTAGAGAAACACTTAAAATAAACAAAATTATATAAAAAATTTGCTATATAATTTACTTAAATATTTTCTGGATGCTCGTTTTTACGGGAATGACATCAAAAATTTGAGCCATGCAACATGCTGTGACTAAAAGGAACGTGGCAATAAAAAATTAAGTCACATCATGAATAGAGAGGCGGAAACAAGTTCAACATGACAAGAACTAGATTGCCACGTTGGCATAAATGCCTCCTCGCAATGACGATTTTAGTAGCCATGCAACAATGCCTTACAAAATTCAAAAGGATAAATAAAAAAGGTCGGATTTTAGGTCCGACCTTTTCCTTAAAGATAATAGATATTGTAAATTTTATTGATGTACAACAGTTACAGCTCTACGATTATAAGCATAAGCTTCTTCGTTATCGCCCGGCATAGCAGGTCTATCTTTACCGTAAGATATAGTGCTTACTCTGCTACGCTCAACTCCTTTTTGAATTAAGAATTTTTGCGCTGCTGCTGCTCTTTTTTCGCCAAGCGCCATGTTATATTCTCTAGTACCTCTGTCATCGCAATGACCTTCAACGGTAGCTTTTACATGAGAGTGTCTAGATAACCAGCAAGCTTGTTTTTCTAATTCTTCTTTAGCTTTTTCAGATAAAGCAGAACTATTATAAGCAAACCATACTGCATTACCGGCATGTTTTTCAAAATCTCTTGTTAAAGAAGTTTCTTCCCCTTGACTCATCATACCGTCATTTTGTACAGCCTTTTTTGTAGTATTACAGCCAGCAAGAACGAACAAAGCAAGAAAAGCTAGTGTGATTTTTTGTATTGTCATAATTAAACTCCTTAAGTTTTAAAATAGTATTATTATTAGTATATTAATTATTTAGTCAATTGCCCCGAACAATAGAGTTCCTAACTAAAAGTTATGAAAATTAGTATATATTATTATTTTATTAGTTAAAAGACTAAAATATAACAAGATAACTTTACTAACTCTTAAATGTGGTAAAAATATCATTTCTATAATGTCTCAATCCGTTATTGCAAAGAGATTCGAAGAATCGATGTGGCAATCTAGTAAAAATACTCTGATTTATTATTTTCTAGATTGCCGCGCTCCTTGCAGTCGCTCGCAATGACGTTTGAGTATCCATGCAACACGCCCACTTTTACTCCTTAATTAAACTCTTTATTTTTTCTACTATATTTGTTAATTTGCTTATATCACTTCCGCCTGCTTGAGCAATAGTTGCTTGTCCACCGCCGCCGGTACCTCCCAAAAACAATGAAAGTTCTTTTGCCATATTACCGGCATTAAATCTATTGCTAATATTTTTACTAACCGCAACGGTAATGGATAATTTTCCGTTAGAATTTGCAATATATATAGCTATCAAATTTTCGGATTTTATTGTTAATTGTTCAGCAGCTTGGCGTAATATTTTATTATCTAAATTCTCAACAAATTTATAAAGTAATTTTATTTCTGCTACTTCTGTAGCTTCTTGAGAAATTTGCTCTATACTTAAATCAAGGGCTGCAACTTGCATTTTTAATAATTCTTTTTCTACTTCTTTAGTGCGGTTAAGAATATTGTTTACTTTATTAATCAGCTCATTTCTGTTGGTTCGTAAAATATTTTCTAACGACTTTAAGAAAAAATCATTATCTTTCATTAACTTTAAAACAAATTCTCCGCAGACGGCTTCTATTCTTCGTACTCCTGCTGCTATAGCGCTTTCGCTAACTATTTTAAAGCAACCGATATCACCAGTTCGCTTTACGTGCGTACCTCCGCATAACTCTAAAGAGTTATCACCTACTGAGACTACTCTTACTTCGGAATCGTATTTTTCGCCAAATAAAGCCATTGCACCGAGTTTAATTGCTTCATCATTGGACATTAAAGCAGTAGTTACTTTATGGTTATCTCTAATAATCTGATTTACTTTATCTTCAATTAAATTTAGTTCTTCAGCGGTTATAGCCTTGGAATGACTAATATCAAAACGTAAATAATCAGGCGCAACTAATGAGCCTTTTTGCGTTACGTGCTTTCCTAATATTTGCTGTAATACTGCATGTAAGATATGAGTAGCTGAATGATGAATTCTCAAATTTTGTCGATATTTTATATCAATAGTAAAATTAGCAGTATCGCCTTGTTTGATTTGTCCTTTCTTTAAAATACATTCGTGAACGATTATAGAACCTAAATATTTTAAAGTGTTAATTACTTGAATTTCACTATTTTGTGAAATAATAAGACCTATATCGCCCATTTGGCCACCCGACTCACCGTAAAAAGGCGTTTGATTGCTAACCAATAAAAATCGTTCACCTATTTCCTTATTATTATCTAATAACGAATTATTTTTTATTAACGCAATTACAGTAGCTTCCGCTTCATTCAACGTATAACCTAAAAACTCGGTGCTGCCGAATTCTTCTTTTATATCAAACCAAAGCCGATCAGTTTTAGATTCACCGGAGCCTAGCCATGATTGTCGTGCACGCTCTTTTTGTTGCTGCATATTTTGGTCAAAACCTGCATGATCAACTGAAATTTGCCTATTTTTCAGAATGTCTTCGGTTAGATCAAGTGGGAAACCGTAAGTATCGTATAGCTTAAATGCTGTTTCTCCCGATAATTTACTACCGCTTATTAATGTTTTTACTTCTTCATCAAGTAATTTTAAGCCACGTTCCAGGGTAGTTTTAAATCTAATTTCTTCTTGCTCTAAAATACTACTGGTAAAATCTTCTGCTCGTCTAAGTTCAGGGTAAGCATCACCCATTAAATCTACTAATTTCGGCAATAACTTATATATTAGAGGCTCTTTGCTGCCGAGTATATGCGCATGCCTCATGGCTCTACGCATAATCCGCCGTAAAACGTAACCTCTGCCTTCATTTGAGGGCATTATCCCATCGGCAATTAAAAAAGCGCTGGCTCGTAAGTGATCGGCAATTACTCGGTAAGAAAACTTAGCTTCGCCTTCTACTTTAACTTTTGCTATATTTTCAGTGAAGCTTATTATTTCTTTAAATAAATCTATCTCATAATTATTATGAACATTTTGCATTACCGCAGTAACCCGCTCAAGCCCCATTCCTGTATCGATCGATTGTTGAGGTAGCGAAATCCTAGTATCTTTATCTATCTGCTCATATTGCATAAATACCATATTCCAGATCTCGATAAAACGATCGCCGTCTTCGTCTTTAGTACCCGGCAAACCGCCCTTTACTTCTTCCCCGTGATCATAAAAAATTTCGGAGCACGGGCCACACGGGCCAGTATCACCCATCGACCAAAAATTATCATTTGTTTTAATTCTGATAATTCGCTCATCACTTAAATTAGCTATTTTTTTCCAATATGAAGCTGCTTCATCGTCAGTATGAAAAACCGTTACATATAGCTTCTCTTTAGGTAATTCAAACTCTTTTGTTAAAAGATTCCAGGCATAATATATAGCTTGTTCTTTAAAATAATCTCCGAAGGAAAAATTACCAAGCATTTCAAAAAATGTGTGATGCCTTGCAGTATAACCGACGTTTTCAAGATCGTTATGCTTACCACCGGCTCTCAGGGATTTCTGAGAGGTTACGGCTGTTTTATACGGCCTTTTTTCTTGGCCAGTAAAAACATTTTTAAACTGAACCATGCCGGAATTAACAAACATAAGACTTGGGTCATTGTGAGGAATTAAGGAACTCGCTGGCATATGAGTATGATTATTTAGAGAAAAGTAACTTATAAATTTACTTCTAACTTCTTCGGTGGTAAATTTAGTCATAATAAGATATTATTTAATGTGTCTTTTAAGTTCAAATCAGTTGATTACAAAATTTCTTTATACCTAAATGGTCATAACCAGTATAGTAAAAAAATATAATTAATTATGATTAAAGTAAAATTGATTTATAGAAAATATGTTTAATTTAAACGAACTACTAAATAGACAATTCTTTACAAAGCTTTTAGATAAACTTAAAATGCATTTCTGGTATAGAAAAAATATTGTTATTTTATTTGGCAATAAAGGCATTTTTCTTAGTGCTTTTATAAGAGATAAATTAGCAGAAAGTTTATTTGTTCCTTTTAGTGATTCCATAGATTTAAACTTATATAAAAGTTTTTTTCATAAATTTAAAAATTTTGATGTTTTTTTCTTGCTTGATGGCCCGGATTGTAAGATGCGCCATGATTCAATACCTATTTTAAAATCTTTAGTTAAAATCGATCCTATTGAACGATTTATCGACGGTTATTTTAATAAAGACGATATAACAGCGCATTATATTTATAAAATTTCTACAATTCCGAGTGAAATTTGGTCTACTTTAATTATGTCTAGCCCTTGCGTGCCTCCTTTAAGCGATGTAGTGAAAGGGGTTTTAGAGACCAGGTCACTAAATTTCAAAGGGATTTACTTTTTAGCTTTAGAATTTAAAGCCATCATTGATAACATAATAAAAAATACCGAACAAAATAAATATACCGATTATTTTCAGATTTGTGTTTTTATTCTAGAAGCAAGTGGAATTAAGTTTATTATAAAATATCAAAATAATATAATTTCTACCCAAACCTTTGAATACCCTCCCGATAAATCGGAGTCATATATTCAAGGGATTATTGAACAAGAGCTAACGGACTGTTTGTTATTATATAAAAATTACATTAGTAATTTAAAAAATGAAGTATGTATAATTTTTATAGTAGGAAATGAATTACAAATTTTATTACAACAATCAAATTTTGAAAATCATCCCATGATTTTTGTTCCTGTAAATGAAATATTAAACGAACCGGCTTTAATCTCCGGTAAATTTCTAGATACGAATATTAGCAAATTATTTATAAAATATAAAAAGTTCCAAGCTGTTAATGCTAACTTAAAAACAATAAAAAAACTTAATTTTGTTAGCTCGTTAATATTTAAATTATTTACTCTAGGAATGTTAATATTATTATTTATAGCCGCCATCATTAAATACCAAGTGTTGAAAAATAATAAAGAGGTGCTTTTTTTTAGTGAAAAATATTATGCCACGACACAAAATTATAATGAGATAAAACGTAAATATCCTTATATTCAAAACACTACCAATCTAGCAGATTTATATGTTATCGAAAAGTTATTGGAAATGCCAGTAATTTTACCTTTTGAACTTATAACCAAGCTAGATTCGGCTTTTAAAATAAAAGAAATTAAATGGGAATTAATAGATGTAGATAACACATTATTAATATCTAAAAGGCAACTAGGTATTAAAATACTTCTTGAGTTTATAACTAATAATTTATCATTAGAAGACTCAATGAAAAATTTAAATAATCATATAAATGATATCCATAATATTTTGAATCAAGGGGATATTGATTTCATCGTCACGATATCTAAAAATAGCATAATTAATATATCGGATAGAATAGTAATACCGTTATTTATTCAATATAAACGAAAAGGATAAAAATATGTTTGCAAGATATATTATGTATTTGAAAAATGTCATATTTTTTCAATTCGTTATATGTTTTTTTTGTTTTTCGTTAATTATTTGGATAATACAAGCTTTTGGAACAGAGTATGCAGACTCTACTGTTCGGGTCCAGAATGCTGAAGAAGCTTTAACGGAAGAAACTTTAAAATTATATTCAATAGTTAATTCTAAAGAAGAGATATTAAGTATTTATAAAAAATATACCGATTTAAGTATTCCCATATATAAAAATTGTTTAAGATACATGGAGCTTATACCGAAAATACAAAATCTTTCTGCTAAATATAAATTAAAAGAGCCTATTACCGTAACGATAGATGAAATATTTTTAAAAAATAATATTAAAGAATTTCAACAAGAGCAGGAAAAAATTAGAATAGACAATTATAGCGTAAACTTGAAATTTGCAACTTTGGATATTGTAACTTTTTTACAATTATTTCAAGAAATTTATTCTTATATGCCGCCTAATACTATTGTAACTTTCGTACGGATACGCAATGAGGAGGTATTAACTCCTAAAACTATTTATAAACTCTCAACTGCTGAACTTCCTGATTTTATTTATGCTAAATTAACTATGTATATTAGGGAATTAGTATCGCATGAATAATATTGATTCGCAGTTATTTAAAAAAGATATTATAGATAATTTTATTAATAATATTTCAAATCTTACCTGCTCAACCCTTGCACATATGATCTCTATAGATTATGCAATAAGACTATTTTCTAAGCCCGATTCTAAAAAATATATTTCTTCCTGTATTCTCAAGCTAAAATCTTTTTTGGGTTATAAAGTTATAAATGATGATAGTTTTTCAGTAGCTTTAACGTTATTTGCCGTGGCTATTGCACCTGTCGCCGGTGTGACTAGTTTTGAAAATAACGTTTTAGCACAATCCCAAGGACAAGACATAGTAGCGGAAAATCTAGTAAATATTTATTTTAGAGATATTGAGATAAATGCTGAAGATAGAGAAATAATAAAAAAAATATTTAAAAGTTTATTAAAAGAAAAAAATTCTAATAGTATAATCAATTATATTGAAGCTAATTCAAAATTATTTTGTACCTCCGTAAAATATGCAATAAAAAAATATCAAGGACAAGATGAGATAAATTTATACGTAAAAAAAGAAATTGATAAAATATTAGCAATTTCTTTAGAATTTACTGAAAAAAATAACACGTTTAAACAAACAACTGGTAAAATTGCCGGTGCTATTTGTGCGTTAGCAGTCGGAGCAATGAGCGTTGCAACGGCCGGCGTTGCTTTCTCTCTAATAGTTATACCAGCTTCTATCTTGGCTATAAAATATGCGCCTAAAATCGGTGAAAAAATCGGCGAGTTACTGTTAAATAGTGATCCGGTAATAAAATTGAAAGAGAAAAAAATTTCTGAATTTAAGACTGAAATTCAGAATAATAATCAAACTTTTTTGGCGAAGGAAAAAGTAAAAGAACGTAATAAAAATAAAGAGGAGGACATTATAGTTTCTCCTAGCAAGATAAATCTTGTAAAAGATAATGTTAATTTAGTTAAAAAATCGCAACAAGAACGCCAAAGATAGATAATTATTTTTTCCTTGTGAATGTAGAGTATTAACCTTATTATTCTTCTTTTGAGATATATAAAATAAAGTAATTTGATGAGAAAGATTGTAATATCTGGCATGATTGGCAACGCTCTTGAGTGGTATGATTATGCGCTGTATGCACAATTTGCTTATATAATCGGGCAACATTTCTTTCCAGATTCAGAAATGCGTGAAACGCTAACTTTTGCTGTATTTGCTGCTGGCTTTGTTGTTAGACCGCTCGGTGGTATCATTTTTGGCAATATCGGTGATAAATTCGGTCGCCGCATTGCTTTAGTATTAGGCATTATAACTATGGCAATACCTACCGCTGGCATTGGTTTATTGCCTGGTTATAACACTATTGGCATCGCTGCACCTATAATCTTGACTCTTATTAGATTAATACAGGGTTTTTCTCTCGGTGGAGAATTTAGCGGTTGTATATCTTATATCGTAGAACACGCTCCTTTAGAGCAAAGAGGTTTGGCGGGAAGTGCTTCTTTCGTTAGTATGTGCGCCGGTATGTTACTCGGTCTTGCTACTGCCGCCGGTTTTGCTTATTTTATGCCTGAAGATATTTTAAACGACTGGGGTTGGAGAATACCTTTTATTGCTGGTTTATTTATTAGTTCCGTAGGGCTGTATATTAGAAAAAATTTATCGGAAAGCCCTATTTATAAAATAGCAAAAGAAACCGGACGTTTGGCACGTTTTCCTCTTCGAGAAACGCTAACTAAATACTGGAAGGAATTAATTATAGCTCTAGGTCTTTATATTACGGTAACGGCGCCTTTTTATACTTCAACAGTTTTTATCGGTAACTTTATGAAAACGCTTGGGTATAATAATAATCAAAGCTCCATAGTTAGCAGTGCAATACTCATAACTATGATGGTTATATTCCCTATATCTGCTTATATTTCTGATAAAATCGGTCGTCGTCCGGTGTTAATATGCGGAATTATACTAATGATTCTGCTGGTTTATCCGATTTTTCTGTGCTTAGGATCGATGAATTTCTGCCTTGCCCTTCTTTCGCAAATAGTCTTTGCAGCGATTATTGCTATTTACATGGGGCCTATTCCAACCGTGCTAGTGGAGATATTTCCGACTAGCGTAAGATTTACGGGAGTTGCTCTTTCCTATAATTTAGCTGCGGCAATATTTGGTGGAACTGCTCCAGTAATGGGAATGATGCTTATAAAACTCACCGGTGATAATTATGCAATATCATATTATTTAATTGTGCTGACGTTAGTATCTTCTATAATCTTGCGGTTTTACAAAGAAACCTATAAAAAAAGTTTGATAGATAATTATGAGTGAAGTTTTTGAATTACCTCAAGGAGAAAATAAAGTTTTACTACATTCCTGTTGTGCGCCTTGCAGTGGTCCTCTTATGGAAAAAATTATAACTTCTGGCATAGATTTAACTATTTTTTTCTATAATCCCAATATTCATCCCAAAAAAGAATATGAATTACGAAAAAATGAAAATATTAGATTTGCCGAAAAGCATAATATAAAATTTATTGATGCTGATTATGATCCACAAAATTGGTTTGTACGAGCTAAAGGGATGGAATATGAGCCGGAAAGAGGTAAACGTTGCACAATGTGTTTCGATATGCGTTTTGAACGTACTGCTCTTTATGCTTACGAAAACGGTTTTAAAATTATTACCAGTTCCCTAGGTATTTCGAGGTGGAAAGACATGAACCAAATTAACGAATCGGGTATTAAAGCCGCTTCAAACTATGAAGGTATTATTTACTGGACTTATAATTGGCGCAAAGATGGCGGCAGTAGTAGAATGTACGAAATTGCTAAAGAAGAAAATTTTTATAAACAAGAATTTTGTGGTTGCGCTCCATCGTTACGAGATACCAATAAATGGCGAATAGCTAATAACCGTCCGAAAATTGAAATCGGTAAGGAATATTATAGCTAAGAAAGGAGAGTATAATATAATGTTACCCTCTATATCCAAGCATGCAGCAGCTCATAATATAATTGCGCTTAAGCGATATGGACAAAATTTCATTTTTGATAGCAGCTTATGCGATAAAATCGTCCGGGCTGCCAAGCTTGAGGAAAATAAATATGTCTTAGAAATTGGTCCGGGTACTGCTGGTTTAACTAGGTCGATATTACAAAAAAATCCTAAATCCCTAACTGTTATAGAAACCGATAACAGATGTGTTCCGTTATTGGAAGAAATCAAAGAAAATTATCCAGCTTTAAATATTATCCAGGGAGATGCGCTTAAAGTTAGTTTAGCTGAGTTAGATATAGTCAAATTAGCTTTATCATGCGGTAATAAAATAAATATTATTTCTAATTTACCTTATAATATAGGCACTGAATTAGTTATTAGATGGCTAAAACAGGCGGAGTTAATAGATAGCATGACTTTAATGTTGCAAAAAGAAGTCGTGGAAAGGATGTATGCGATTCCTGGTACAAAAGCCTATGGCAGATTGTCGGTTATCTGCCAGTTAATCGCTAAAATAGAGAAATGTTTTGATGTAGCTCCTACTGCTTTCTATCCGCCGCCTAAAATATATTCTTCTGTCGTTAAGTTGATGCCTTTAAAAAACTCGCTCCCTATCGCTATAATAAATAAAGTCGAATTAATAACAAAATTAGCCTTTGCAGGAAGGCGCAAAATGATTAAGTCTTCTTTAAAGAATATACCTAACATTAATGAGTTGCTTTTAAAATTACAAATTGATGGTAATTATCGAGCTGAAAACCTTTCACCACAAAATTATTTATCTCTAGCCGAGTTAATTTGTTAAATTTGTCATTCCTACGCAGCATTGTTGCGTGGATACCCTAAACGTCCTCGGTGTCATTCCCACAAAAGCGAGAATCCAGAAAAAAATAGTCATCCTGAATTTATTTCAGGATCTACTACTATAAGAGATGCTGAAACAAGTTCAGCATGACAAAGTAAAGCCTGGATTCCCTCTTTCGAGGGAATGACACCGAGGATGTTTAAGGTATCCACGCAACAATACCTAGCGAGAATGGCATAAAGGGCAGCGAGAATGCGTACTGACGAACCGATCCACACAACAATGCTTGCAGCGGCTTACAATAACACTGTAAAGGTATATTCATTGCGCTGTCCAACCGCCATCTATAAGAAGGCCGCTGCCTGTTATTGATGAAGCTTTTTCATCACATAAAAATAATACCAAATCTGCTATTTCACTTGCTTCAACAAATTTTTTGGTAGCTTGTGATTTAAGAATTACGTCTTTTAAAGCTGATTCTTCACTGATATGTCGAGCCTTAGCGGTATCCGCTATTTGATTCATTACTAGCGGGGTTTTTACGTAGCCCGGACAAATAGCATTTACAGTAATATTATTTTCAGCTACTTCAAGTGCAACAGTTTTTGTAAGGCCGAGAAGCCCATGTTTGGCTGCAACATATGCCGATTTAAAGGGGGAGGCGACGTAAGCATGAGCAGAGGCAATATTAATTATACGCCCGAAGCCGTTTTTTTTCATGCTAGGCAGGGCATATTTTATAGCATAAAAAGCGGCGATTAAATCTATACGTATGATTTGCTCCCATTTATCTGTTGGAAAATCTTCGATAGGAGCAACGTGCTGAATCCCAGCATTATTTATTAATATATCTATTTTGCCGAAATTTTTTATTATCTCTTCAAACATTTTGGTTATTTCAAACGCATTTGCTAAATTTGCTCCTTGATAGTTAATTGTATTAGCACCTAAATTTTTCAGTTCTAGAGATATTTCTTCAATTTCTTCTACTGAAGCAAAACCGTTAATGATGATTTTCGCTTGCAACTTCGCAAAGTGTCTTGCTATTTCAAGCCCTATACCGCTAGTTGAACCGGTAATAACTACTATTTTATCTTTCATTCGTTTCTCCTAACTTCGTATTTGTGCCTAAATTGGCATTTGTATTTTATATGAAAGTAACTTATGCTAGATATTATTTAAAGAAATATTTGATAAATTCATGGAAATTGTTGATAGTTTTTTTACATCTGTAACTTGTGCGGGCAAAGAAGTGCCTTTTGATCATCCCAAAGTTTATTTAGAAATTGATCCGAAAAAGCAAGAAATTAGTTGCCCTTATTGCAGTAAAAAATTTAAATTAGTTAAAAAATGACTATAAAGCTATTATCTGAAAATACTATAAATCAAATAGCTGCTGGTGAAGTTATAGAGCGCCCCGCTTCTGTTGTTAAAGAACTTGTGGAAAATGCCGTTGATGCTGGGGGCACTAAAATCGATGTGATTTTAGAACGAGCAGGAAAAAACTTAATTATTATCTCGGATGACGGCATTGGAATGTCCGATAAAGACTTAGAAATCGCTGTTGAGCGCCATACTACTTCCAAGCTTGATGAAAGTGATTTTTTAAATATTCATACATTCGGTTTTAGAGGTGAAGCATTGCCTTCTATCGGTGCTATTAGCAAGATGCTTATCAGCTCAAGGCTTAGAGGAAGCGATAAAGCCTATCAAATTAAACTAATCGGCGGTAGAGAGAAACAAATTATGCCTTCTATTCATAATGAAGGTACTAAAATTGAGATCCGTGATTTATTTTTTGCAACACCCGCACGGTTAAAATTCCTCCGAACCGATAAAACCGAGCTTACGGCTTCCGTTGACGTTGTCAAAAAAATTGCTTTAGCTCATCCGGAGATTTCCATTAGTTTATCCCATGAAGGCAAAAGCCTTATAAAAGTAAAAGGACAAAATAAAGATTTTGACAGTAATTTAAAACAAAGAATAATTGAAATAATTGGACAAGATTTTATCCAAAACGCTGCTTATATCGACTTTAAAACTCCTGAATTATCTATTTACGGTTATACTAGTATTCCAACATTTAATAGGGCTTCTACTGAGGATCAATTTTTATTTATTAACAACAGACCGGTAAAAGATAAATTATTACAAGTAGCTTTAAGAGTAGCATATCAAGATTATTTAGCAAGAGATCGCCATCCTCTAGCTGTTATATTTCTGCAAATCGATCCGCAATTAGTTGATGTAAACGTTCATCCGGCAAAGGCAGAGGTAAGGTTTCACGATCCCAATACGGTAAGAAATTTATTAATTAATGCTATTAAAGATGCTTTAAAAAACAAAAGTCATATTACTTCTACTAGTATTGCCGAAACTACCTTACAGCTGTTTAAAAATCCGCTTACTAATAATAACATTGCCATAAAAGCTCCAAGCTATAGCAGCCCAAACCATGTTTCGGATAAGATGAGTAGTTACAAACCACAAGCACCGGCTACACAAGGTAACTTTTGTCAAAAATTAATTGATACATTACCGCATGCCAAAATTGAAGCCGCAGTAGAGCAGCATATTCGGCAAGAACCTCAAGTAGTGCAAGAAAGTATAGAGTATAACTACAGACTAGGAGCCGCTAAAGCCCAACTACATAACACTTATATTATTTCGCAAACTGATGATAGTATTATTATAACTGATCAGCATGCAGCACATGAGCGCCTTGGCTATGAAAAAATTAAACAATTAATCGCTAAAGATGGACTAATTAAACAACGATTACTTATACCGGAAATAGTAGAATTGCCTGATGAAAAAAGAGCCGATCATTTATATGAGAATAAAGACAAGTTAGCTAAACTCGGTTTAACTATTGAAAAATTTAGTGAAAAATCAATTATAATTACAGAAATTCCAAGTCTGCTAGGTGAGGTTAACGTTCAACAATTAGTGCATGACTTGGCTGATCATTTATTAGATACTAACGAGAGTATTTCTCTGATCGAGTTAATCGAACACGTAACGGAAACATATGCTTGTCACTATTCTATTAGAGCAGGCCGAAAATTATCAGGTGATGAGATGAACGCTTTACTCCGGAAAATGGAAAATACGCCATTTTCTGGTCAGTGTAATCACGGAAGACCAACCTATATCGAGCTGAAGCTAAAGGATATAGAACGTTTATTCGGTCGTAAATAATTCTTTTTATATTTAAAATAATTAAATAAATCTAGAAAAAATTTATAAATTAATTTTAAAACTATTTTAAAACTATTAAGTTTTCAAAAATTTCTAATCAAAATGTAGAAAAAAATAAGGATAGATTAGTAGAAAAAAATATCAAAAGCTTTAGGTTCAGTGAACAAAATTTAAATTAATCTATTTTAGTTCTTTTTTGCTGCAAATTATAAGATTTTTTTGAAATATGAATAACTATTCCTACAAAAATCTTATTAATTTTCGCTAAAAAATATCTTAAAATATAAATAACTTAAATTTTGTTCACAGAACCTAGTAAAAGATAGGAGTTGGTGGACAAAGGTAAAGAATTTTCTTGGGCTTAAAGAATCGTATGAAGTTTCTAGTAAAGCAATAATAGGCATTGTTAAAAAAGAAGTGGAAACATTAGGGATAGCTTTAGAAGGTGCTGATAAGATTAAAAGTAAAGTCAAGAGCAAGTGATGCCTCAGTCAGTACAAAAAGAGTTAGCAGGACGCTCTCCTCGTTCACGTGGTTGAGTACTATTGTATTTTGTATTTTTGTTTAGATTGCTGAGTCGAGACTGTGTCTCTCCTCGCAAGGCATTGTTGTGTGGATCGGAAAACGAGTGCAATGTCATACCGTGGCCCCTCCCACTGTATCCAAAAAAATAACTTACAATGGTAATTGTTTTAGATTTTTAACTGGATTCCGTGAATAAATCAGGGAATGACATCAGTTTAGCTGTTCCACGCAACAATGCCTTCGAGGGAATGCACTGGAAAACATTTTAGGCATTTACACGGCATGCCTTCTCTTGGCAATGACGGCTAAAATTCGATATCCATGCAGGGGGTTCTTTTCCTCTGCGTGGATATATATCAAATTTACTTAGACTAATAAGGCATTAGCAGCAAATTTTTCTATCATTGGAGCAAATAAAACTTCCAACTCTTTCCTTACTTCTTCTTTATCTTCTATCTTTTTATTATCTTTATTTAAAACTATTTCATCGTTAGCTACATGAGTCATTACGGCATCAATAATTGCTTTTTTATCATGTTTACCGTCCATATATTTTAAAGCAAATTTTTCAAAGAAATTAATCCCGATCGGCTCGTGCTTTAAATTTGTCACCCACATAGCGGGACTATTACTAACTTGATATGACACAAATTTTGATGCTTTAGGTTTATCAAGATTCGGCGCACCTCTTTGTTTTTGCATGGTAATGTTAATATAACCTTGTAATACTAATTTCATGGCATTATTTAAAAGCTCAGCTTTTATTTCATTTAATTTAGTATTATGTAATTTTTTATTAGCTTCAACCGTAATTTTTTCAAAACTTAGCGGGTTATTAATATTTTCACTAAAACTGTAAAGGATAGCTTTCATATAAGGTGAAGAAGTCGTCAAATTAGATTCTTTATTATTGTTTAAAAAGAATTTTAAAGATTCGGTAGAATTATTAAGATCAACCTCGGTGACAGGTTTTTCCGGTACTATATTAAAGACCAGATTAAATTTAGAAATATCATCATTATTGATATCTCTATTTAATTTAATATTATTATGACATAACAAGGTAGTTCTGAAACGGCGATTAGTAATAAAATCTATATATTGCTCGGTTCGGATTATATCGTTCACCGCTTGAAGCTTTTCAGCGACTTTTGGCGGCATGTTACCAAGATACATAGTTGATATGTTACAATCGCTTAAATATTGTAAATTATGTTTTTTAGCTTCATCCATAAATTCATGGAAATAAAATTGAGCGTTATCTTCTGCTAAATGTTCATGACGTAAGTAGTGATCGCTTTGTTTAGCTAGCAGTTCTGCTTCGGTTTTTAATACTTCAGCATAAGGAGTTTTAGAGTTTTCTAAACTGTCTTTAACAAATTCAAGTAATAACCTAGACTGAGCAACTTTATCTTTTACATTGGTAAATGAGCTTGAATGATAAAGCATCATATCACGAATAGTGCGAACTGTATTCCACCCTGGTAGAGTATTATAGCTAATATATACTATACCGTTTTCACTTAAATTTTTATTACATACTTCAAAAATTTTATCTCTAACAAATTTCGGTACCCAGGAGATTACGCCATGGCAAATAATATAATCAAATTTGCCGAAAGACTCATTTATATCTGTTATAGAACAATGATGAAAGTCGATATTTTTAAGACCGAGCCCTGTTTTGTGCTTATTTGCTTCATCAATTTGTACTTTAGATAAATCAACGCCGACAAAGTGAGCTTTAGGATAATTGACCGCATGAGGTATTAGATTACCGCCTGCTGCACACCCAAGCTCTAGCACTTTAGCAGTTTCGAGAGGCGGCGGATTCATACCAAATAAGGTAGCAAGCGTAGTTAAATGATAAGGATTAGTTAGCGCATACGGATAGCTTTCATAAGGCACTTCATCATATGTATTTGGGATAGTTGCAAGTTTTTCGTTCATAGTTCTTCCTTGTAAGTTAAAGTTAGTAATCGTCATTGCGAGTGACTAAAAGGAACGTGGCAATCTAAAAAAACAATAACAATTTCGTCATTGCGAGCGAAGCGATCTAATTTCATAAGATTGCCGCGCTCCTTTTAGTCGCTCGCAATGACGTTTGAAATATCCGCGCAACAATGATTCCTCGCAATGACGGTGTTTTTTGCTGGAGTTTTCGATCCACACAACAATGCCTTCGAGGAAGGACATCAAAATTCCTATAGTAGGTATAACCCCATCACTTAAATATCTTACATTAAAATCTTTTAAATTGGCAACTTATAAGTAAAACCTATACCAAATTCTCCGATACCTATAGTTTTTTTGATAGGGTTTGCGGGTGTAAATTGTTGAGTGTCAATATTTAGAGTATTGTATTTAATTTTTACATTTTGAGCTACTTGCAATTTTGCAGCTAAATCAATGCTGAAATTTGGAGTTACATATTTTGAAACACCGAAACCGGCTTGCCATGCAAAACAATTAGTCGTGGTTCTCTTTACTTTAAAATATTCGGTATTTATTAAATCCCATTTAGAAGAGGTGGCTTTAACTTTTACTTGCGCTATACCGGCGCCGAAAATTACAAAAGGAGTAAAAGTTTTTACTTCTTGAAAATCATAAATAAGATTCATCATATATATGTTAGATACTACTTTAGTTTTACCGGGGGTTTTCGGTATAGTTAATCCATTACTTAAATCTTGCTGTGGTAATACGTAATGAAGGCGATATTTCGGTTGGTAAGTTGCTGAAAATTCAATAGCCATTTGCGGATAAAAAATATAGCCTATTTTACCGCTGTACATAGCCGATCTTTTTAAAGTAATCTCGGTATTTGAATGCTTATGACGAAATTTGCTAACGACCGGCTCTACTATCCCGCCTTCTGCCCCTATATATAAAAATCTTTGATCTGCCCCTACTTCTTCTTCGGCATAAGCAATTCCTACAATAATGCCAAAATAATAAATACAAATTACAGTGAATATTTTAGATAATTTAATCATAGAAAAAATAAATTTAAAAAAAGAACTTATTATATATGCGCTTCCGGCTCGGTCAACTAAAATTCTGCGTCAAATTTTTAGGTTTTATAATAATAGATGTTACAACTCCTGATATTAATAGAGTAATTGTAATGAGAAGAGCAATATAAGGAGGAATTTCTATAAAATGATGAATAAATATTTTTATACCGATAAATATTAATATTAAAGCCAATGAATATTTTATATATCTAAATCTTTCTACGATATTTGATAGGCAAAAGAACAAAGCTCTAAGACCTAAAATAGCAAAAATATTTGAGGTGTAGATTACATAAGGATCATTCGTAATAGCAAATATTGCCGGAATACTATCAATAGCAAACACTAAATCTATAGCTTCTATTAGTAGTAGCGATACGAAAAGAGGAGTGACGTATAATTTTTTGTTTAACGTGATAAAAAATTTATCTCCTTGAAGTTTAGAAGTAATATTTAAATACTTTGTTAGTATTTTATAAATATAGGATTTTTGTATATCAAAAGTTTTGTGTGATATATAGAAAGTTTTTATCCCGGTGATAATTAGTATTATGGCAAAAACATATAATATCCAAGAAAATTTAGTTATAATAATGATACCGCCGTAAATCATAATAGCTCTAAAGACTATTACTCCGATTATACCTAGAAACAATACTCGATGTTGATATTGTGAAGGAATAGCAAAAAATTGAAAAATCAACGAGATAACAAATATATTGTCGAGTGACATAGCTTTTTCGATCAAAAAGCAGGTAAAATATTCTCTAGTTCTATCGCCGCCCATAGTATAAAAGACGTATACACCGAATAAGCAAGCTACCGTAAAATAGAAAAGGCTAAAAAGTAAACTTTTCCGAAAACTCATCACGCTATTTTTTCGATGAGTAAACCCAAGATCGAAAATTAATAAGGCTGAGATTACAGTATAAAAAACAATCCAAGTCAAAGTTATTCCCTTATAAGTTTTTGAAGGTTACTTTTGTATATCAATGTTGTGTGGATACTGCAAACGTCATTGCGAGCGACTGCAAGGAGCGTGGCAATCTGGAAAATAATAATCTTCTCTAGATTGCCACGTCGAGACTACGTCTCTCCTCGCAATGACGAAGTGAAGCTGAGCCACGCAACGCTGTTTTCTCGCAATGACGATTCCGATATCCATTGCCTAATAATTTTCAAGCATTACCTATTTGCGTTGCAAAATGTACTTCATTTATTCCCAAATGCTTTAATGCGTCAGACCATTTATTCTCCGGGTGATCGGCAAAAATAAAATCTTTATCGCAGTCCATTATCAACCATAAATTATCTTCTAGCTCTTGCTCAAGCTGTCCAGCTTTCCAGGCTGTATAACCAACAATAAATAAACTATCTTTTGGGCCTTTGCCAAAAGCTATATCTTCTGAAATTTTGGGATTAGAACTTACCGCTAAATTATTTTGGAATTGCAAAAGCAAATTTTTATCATAATCGTTTGAATGAAGGAAAAATCCTTTTTCATGCTCAACAGGTCCGCCTAGATATATCGGCATCATGTAATTATCATCTATTTTATCATTCTTTATTTTAAAAAATGATTTATATTCTATATGATTTACTACCTGATTAAATATTAGCCCTACTGCTCCCTCCGTTGCGTGAGATAGCATATAAATTAAAGACTTATGAAACATTCCTTCTTTAATAACATGAGGCGTAGCAACTAAGGTCTTACCGGATAAATTATAAAAATCTTTATCGCTCATAATAATCTAATAGTTTAATTGAAATCATATAATTATAATATATGTAGTAGAGTAAATTATTCAATAGCAGTTAATAATAATATCGTTTATATTTATAATATATTACATATTTATATATTATTCTAATGATTACATTATTTGATATTACAATTTTTGCTATTATTACTATTTTTTCATTTGTTGGATTATATCAAGGAATAATAGGGTTTATTATTAGAGCGATAGGATTTATTGCATCTATAGCTCTCACTTATTTTTTATATCCTTACGCATTAGAAATAGTCCATAAATATACTACGAATGAAATTATAGAAATAATTTTTGCCGGTATTGCTTCGTATATTGTTTCTTTAATTATATGTATTTTTATAACCTATAAATTTCTTGCAGTAATTTCTTTCATGCGAGGAGGGTTTGTCGATAAATTATTAGGGTTATTTTCGGGATTTACTATCGGTCTCCTTACTTCAACGGTTTTATTTCTTATTACGGCAATGTTTACTTCTAATAGCTATTTAAAAAGCGAAACTTTTGAAAAATTTATACAAAATGCCGATAGTGATAAATATTCGGGGGTGCTGAAGAGATCGTTAACGACTAATTATTTAGATGAAATAAGCAAAAATGTTATAATGATAATACCTGCGAATAGTTTAGAATCAATCAAGATATTAAATAATAAGAATTCAGATAAGCTTAAAAAGAAATCTAAAAATGATCTACAAGATGAAAAAGATAAAATCTCTGTGCATATAAAAGATGATGAATAAATGAAATTATATAGTTTTGCCGAGCATATTTCAGAACTAAAGGCTCGATTATTTAGAATACTAGGCGTTTTTACTGTTGCTTTTATCATTTGTTACTATTTTAGCGATAATATATATAGTTTTTTATTAGAACCTTTAGCGAAGTTAAATCAGGGTAATTTAAGAAATATAATTTACACAAGCCTTACGGAAGCATTCTCAACATATATTAAACTTTCGGCTTTTTCTGCGTTATTCATTACTATTCCGGTTATAGCAATAGAATGTTATTTATTTATTAGCCCGGGCTTGCATCAGCATGAGAAAAAAATTATTGCCTTTATTCTTTTTATGTCACCGATTCTATTTTGGTGCGGTAGTATCTTCGTATTTTATTTTGTAATGCCGAAAGCGTGGGTTTTTTTCCTTAGCTTTGAAAAGCGTGATATAGTAGTACCGATAATATTAGAAGCAAAAATTAGTGAATATTTAAATTTAGTAATTCAGTTAATTATTGCTTTTGGGGTAGCTTTTCAATTGCCAATTGTTTTAATAATATTAAATATTTTAAAAATAATAAAGGTAAACGGATTACAAAAGAAAAGAAGGTTAGCCGTGGTAATTAACTTTATTCTTGCCGGAATATTAACCCCACCGGATGTACTAAGTCAGTTAGCGCTTGCAATACCGCTGCTTTTATTATATGAAATTTCAATTGTAATGTGTCGTTTTATAGAAAACCGAGGAAATTAAATGCTAGATATTAAATGGATTAGAGAAAATAAAAACATATTTGACGAGCTACTTCGCAAAAGATATATTGAGCCGATGTCGGCTAAAATTGCCAAATTAGATGAAGATAAACGAACAATCACTACTTTAATGCAAGAATTTCAGCATGCTCGTAAAGTAAAATCTAAAATTTTGGGTGAAATGAATCCCAAATCTGGTGAAATTTTCGAAAGCATCAAACGTGACGTAGAACACATAAATGAAAAGCTTGAAGAGCTTAACCTTAATTTAAATAATAATACCGAATTAAACGACATATTAAATATGCTGCCAAATATACCGGAGGATGACGTTCCATACGGTATTGATGAAAGCATGAATAAATTATTGCGCACTGAAGGTGAAACAAAAACTTATTCATATAGCAAACATCATTTTGAATTAGGCGAAGGACTCGGACTAATGAATTTTGAGAAAACGGCCAAAATGTCCGGAAGTAGGTTCGTAACGTTAAAAGGAGGGCTAGCAAAATTAGAACGTGCGTTAATTAATTTTATGATTGATACTCATACTAGCGAGTTTGATTTTGTTGAAATTTCACCACCAGCTTTAGTTCGGGATATAGCTATGTATAACGCCGGGCAATTACCTAAATTTGCTGATGATTCTTTTGAAACTACTAATAATTATAGACTTATACCGACCGCAGAAGTGCCGCTAGTAAATATGGTGGCCGATAAGATTATTGCACGGGAAGAATTGCCGATCCGTTACGTCGCGCATACGCCCTGCTTTAGGTCAGAAGCGGGTAGTAGCGGTAGGGATACCCGTGGAATGATTAGGCTACATCAATTTAGTAAAGTTGAATTAGTATCTATTACTACGCCCGAAGAGTCAAAAGGCGAACATGAGTATATAACGAATGCTGCCGAAACGATTTTGAAAAAACTTGATTTACCTTATCGTGTTATGCTACTTTGTACCGGTGATATGGGATTTTCTGCACAAAAAACTTATGACTTAGAAGTTTGGTTGCCTGGTCAAAAACAATATCGTGAGATTTCTAGCTGTTCTAATTGCGGAAACTTTCAAGCACGTAGAATGAAAGCAAGATATAAAGAGTTCGGTAGCTCGACAACTACTTTGGTTCATACTTTAAATGCTTCCGGTTTAGCAGTAGGGAGGACGATTGTCGCAATTTTAGAAAATTATCAGAATGAGGACGGTTCTATAACAGTGCCGGATGTTTTAGTGTCTTACATGAATGGATTACAAAAAATTTCTATAGGTGAAGAATAAATTGTTTTGTTAACACTAAATATTTAGAGTAAGATTTTAAAGTTAGAAGGATATGTTCATGGTATGATACCATTTTATACGCTTAAAAGCATTAACGTAATAGCGGCTTCTTCATATAACGGACCTTATCGGTAAATACTTATGTTTAGTGATTTAAGAAAAGTCGACAAAGATATATATAATAATAATGCGGAAGATTTTATACCTATCGCCTGTCATTATAACGAGAATACTTTACTCACTAAAGATGGTAAGTTGCTACAAATTATTCAAGTAAACGGCCTTAATTCAGAAAAAATTAGTGATAAATTATTTAATTTACGTGAAATAGTCCGGTCATCTATAAAAAAAAATATAACTAATCATGATTTTGCTTTTTGGATACATACTGTACGTGAAAAGCAAGATTTAGATGATCCTACTTTATATAAAAAATTATTAGCAGCCAACATCCATGAGTTATGGCAAAAGAAAAATTATTGGCACGATAAATTTGTTAATACCTTATATATTTCAATAGTTTATGATTCAACAGAAATTAAAGTTAGTAATTTTAATTCATGGGTAAATTCTTTATCTTCTAAATTAATTGTTGATTTTGAGAATAAATATTTGGATAGTGCTTTTCAAAAATTAAATAATGTTGCTGATAATATTCTTGGGGATTTACAGGAATTTGGCGCAGAAAAATTAGGAATAATATTTGAAGGGGATAAATCTTTTTCTGCTCCTATATATCTATTTAATCGAATAGTTAACCTTAGTGAAGATTATTGCTTAGTGCCGATAACTGATTTATCAAGCGCTTTGGGTAAAAGTAAATATGCAATCGGCGGTGACAAAATTACGGTTATTGATAATGAGGCAAATAAACAATTTATTTCCATACTTTCGATAAAAGAATATCAGGAAACTTCTTCTAACACTCTTGATAAAATTCTTCAATTACCTATCGAGCTGATAATAACAGAAATATTTTACTTTATCGATAAAAAGCAAATAACCGCTGCTTTAAAGGATCAGGATTATATTTTGAAAGTTAGTGGAGATAAGGTACTTAATGAATATAAGGGGATTAATAAGATAATAGAGCTGCCTGATGCGGCAAATCAGTTTTGTAATCACCAAATTTCTATTGCTATTATGGAAAATGAAGTAACCAAACTTGATAAATCTGTTGCTAAAGCCTCTATTGAACTTTCTAAACTTGGTATTGTTCACGTTAGGGAAGATATAAACCTCGAGCAAACATTTTGGGCGCAATTACCTGGTAATTTTGCCTTTATACGAAGAATGACGCCTATAATTTTAGATAATATTGCTGCATTTGCAGCGCTTCATAATGCTCCGCTAGGTAGTCAGTATAGTCCATGGGGTAGAGCGTTAACATTACTTAGAACGGAAAAAGGCACTCCGTATTTTATGAACTTTCATGACAAGACTGGAAAAGGAAATACCTGTATTTTTGGTACACAGAAAACCGGCAAAACTGTGTTGCTAAATTTTTTAATATCCGAAGCTACCAAATATAACCCGACAATATTTTATATCTCCAACAACAACGATTCTAAAATTTTTATTGAAGGCTTGGCAGGTAAATGGCTTACTCCGGAAAAGGAAATTATTAATCCTTTTTTATTAGATAATACAGAAAAATCACAAGCCTTTATTTTTGAGTTTTTAAAAGTAATATGTAACCACTGCGTTTCCCCCCTTACTGAACCGGAAATATCTTTTTTACAAAAATTTAGTATTAAAATCCTTTCTACGGAAAAAGAAAATCGTAATTTTTCTACTATTTTAAAATCAGAAGACTTTAATGTAGAAGGAGGAGAGCAAATACGTATAAAACTAAAAGAATTTATGGAAGGGGGGTTATATGAAGGAGTTTTTGACGGGACAAAGTTTAATATAACAGAGCAGAGTATAATTGGACTAAATTTATATAAGTTTTCAGAAGAATATTTTACGAAGCAATTTTACCCGACGGAGAGAAAGTTTTTAGAACAGTTTAATATAAATTTGCAAAAACACCAAAGTGTTTGTGCGGGCTTGATATATGCGCTTACTTATCATTTAACTTTAAGCGGAACAGCTTCTAAAATATTTGCCGCTGACAATCTTGATAAGCTCTATAAACCTGAGATTTATTATGATAACACAAAGTTGATTTTTGATAATTTAGCTCAAAATAACGGTGTTATGGTAAGTAACTTTGATTTTATTTATCTTAAATTATCCCCGGCTCATATTTTACAAAAATGGTTAGATTTAATTAATACTAAAATTACTTTACCGTCTGACGTAAAAATTGAGGATTTAGATAAAATTTTAGGTTTAAACAAATCTGAAATATCTAAATTATCACAATTTGCACTTTCTTCAAGAATGTTTTTAATTGATAAAGACGGTGAGTCTATTGCTTCTGAGCTAAGTATCGCTGCATTAACGGGTATTGTTCGTATTTTATCGGGTAAGGATAAAGAATTGGCTATTTATCAGGAAATATTAGAAAAATACCAGGGCCCTCCGGATAATTGGATTAATTATTTATATAATGCGTTGAATACAGTATATTAAGCTCAGTGTTATACCGTAGTCAAGTTTGCGTTGTTGCGCCGTGGCTCGATTTTACACTTGGTGTCATACCGGCGAAAGCCGGTATCTAACTTACTAATTTTGTTATGTTACTAAGTAGATTCTCTCTTTTGAGGGAATGACTCCGCTTATAAAATGAAGACGCGCAATAATCCTTTTGTAGGAATGAAATAGAACGCGCTAATCTATCCATAACGAAATTTGTATTATTAGAGTTTTAAATTGTTAAAAAAATATTACTTAGCTTTCTTACTTTTAATTTTTTCCTGTAATATTCAAGCATCTGTTTGGGGAAGCATCGGTACTTGTTTAACCGATCCTTGCAATTGTGGGCTGAGCGATAGAACTGAGGTTTGGAATAGTAACACTACCAACGCAGTATCAAAAACCTTTAAACCAGGCAGTTTATGTCCCCCATGGAATAAAAGCGATGGACGTGATGAAGATACTTGTTTATTACAATTTGATTATCCAGGCAGGTTCGCCCCTTTTTATTTACAAAGATGCGCCGAAGCAACTTCTGATAGTAGTTATTTTACTCCAAAGATTCGTATACGAATTCAAAGTTGTAATGCCGCCGCTTGCTGGGCCCAATCTGCTAATTTAAACTGGGATGGGGGGTGTGTAGTGTGGCCTACCGGTTACGGATTACCCCTAACACGAGTTTGTGCACGAATTGCGATACCTGAAATCCCGGCTGCTCCAGGCTTAAATGCTGACCCTGCGCCAGGTGATCCTGGTTACACTGCAGGAAAACATCTTAACGAGGTCGGTGCTGAAGAAAATGATGATCCGATAATCGGTGTGGACGGTCAAGTAATCACGCTTCAAAGTCCTAAACTTTGTGCTTATAGCGATCCAGGGCTTGTCAATCTTATATCTGATTCCGGAGCTCATATAGATGCACTGGATTGGAATCCTAATAGCCAACCTCTGCACTTTACCACAGAACTTAGCCCCGTTATAAAAGCATTAGAGTTTGTAGTTGATAAGGTCCAAGGGTCAAGCGTACCTAACTTATTAGCAAAGCTATTAGGAATGATAGGAAGTGATAATGAATTTTTTAAGGTTTTACAAAAAATATTTGAAACAATAGGTAAAATTTTTAATTTTTTTCCAAGCTTAATGATGAGCGTTGTTAAACAGTTCGGAACATTAAATCGGTCGGTAGATAGTTTTAACTTTGGCTGTATAAATTTACCTTTAGGACCTTTTCCTCCTCCTTTTTGTCCGTCCCTAGGTCAACTTACCGTTAATCCGCTTCTGCATAATATATGTTACCAAAAAAATTCCGACGGAACATTTAATCAGTCTTCAATTATAGCGCCTTGCGTAGTATCAAAATTACCGAATAATGTCGTGAATAATGCGGTGCGAGTTAGCTTTAATAATCTCATCCCATTATGTACCGGTGATACTCCTGATCTTACTACTTGTGTTAAGTTAGATGGGGTCTTTTCTTCAGCTGAAGGTATTCATGCAGCTACTAGTAATACGGATTTAGTAAAAAAATGTGATGTTGCTACTAAAGGTGCTCTATGTATTAAGACTGACATTCCTTTGTCATGTAGCGTAAAAGAAAATGGTTGTGATGAAGGTTTTAGGATTGTCTATTCTCAAAAAATGGGTAGTAGGTCTACTCCAAATGATTATTATATAAGCGATTTACCTGACTGCAATACAGCTAACCCAGATAATTCTGCCACATGTCAAGAGATATGGGGTGTCAATATCGGTGAGTTCGTTGATGTGAGCGTAAATTTTCCTCTGGTTCAAGATCAAAACAGCCTACCTATACAGCAAACTTTTTCATTAAAAGATAATAATAAAGATAATAATAAAGCTAGAAATTTCTATGCGCAAATTGTTAATACTACTCTTTCTAAAGTTACTGACACTAATATCCCTAAACAAGATCCGAAAAATATTTGTGTGTTTGAATCGGCTAATTTAGTCGATTGTCAAAAAAGAGTAGATAGTGGTTATAATCTTGCTGTTTATACGTGTGAGAGTAATCATGCAGGAATTAGCTGTTCTAATAATAGCTATTTCACTCCTCAGTTTATTGCTTCAATTCAAGTAAAAGATGACAAGGGCGATTTAAAGGAGACTAATAGTGTTGTTACACCTTTATCTTTTGCAGGTGACCCTAGTTCTAGTTCTACCGCGACAGAGAATGTAATAACGCTCGCTGGCTATAATTTTAGTTCTTCCGTAGCGTATATTCCTGCAATACCGCCGAAAGACCCGGCTGATCAATATATTGCAATGCCGTTTTCGGGTGCCAGGTCTTTAAATCAATTAACCATTTATGGAAAATATAAAAACAACGCAAAGCCTTATGATAAGAATTTAATACCTAATCCTAATGCCGTATATTTAAAATATTTGGAATATATAAACGGCAAATATATTCAAGGGGGAACTCATGCTTGCTTAATGCCAAAAGATTTCTTGCATTGTGCACCGCTACCTCCGCCGGCGCCGCCCGCAGACCCGACTGGTGCACCAATTCCGGTAGCACCGCAAACTAATCAGGTTAATTGTGTGCTTGCCAAGTTAACTGGTACTAATAAGGTTGATTGTAAGAAATTTAAAGATATAGCTAGTACTAAATACCTGAATCTTGGAATGTGCCAAGACACGCCAAGTCAATGTGCTTCAGATAATTCATCGGTTCCAGGTATTACTATTTACACTTGCGGAGCTACCGGTGCAACCACCAATTGTTATATTAATAACGATCGTTCAGATAATCCTGTATGCGTTCTAAGTCAGGATTATCAAGAAAGAATTAATCCTTCTGCTAATTTAGGAGCAGTATTAAACGATTCTCAATATTATACAGTTAAATATGAGCCGACTACTGATAATACTATCCCGCCTAATTATCTTGCTCCTGATGATACCGGTAAAGACCAGCCATATACGTTAGATAAGGCCGATGTTCGAGATAAAACTTTCCAGGAATTAAATCTTTGCGTCCCGATACCGATGCTTACTTGCTCTGCAATTACTACTCCTTCAAATGATAGCGGTAATGCTACCTGGCTTAAAACGGATGTAGGAGATATAGCTACCGGCACATGCAAAGATGATTGGATACCTATCGATCCGACTAAACCACTAGAGCGTTATTGTTTATTAAATTTCGATGCCAAAAATGCAAATTTTGAGAAGTTAGACCCAGGTGTTGGTTGTAAGGAGTTTGCCGGTATTGATATAAAACAAGATAATAGCCAATTCGTTGATGTGCCGGCTGGTAAGTATGACTCAAAGAGCAAAATCGGTAATTTTTCAATTGTTAATTCGTATAGTTTAACACAAGGAACGCACGGAGGTAATGGAAAAGTATTTACAACAAATATTTCTGTTGAAGTAGATACTAATATATTGAGAAATATTGAATATATTAAGATAAAAGAAGTCGAATATGATGATTGGTTATTGATAACAGTTAATAATCAAAAAGCATTTGTTGGGCCTAGCAATTTTGATATTAACAAATGTAAGAATAATAATTTAAATGACCAAGGAAAATCCACTAAGTATGAGGATATTGATATACTATCCTTATTAAAACCGAATCAAAAAAATATAATTTCTTTCCAGTTATGCTGTGTAGGAGGAGGAGGGTTATATTATAATATAGAATATAAAATGAAGTGGTGATCAATAGGTCATAATACCAAGGCCTTTCTTACGTGTAGATATTGTTCGTAGATACTAAAACCGTCATTGCGAGCGAACAGAGGGAGTCGGCAATCTAAAAATAATAAATAGATTGCTTCTCTTCGCTCGCAATGACGACGAAAGTTTTTTAGTTTTCCGCGTCGCTAAACGCCTTGCAATGGACTAGAAGTATTTTTAAGGCAGGTTAATAACGATTCATATCTTATAAGATCAGTTTTAAAGATATTTATTTTTGTAGTATTTTCTTCATCATTTATATTATTCTTGAGGTTAGCTATTTTCTCTGCTATTTCGTCATAGCTAAACTTAGTAACATCACTAGCAAATTCAGTTACTATATTAATGTTTTCTCTTGTAACCTCAGTCATACCTTTATAAACAAAATAAATAATATCGTGGTCGCTCAGGTTATTTATAAAAATCTTTACCAACCCCTCTTTTAAACTAGCAATTATCGGTGCATGGTTAGGCAGCACGCCAAATATGCCTTCTTCTCCTGGCATTGTCACCATTTTAGCTTTTGCTTCAAATACTACATTTAAAGGAGTAATTATTTTAACATTAATTGTTTCATTCATATTGATATGATTTTAAATTTCACAGCAAAAGCGGTAGGCGTTGTTGCAACGTCGTCATTGCGAGGAGGGACGTAGTCCCAACGCGGCAATCTAGAACCTTACCCGTCATTGCGAGCGAAGCGAAGCAATCTATTCTTTATTTTTAGATTGCCGCGTCGCTACGCTCCTCGCAATGACGAGAGTGATATATCCTTGCAATGATGGGTTTGTTATTATTCCCCTTTAATAGTTTTAGCCTTCTCTATAGCTTCTTCGATAGTACCGACCATGTAAAATGCGGCTTCCGGCAAATCATCATATTTACCTTCTGCTAAAGCTTTAAATCCTGAAATAGTATCAGCTAAATTTACGAATTTTCCCGGAGCGCCGGTAAATACTTCTGCCACATGGAAAGGCTGCGATAAAAATCTTTGTATTTTCCTTGCTCTACTCACAATTAATTTATCTTCTTCTGATAGCTCATCCATACCTAAAATAGCTATAATATCCTGCAATGATTTATAAGTTTGTAGAATTTGCTGGATCTTTCGTGCAACCTGATAATGCTCTTCTCCCACAATTAATGGATCGAGTATTTGCGAATTACTATCAAGCGGATCAACGGCTGGATAAATACCAAGCTCAGCGATCTGACGGCTTAACACTGTTGTTGCATCTAAATGCGCAAAAGAAGTAGCAGGAGCAGGATCGGTCAAATCATCAGCTGGCACATATATAGCTTGTACTGAAGTTATAGAGCCGTTTTTAGTAGAAGTAATACGTTCTTGTAATTCTCCCATTTCAGTTGCTAGAGTTGGTTGATAACCAACCGCCGAAGGAATGCGGCCTAAAAGTGCTGATACTTCTGAACCCGCCTGAGTAAAACGAAAGATATTATCAACAAAAAATAATACATCTTGCCCTTCATTCATATCTCTGAAACTTTCGGCAATGGTAAGTCCACTTAATGCAACCCTTGCTCTTGCACCCGGTGGCTCATTCATTTGTCCGTAAACAAGTGCTACTTTCGATTTTTTTGGCTCTTCAAGATTAATAACGCCGGCATCAATCATTTCATGATAAAGGTCGTTTCCTTCTCTAGTTCTTTCGCCCACTCCGGCAAATACGGTATATCCGCCGTGCGCCTTTGCGATATTGTTAATAAGTTCCATTATTAATACGGTTTTCCCAACTCCTGCCCCGCCAAATAGGCCGATTTTACCACCTTTTGCATAAGGAGCTAGCAAATCAACTACTTTAATTCCCGTTACTAACATATTTCGCTCGGTTGATTGATCGGTAAAAGCCGGTGCTTCTTTATAGATAGAAGAATAATTTGTAGTTTTAATTTCTCCTCTATTATCAATCGGTTGCCCTGTAACATTAATAATTCTGCCTAAAGTTTCAAGCCCTACCGGTATGCGAATAGGTGTACCAGTATCGGTTACTTCTATCCCGCGAATAAGTCCCTCCGTTGAGTCCATGGCAATACAACGCACCGTATCATCACCGATATGTTGAGCTACCTCTAACACTAATTTTTGATCATCATTATAGCACTCAAGGGCATTCAGAATCTGCGGTAATTTGCTGGTATTTGCAAATTTTACATCAACTACCGCTGAAATAATTTGAGTAATTTTACCGATATTTTTCGTCATTTTTTTGCCTTTAAACTTATGTAGTGTTAGTCTTATTGATGTTATTATTGCTGCTTTTGTCATGCCCGCCGAGGCATTAGAGTTGCCAGCAGCTTGGTTTTTTGGTGTCATACCAGCGAAAGCTGGTATCTCATTTTTGCTAAGTAGATTCCCTCTTTCGAGGGAATGACACCGAAAGCGCTTAGAATATCCACGCGGGAATGACATAAAGAGCAGTAAGAGCGATGTAAATAGGCTATATTGCTTCTGCGCCGGAAATAATCTCTATCAACTCATTAGTGATAATAGCTTGCCTTGATCTGTTTAATTTCAGCGTTAATTTATCAATTATATCATGAGCATTATTTGTCGCATTCTCCATAGCCGTCATTCTTGCACCTTCTTCACTTGCCATATTTTGCAATAATGCATAATTTACTTGAGAATTAACGTATAAATTAATCATATTAGCAATGAGATTTTCTCCTTCATATTCATAAAGAGAATTTATGGCTTTTTCTTCTTTAATCTCTGTATATTGTTCAACGGGTAAAATTTGTTGCGTAGTTGTTATTTGTATCATAGCATTTTTGAATTTATTAAAATATATCGAACAGTGACTAATTTCTGAATTTTCCACCGCTGTCATGATTTTTTGTTTTATTTGAAAAAGTAACTTCTCATCGAGCGTTTTTGACAATTCAAAATAGCTATCGATATAATTTGAATATTTCTTTTTAAGCACCTCATAACCTTTTTTGCCGACAATAATAAGCTTTATCTGTGCTCCTTTATTTTCCAGTTTCGTAATGTCAGTTTTTACCTGCTTAATTATCGAGGAATTAAACGTCCCGCATAATCCCCGTTCAGAAGTTAGCACTATCAACAAATGTGATTTATTTTCTAGAGATTTATTTTGCTGTTCACGCAAAAAAAATTTTTGGTCTTCTTCGGATAGGTTATATATATTATTGCTCGACAATATAGTTGCCATCATTTTTTGTATTGCTTCAACATAGTAACCGGAATTAACAATTTGGTTCTTTACTTTTGCAAGCTTAGCTGCCGATACCAGTTGCATTGCTTTAGTTATTTTTTGAGTAGACTTAATACTTTTTACTCGGGATCTTAGTTGTTTTAAGGTCATATTGTTTAATTTTTTAGGACAAACATTTTTGATGTTGTTCGCTATTGTCATGCCGTGGCTTGACCACGGCATCCAGTCTTTTTATTAAGGTTTTTTTGGATACCGTGGTCAAGCCACGGTATGACACCGAATGCGTTTTCCGTTCCACACAACAATGTGCCGCGCGGGAATGACAAACTAGCTTAAGAACCCTTTGACAAATTCCTCTAAAAACGCTTTTAACTTTTGCTCATTTTCGTCTGTGATACGTTTTTCATTTTTAATAGAGTCGAGAATATCTCTTTTATTAGCTCTCATTTCCTCTAATAATTTATGTTCAAATTCTTTAACTCTTTCTACTGGAACGTTATCTAAATATTTTTTAGTACCGATATAAATACTAATTACTTGTTCTTCTACGGGAAAAGGATGATACTGGCTTTGCTTTAATATCTCAACGAGCTTTTTGCCGTGATCGATAAGCTTCCGAGTAGCTTGGTCTAAATCTGAACCAAATTGTGAGAAAGATTCGAGTTCTCTGAATTGTGCCAGTTCAAGTTTTACTGAACCTGCTACCTGTTTCATAGCTTTTATTTGAGCAGCGGAGCCGACCCTACTGACTGAGATACCAACATTTACTGCCGGTCTTACGCCTTTATAAAAAAGTTCACTTTCTAAAAATATTTGTCCGTCGGTAATTGAAATAACATTAGTCGGGATATATGCCGATACATCGCCTGCTTGCGTCTCAATTATCGGCAGAGCAGTTAACGATCCGCCACCTTCTGCATCGGACATTTTAGCGGCCCGCTCTAGTAACCTTGAATGTAAATAAAACACGTCACCTGGGTAAGCTTCACGCCCTGGAGGTCTTCTAAGTAATAATGAAATTTGTCGATAAGCTACTGCGTGTTTACTTAAATCATCGTAAATAATTAAGGCATGCATACCGTTATCACGAAAATATTCCCCCATACTACAGGCGGAATAAGGTGCAACAAATTGTAATGCAGCCGCTTCCGACGCCGTTGCTGAGACGATAATCGTGTAATCCATTGCACCGGCATCTTCTAATTTTTTGACTATTTGTGCAACATTCGATCTTTTTTGTCCTATAGCTACATATATACAATAAATTTTATCTTTTTCGTCATTGAGGCTATGAGCTTGCTTTTGGTTAATAATAGTGTCGATAGCTATCGCAGTTTTGCCTGTCTGCCTGTCACCGATAATTAGCTCTCTTTGACCTCTACCGATAGGAATCAATGAATCGATAGCTTTAATACCCGTTTGAACAGGTTCGCTAACGCTAGCCCTAGCTATTATTCCCGGAGCTTTCATTTCAATATGCCGATACTTCTCTGCAGCAATATCCCCTTTTCCGTCAATTGGTTTACCTAAAACGTTAACAACACGACCGAGTAAAGCCTTACCGACCGGAACTTCTAAAATTTCTTTAGTTCTTTTAACCTTATCGCCTTGCTCTACTTGATTATCGTCTCCCATAATCACGGCACCTACGCAATCAGTTTCTAAATTAAGAACTAATCCCTTAACGCCTGACTCAAATTCTACTACTTCCCCGACTTTTACGTTATCAATACCGTATATTTTAGCTATCCTGTCCCTGATGGTTATTACCTGTCCTACTTCTTGTAATTCAGTAAGTTGATCGATATTTGCTATTTCTTTTTGCAATATTTCAGCAACTTCAACGGCTTTTAACTTCATTTGTTTATCTCATATCTAGTAGTTTTTAAGGTTTTAGCTATCTTCTCTAAACTTCCTTTTATGGAATAATCTTGCAAGATACTATCGTATTTAATTACTAACCCACCGATGATTGAAGGCTCTAAAGTAAAATGTATATCGATTTTTTGTTTTAATATTTCTTCTATATATTTCTGAGCCCAATCTTGTTCTTGTGACTTTAATATTTTAGCAGAAATAACCTCTACCGCTTTTATATTTTTACTTTCATCCAATAATTGATGATAGATTTTTACTATTTCTTCTAAAATAGACATACGAGAATTTTTTATTAATAACAATAAAAAATTTTGTACTATATTATTAATTTTAAATGTTTTTGCTAGTAATTGTATGGCTTTAATTTTATGAAGCTTATGAATTATAGGGGAAGACATAACTTTTTTGATATCAATATTATCATTGATAGCTTGATTTATAACCTTGATTTGCTCGTAAATTTCTTCTTCGCTGTTATTATCCTTACCATTGTTAAATAACGCAAAAGCATAATTTTTACTTAAGTTTTTTTGAGTCATGGTATTTTTTAAATATGTATAGCTCTCTCAAATGCTTGTAATACTGATTCTGCCGTCATTTCCGATAAAGTCGGATGCGGGAAAATACTATTCATCAAATCTAGTTCCGTACCTTCCAAATTTTTGGTAATTACATAGCCGTGAATTAATTCAGTAACTTCCCCTCCTATTAAGTGAGCGCCGAGTAATTCACCGGTTTTAGCATCAAAAATAGTTTTTATCATTCCTTCACTATCGCCGCTAACTAAAGCTTTACCGTTAGCCATAAAAGGAAATCTCCCGACTTTTAGCTGATAACCCGCTTTTTTAGCCCCCTCTTCCGTTAGTCCGACACTAGCTATTTGCGGAGAGGAATAAGTGCAGCCAGGGATATTCTGTTTATTAATAGGATGAGGTTTAAGTCCTGCAATAAATTCTGCTGCAATAATACCTTCATGACTTGCCTTATGCGCTAGCCAAGGACTACCCGCAACATCACCTATGGCATAAATTCCTGCTTCATCGGTTTGCATAAATTCGTTCGTGACTATATGACTATTTTCTAGTTTGACTTTAGTTTTCTCTAAGCCTAAATTTTCGGTATTTGCTACAATCCCGACTGCCATAAGCAAAATTTCAGTCGATAATTTATGTAATTTTCCGGCTACTTCAATTTCAATTTCTAATTTATCTTTTATTTTAGTTTGCTTTAAAAGTTTGGCATCAGTATAAAATTTTATCCCTTTTTTTTCAAAGCTTTTTCTGGCAATTAAAGAAATTTCGGCATCCTCGACGGGTAATATTCTGCTATGCGCTTCAATCACCGTAACATCCACGCCTAAGCTATTATAGAATGAGGCGAATTCTATCCCGATTGCTCCTGAGCCTACTATAACCATTGACTTAGGTAGTTCGTGCGGTATCATTGCTTCTTTAGAAGTCCAAATTTGTTGACCATTAGGCTCGAATCCTTTTAAAATTCTTGGACGTGCTCCTGTCGCTATAATAATATTTTTTGCTTTTATCGACGATTTACCGAGTGTTGAATCTATATTTATTACTTTATCGCTACTAAGCGTTGCTGTTCCTTCTATGACAGTAACTTTATTTTTTTTAAGTAATAATTTAACGCCGTTCGCTAGTTTACCGGATATTTCTCTTGAACGCTCAACTATTTTTTTTATATTAACCTTCGGGCTACTTGTTTCAATGCCATAATCTTCTGCATGTTTGATATGCTCAAAAATTTCTGCCGATTTAAGTAAAGATTTGGTTGGTATACATCCCCAATTAAGGCATATTCCTCCCAAATGCTCTTTTTCGATTAAAGCAACTTTTTTCTTTAATTGTGCTGTTCTAATTGCGGCAACATATCCACCCGGGCCACCGCCTATTACTACTAAATCGTAATTTTCCATTTCAAACTCGTTTAAGTTGTTTTTCTCTTTTATTTGTATAAATAAAACCTAAATATGTCATTCCCGCGGAAGCGGGAATCCAGAAAATTACAGTCATCCTGAACTTGTTTCAGGATATTTTTCAATAGATGCTGAAATAAATTCAGCATGACAAAAAAAAGCCTTGATTCTCGTTTTCACGGGAATGACACCGAGGATGCTTTTACCTATTCACGCAACAACACCTCCTCGCAATAACGGAGTATACTAATACTCTACACCCACAAAATATAACCCCCATGCTGGAGCGGTTGGACCTGCGGCTTTTCTATCTTTCGCCTCTAGCGCAATTTTAACTTGCTCTGCTTCCCAAAGATCCCGACCGACTAATACTAAACTGCCGACTATATTACGTACCATATGATGTAAAAATGACTGAGCAGTAAAGTAAAATCTTATTTCTTCATTTTCTTGAATAATATCAAGTTGAGATAAGGTTTTTATTGCTGATTTTGCCTGGCAGGCTGTAGCTCTAAATGAAGTAAAGTCATGATTTCCTAAAAGATGCAATGCTGCATTCTTCATAGCCTCTACATTTAGAGGCTCACTAACCCACCATGCCCTGTTAAAATCAATCACTAATCTATGAGGTCTATTAACAATTTTATACATATAATGGCGATTAACGGCTGAAAATCTGGCATGAAAATTATCGTCTACTAGCGTACATGCTCTTACCCCTACTACGTGAGGAAGAACAAAATGATTAATTGCTTTAACCATTTTATACGGTTCTATATATTTAGAAATATCGAAATGCGCTACTTGTTCTACTGCATGAACGCCTGCGTCGGTTCTTCCCGATCCCCAAACCGTTACTTGCTCGCCGCTAAATTTAAAAATTGCATCTTCTAATATCTGTTGAACCGTCATAGCCTCTAATTGCCTTTGCCAGCCTGCGAGACCCGTACCTAAATATTCAACACTAATTTTATATCGATAATGCATAACGTGGTTATTAATTAGAAAGCAAAGCATTGTTCTATGGCATTCTCGTATGGCGTTGTTTGGTAGAACAATTTTACTCCGTTATTGCGAGGAGATGAGTTAGCATCGACGCGGCAATCTAGAAAAAAATAGTAAAAAATACTATGAAATTTATTATTTTTTAGATTGCCACGCGACCGAAGGTCGCTCGCAATGACGATTATAATATTCCCTCAATACTACCTCTTGAAATCTTACCTCTTAAGCCTCCATTATGGAATCGGGATTATCGTTACGCTTCCCGTTGCTCCTGAAGCTGTTAAGCTTTTTAGATCTAATAGGATGTTTCAACTTACGTAAGGCTTTTGATTCAATTTGTCTTATACGCTCTCTAGTTACGTAAAATTGTTGTCCTACTTCCTCTAACGTATGATCGGTAGGCATACCTATGCCGAAACGCATTCTAAGTACTCTTTCTTCACGAGGAGTTAAAGTTGCAAGCACTCTGGTTGTTACTTCACGTAAATTTGATTGAATGGCCGCATCAATAGGTGCTACGGCATTTTTATCTTCAATAAAATCACCTAAATAACTATTTTCGTCATCTCCTACAGGATTTTCCAGACTTATCGGTTCTTTAGCTATTTTCATTACTTTGCGTACTTTATCGAGCGGCATTGAAAGTCGGCTAGCTATTTCTGCTGCCGTAGGCTCATAACCGAGTTCATTAAGCATTTGCCTTGAAGTGCGAATAATCTTGTTGATTGTTTCAATCATATGTACGGGAATACGTATAGTTCTCGCTTGGTCGGCAATAGCTCTGGTTATAGCTTGCCTGATCCACCAGGTAGCGTAAGTAGAAAATTTATAGCCTCTCCGATACTCAAATTTATCTACTGCTTTCATTAAACCGATATTTCCTTCCTGAATTAAATCAAGAAACTGTAAACCTCGATTCGCATATTTTTTAGCAATAGATATAACAAGCCGTAAATTGGCTTCTATCATATCTTTTTTCGCCTGTAAGGTTTGTCTTTCACCTTTTTGGATAGTATTTACTAATTTTTTAAATTCAACTACTGAAATACCTATTGCAGTTTCTATCGAAGATAACTCATTAATCATTTGATCAATATAGTTTACTTCATTGCTAATTAAATCTTTCCAACCGGCTTTTTTATTTTTTTTCAGCTGCTCTTTCCAGGCATTATTAATATTAACACCAATATATTCTGCTAGAAAGTTTTGACGACTAATCCCATATTTTTCAGCTAATTTTAAAAACACCGTTTCTTTATGTATTAAATCACGATTGATGCTATACATTTTACCCAGGATTTCTTCTATTCTTTTTGCGTTAAAATGAATGTCTGAAATTTCATTCACTAATAATTCTAAATTATCATTATATTTTTTACTATTTTGTAATGATTTTGCTTGAGTAGGCTTAGCATAATAGTTTTTTGCTTCCATTAATAATTCTTCGCATATATACGAAATTCTTTTCATTCGCTCAATAATATTCGGTAATATTTGTGATTCCATAGTAGATATCGATACAGTATGTTCTTCCTGCTCTTCATTTTCAGCATCTACACTATGATCTTCTTCAATTTCAGGTTCCTCTTCATGTATTATATTAGCCTCCAAATCGATCAAATCACGTAATAACATATCCCCGTTAACTATTTTTTCATACCAAGTTATAAAAGCTTTCATAGCGACGGGACTTGCGCATAACGACGAAATCATTAACTTCCGACCTTCCTCGATTTTTTTAGCTATCTCTATTTCATTCTCACGTGTCAACAAATCAACACCGCCCATATCCTTTAAGTATAACCTTACTGGGTCGTCAGTAGTCCCTAAAGTTTCTTCTTCCGCTTCTTCTTCAACGTCTTGGTCAACATTACTAGATAACTTAAACTCTTCGTCCATACCAATGTCTAGCTTAATTTCATCATCTTCCCCAGGTTCTAAAATATGAACGCCGGCATCAGCAAATTTTAATATTGCTTCTTCTAACTCGCTTACTTTTAAATTTTTATTGTTAGGAAGAGCTTTATTTATATCGTCATAAGTTACGGCTATTTTTTTAGCTTTAGCTTTTTTAACTAAACTATCTATTGTATTTACGTCGTTATTTATATTTGTCATACGTTATATGCCTAGATCAATTGTTAAAAGATTCATTTAAAATTTGAAGTTCGTTTGTAACTTTTAAAATTTCTTTTTGATATAATAAAGCTTTTTCAAATCCTTCAGTGTCTTTGGTTTGAATAATAGAAATATATTCCTGTTTTAGGCGCGTTAGGTGATATTTTTTAGATAACCATTGCCAAAATAAATCTAAATGATTATTATTTTTATTAAACGGCATACCTAAAAACAAATTGTCAGAGTTAGATAATAGCTTGAAAATCTCAAAAAAGCTAGTATTTTCCACAATCATCTCTATATCGCTTGCGGGGATATTATTATCGATAATCTCTTCAAAATACCAGTTACGGAAGTCTTCAAGTAATTTATTATTAAAATTTAAATTCTGTAAAAACTCTTTTACTTCTTCACTTTGTAGCATTTCAGGAAACTTAATTAATATGGCACAAAATGCCTGCTCCAATATTTCGAGCTCCGAATAATTCGGGCTTGAAGGAACTATGCTTAAATTTTTAGCATTATTTTTTCCCTTACTAACCAGATTTTGCCATATTTGATCTTTAAAAAATCTATAATAATTAGTGTTTAAATCTCTATCTGCTATTTTTCCGCAATAATCTTTTAAATTTTTCTCTAAAGTCGCTTTATCTTCTGCGGTTCTAAAAACTTTGCCGCTATATTCTATATACCAAATCATTTCCGAAAGACTAATTCTTTTCTCTAACAGATCAGTAAAAAATCCTACATTATGTTTATTAACTGCATCATCGGGATCCAAACCCTCCGGCAATCTAACGAAAGAAATTTTTTTATTACTATTTATTAACGGTAAGGCAAGATTAATCGCTCTTATACTTGCTTTCAATCCAGCAGCATCGCCGTCAAGGCATAATATAATTTCATCTCCCGCACGCCATAATTTTTGTAAATGACTTTCGCTAATAGAGGTACCTAAACTTGCTACCGCTTCTGTAAACCCTGCTTGATGAAGAGCAATGACATCAAAATATCCTTCAACTAAAATAGCACTATTTTTTTTATATGCGCTGCTAATTGCCTTATTTTCGCCATATAAAGTTTCGCTTTTCTGAAATACTATAGTTTCCGGTGAGTTCAAATACTTTGGCATGCCATCACCGATTACCCTACCGCCAAATCCGACTATCTTATTATATATATTCCTAATGGGAAAAGTTATACGATCATAGAATATTTCATATATTTTGCCGTTTTCTCGCTTGCCTATCAATCCTGCTTTTTCAAGTTTTGCAGACTCAATATTTTTTTCCTGAAAAAATTTTTGTAATTCTTTATTCGCTGGCGCAAAACCTATCGAGAATTCTCTGATTATTTCTTCCTTAATACCTCGACTATGCAAATAATTTAATATCCTAGGAGAAATTTGTGATTTAAAAAACTTATTTGCCAATTCTAAAATATTTAAAATCTCATCAGATTCTTCGTAAAACTCTTTTTGTTGTTCGGTTAATTTGGGTAATTCAATTCCGTAATCGCTAGCAAGCTTTACGGCTGATTCCGAATAGGATAAGCCGCTAATTTGTGCAGTAAATTTTATTACGTCACCAGATGCAGCGCAGCCAAAGCAATAGTAAAATCTTTTGGAATCGTTAACCGTAAAGGAGGGGGTTTTTTCTCTATGAAAGGGGCATAGCCCGACATAATTACCGGATTTTCTGTTTAAGGTTACTTTTTGCCGTATAACATCCGAGATGTTAATGCGATTTCTTAAAAGTTCGTAAAATTCTAATGGAACTTTCATTATATACTCGGTTAGAACTTGAAAAATTGCCTTACTCTTCTGCTTTCAAAAAATAGGCTCGGCGCAGTCGCTCCTCAAAATAAAATTCAATGTTTGAAATCGTTTGAGTATCCTATAATATAAAATTAAAAATAACAGTAGAAAGGCAATAAGCAAGCGGGATTAACAGGTTATCGTTAACACCGATTTGTTTTGAATAAAATTCGGCGGTAGTTGTGGCTATCGAGCTAATTATTATAACAATAAAACTTGTATTATATCCTATGAAAAAATAAACTAGCATACTGATAAAAATTGCTGAACTTAAGAAAGCGCCCGATCCTGCTATTGATTTGCCGTTATCTAAAGGCTCGCCTATTTTTATTCCAACTAAAGCCGCCAGGCAATCAGAGGTTATCAAAATTAACCATGAACAGATTACTAGATTTTTTGGAAAAAGAAGAGCGGTTATAAAAAACCCTAGCACCATAAAACTAACGCCGCTTAAGCGAAATGTGCCGTTAGCTTCTTCCAGTCTCATAATTTTCGTAAAAAATTTAGTTACAAAATCTCTAATTGTACCGTTATAATGCCTGGAAATATCTAAATATAAAGTAGCTGCTACCGCTATAAATAATAATAAAATAGCTATTAACTTAGAGGTTAATAGATAACATAATGGTACTACTAACGCAGATAAGTGGAAAATTTTACGCTTTAATTCAAAATTCAGGTCTATGTTTTTCATATATTTAAACAGCTTATACTTTTATTGTGTAGGTCGAAATCTTTGCAAAAAACATCGTCATTGCGAGCGACTAAAAGGAGCGCGATAATCTAGAAATAATAGCTGAATTGCTTTGCTTCGCTCGCAATGACGTCTGAGCTTTGTAGATTGTGCCGCACAGCTCAGCTCCTCGCAATGACGTTTAGGGTATCCACGCGCGGGTAACACCATCGCCCGACAACATTTTTATTAATTTATTAAAGGCTCATTTGACAAATTTTATTAATATAAATATACTGGTTTAACTATATTTAGACAAGATAATTATGACAAAATTCCCTATTACCAACAAAGGCTTTGAAAAATTAGAGCAGGAACTTAAACACTTAAAGCATGTAGAGCGCCCGAGAACTACTCAGGATATAGCTACTGCCAGAGAATTTGGCGATTTGTCGGAAAATGCCGAGTATGATGCAGCTAGGGAAAAACAGGCTTTTGTTGAAGGTCGCATTTTACATCTGGAAGATATTACGGCCAGAGCCGAAATTATAGACATATCAAAATTTTCGGGTGATAGTATAAAATTTGGTGCAACAGTTACATTAATTGATGATGAAACCGACGAAAAAGTTACTTATATAATTGTTGGGGAATATGAAGCGGATATAACTAAAAAAAGAGTGTCGATAGCTTCACCGCTTGCCAGGGCCTTGATTGGTAAAACGGCAGGCGACGTTGTAGAAGTTACTACGCCGAAAGGATTAAAATCTTATGAAGTACTAAAAGTAAAATACGAAGATATAGAACTTTAATCAAATTATAATTTATAAAGAAATTTATGTCTAATGACGAACCAATTAACGCTATAAAAATTGATCTCAACGATTTAAATACCTATCGTGATAATTTATCTTTGGAGGAAGCAAATAACTCTCATCCAGTCACAAATTTGTTAATGCTAAAGTCAGAACTTCAAGTTGAAGGGTTAAAAACATTACGTGATTCTCTTAGCTCTTCTACTAAACCTTCTCTTCCTGAATTAAAAGAAAAATTATTAAAAGACCTGGAATTACTTACAAAAAGGAAAGATTTTCAGGATGTTAAAAACATAAAGCGAAAATCAGAAAATTTTGAATTCAAAACAGAATTTTATGAGGAAATCAAAAAACCTTTTACTGAGCGTTCTCCTGAATTAAATAATTTTTTAACCTCGTGTGCTAATCTGATCGATGCTTCAGGAGGAAAAAATACTCTTACTACTACAGAAGTAATCTCGGCCAAAATGCTGCTGGAACTTGATCAACCAGATATAACTTCTGAGAATATGGCAGCTAGTCTGGAAAATAGACTAAATACTTACAAACAGGAAGTGCAGGAGCAAACTACCAAAGATATTGGTGGTACAACCACAGATATAAGAGGTAATACAGTTCAGGTTAATCCGCGGGCAGAAATCTTATTTAAAGATAAATCGGGTAATACCAAAATTATTAACGCAGAAACTCTAAAAAATGAATCATCTTTAACAGGAGAACAAAAAGATTTTATTACTACTTTATGGCATCAGGGTACATTTGGCGCAGGTTGGTTTCCTATTAATGCCTATACTGAGAATTTTCAGGATAAAATGCAGCAGCTTTATCCGAACGGTACTCCTGATATGAATAGGGAAAGAGATTTTTTAATGATTGAAGTAGCAGAAGATAATAAAGTAATAGTTCAAAGTAGATCTAATATGGGTATTCATATTGATCGTGCAACTTCCAACGAATCAGTAGACTATGCTCAAGGAGTGTTGAAAGTAGATATAACTAATTTAAAGGGAAAAGATTTTACCCCTGGCTGTGCCTCAGCAATGCCTGAAATGAATGTTTACATCTCGGAATTTAATAAAAATATTAGATATGACCTACCATTTGAGCTAAAGACTTCTACGGGGCTGCAACATGATGATCCAAGAAAAACTTTAATGAAAGATAAAAAAAATGCTTATACGAATGAAATAATTAATAACGGTCCTAAAGCTGAGCAAGCATTAGATTCATTAAGCGAATTATTAAATATTGATGCTGAGCTTTTGCCGACTGAAGGGCGTCGCCAAAGGCTTGCTGTGGAGTGTTACAATAAAATTGAATCGGGCAAAGAAAAGCAAAAAAAATTTTCTAAAAAACAATTAGAAAAATATTGTGATGAAAATAATATTGTGTTTTTAGATGATAAAGAAATGAAAAGATTAAAAGCCGGAATAATTTCTATACTAGAACCGATAGTTAAAGATGAAAAAGAAAGAGCTACTTTAGAAAATAATATAGGTGCAGCACTTAGAAGATGCGCTAAAATGGAAAACAAAGAAATGAGTTTTGCACAAAAATGGCGTGCAACTATTATTGATCCAATAAAACAACTTTTCAAAAAAGATAAATTAGAAGAAATAATAGCTCAACATCCGGAAATTGTTAAGGTTTTTACGCAAGCCAGTAGTACCAAAACTTCTTTATCTCAACAATCCCCTTTAAAAAGCATTAGAGGTCATGGCAGGTAGTATTTATTTCATATGGTGCAATTTATAACGATACCAGGATTATCAAACTACTTGGATACTTTAAAATTGATGGAAGAGCATGTTAACGGTATAATTGATGGCTCTAAAACAGAAACTATTTTTTTTGTTGAGCATTCGGAAGTTTATACTGCCGGTACTAGTTATCGACAAAATGAATTACTAAACCCCAATAATATCCCAGTAATCTATACCGGTCGAGGAGGAAAATTTACTTTTCACGGTAAGGGACAAAGAGTTATTTATCCTATTCTTAATTTAGCATCTATTAACCGTACCAAAGATTTAAAGTTATATATTAAAATGCTAGAAGAATGGATAATAAATAGTTTGCTTTATTTGGGCATTAAAGCATATATTATTAGTGATAAAGTAGGGATCTGGGTAAAAGAAAAAAATAAGCCTGCTAAAATTGCTGCAATAGGAGTGAGAGTAAAAAAATGGGTTACCTATCATGGGGTAGCTGTAAATATCTCAACGGATTTAGATAAATTTAACGGCATAATTCCTTGTGGACTAATGAATTCGGCTGTAACTTCTTTATCTCAACTCGGCGTTAATATCGACATGAATCAATTTGATAAAATTATTGAAATAGAATTTAAAAAGGTGTTTAATTGATGCGAAATATGCTTCTCGCCATTTTAACAATATTTGTCATGTGGGTTGGCGGTTTTGCATATTATTTCTATACAATCAATTCCTATAAAACAAATAATACTATTACTAACGGTATAGCAGTATTTGCCGGTGGCGGGCGACGAATTGAGACCGCTATCGCTTTATTAAAAGCCGGATATGCTCCTATATTATTCATTACCGGTATAACTTCACAAGATCAATTAAGAAATTTATTAAAAGAAAATGAGGTTAGAGAGGAGCAGGTAATATATGCGCCGAATAATATAATGTCGGAAGAGGATTATGCTAAAAAAACAACTGATTTTATCGTAGCTAATAACCTTACATCTCTGCGTTTAGTAACTTCTGCTTATAATATGCCTATAGCTCTAAAAGAATTAACTAAGGCAATGCCCCTAAATCGTCAAGTTTACGTAATTCCTCACTCAGTAGGTTCGACATCTATAAGCGGACAATATAAAATATTATTTAAATCGTATAATCAATATTTAATGAGTATTTTTTAAGTATTATTAACACCAGTTTAGGATAAGAGAAAATAAAAACCTGATACTTATGGGGTATACAAGCCATTAATAATTAATTTTTTGTTATAAAAAGATATATTACATAAAAATAGTAATAACTTAGATTAGGCATAAGCTAAAAACCTGACCTGAATGCTATATATAAGATAATTTGAAGGTATCCTTATCCTAAACTAGCGTTATTAGTATGTCATTCCCACATAAGCGGGAATGACATACTAGCCTAGAAATTTACTCGTATCTTAAAGCTACCTTGCTGCGCGAAGTATTTATTTGCAATATTCACATTGTAATTAATCCCATACTCCATCATTTTATGTTTAGCAGTCACGCCGGTACCGATGTTGAAGCTAGTTTTAGAATTAGTAATCTCACTACTTGGAAATGGATTCGCCATACCCGGTAACCTTATATCAATTGTGGAGGAATTATCTTTAAAGTGACGATGAACGAAACTATATAATTCCGGGGTTAAAATCATATGACCGGTATTGATATTTTTAGACGCTCTAAAACCGAGTATTCCTTCAAATGAGTCGGAGGTCGCTCCTTTAACCGTTAAATTTTGAAATGAAGTTCCGCTTTCAACATAGCTAGCATCTCTAGAGTTAGAATATCTAACTCCTGCCATCGGTTTTAAATTGAATGATTCGAAAGGCATATAATCATATCCTACTAAAATTTGTCCGATATAAGAGTATGATTTATGTTTACTGATTGCCGTTTGGGAATCCATCATCCCCCCTCCTAATATAACAAAACGTTGAGAATAATTTTTAACCAAACTATTACTATATAATGCAATACCACTAACAAACCAGTTACTATTCGGACAGTCATATAATCCGTATAAAGAGAAAATATCACTATTAATTTTATTTTCATCACCAAGTTTATCGCCTTTATGTTTTACTTTTGTATAAGCTTTAGTATAAGACGCACCAAGCAATAAATCATCAGTTAAAAAAGCGTCAAATCCGATGGTAGCACCGCTTGATTTAGTTTTATAATCATTCATGTCACCTTTCATTTTCTGAGAACTATTACCAATAAAAGGGTTTGCCCATACTCCGGCTTTTGTTGTTGATTCATCGCCTGACGATACTGCAGATACTACGCTACTCATTCTTGTTTCTACCATATTCACAACAAGAGTATTAGAGGGTTTTATGTGCACAGCAGCAGCTTTCGATGGCAGAACTTTATTCTGGTCCCTCAGTTGTGCTACTAGTTTCTCCACCTCTTGCGTGGTACCTTGATCCAGATTTTCTCTAAACTCCTTAAGCTCACCGTCTTCGAGATTATATTTGCTTAAGACTTCAGAGTGTTTATTATTATTTAAACTATATTCAGAATTTTTATCCTCTTTATCACTTACTATAAATAAATTTTCTTTACTCTCGTTATTATTACCTTCTGCATTATTGTTATCTTCTGCAGATAGTAAACTTACGGATTTCTCCTCTGTCGACAGCTCTTCTTTCCCACTTTCTGCTTCCTCTGCAGGATATAAAGTTAGTGAAGAGTTATTACTAGTTATAGACCATCTAACGAAACGTTTTTCTGTATCGTTAACAGAGTTATGAGTGATATTACTAGCTGTTGGCGCTGTTATACTATTTGCCTCTCCTTGTATTAATATGTATTCATCACCCCTTATATTGTTACTATTAAAATTAATTATTAGATTTGTTACTGTTGATAAATCTATACCGCCATTTTCAATTAATATATTACCTTGTGATTGCGCATTAATAGTCAATTGGTCTGAAAAAGCTGCTTTTCCATCATATTTTATTGTTGAATTACCTAAATCAATATTAGTGTTGCTCCCTTCTAAATTTGCCTTAACTTTAAGATTATTAAGGAATACTAAAGTTGCTTCATTTGCCGCAATATTAGCTGCGGTTATGTCGCCTGCAAATTTTGTAGTTGAGCGATTTGATAATGTAATATCACCAGTATTGTTAACTCCCTTCATAAATTTTGTTGTGCCGCGAGTAATGATTTTACCGGTACTGTTAAGATCGCTAGTGAAAATCGCACTATTAAAAATTATATCGGTAGCAAAAATTTCAGATTCTATTGCAAAATTCCCATTGCCTTGAAAAGTTATTTCTTTTAATTTTTTATTGTTAGTACCAAGTGAATAATTTTTAGTAGTTAGTGTTTTACCGCTTTCTGCAGAATCTATTATAATTTTACCATGCTCATTCGCTTGTGGCTCTAAGGATTGACCTAAAGTTATAGTCATATCATCATTTAGGTTAGCATTAGTTAGCATTAATGTAGAATTTTCTTCCTCAAAATTAATTTTATTGCCATTAGCCAGCAAATTAATATTTTGAGCGTTAGCATCAATTGCCAAGGTATTTGCTTGTAAAATTTTAATTGTTTCTATAGTGCCGATAGTTGCATCAGTTGCCGTGAGTCTTGGAGTATTAACAATAATTTCGGCTTTAGCGCCATTTAAGATGCCACCTTCAAATTTATAACCGTTATCTTTATTAGGGCCATCAAATATTAAAACATTTGCTTTATCAGCAAAATCTACTTCCCCTGTTAAATTACCGCCAATCATTATCAGGCTAATCTTAGGGTAGTTAAATATAAGTTTTTTTGTGTAAACATCCTCTTGTAACATCAACTCCTTACTATTTGCCTTTATTACACATAATGAATTATTAATAGTTCCTATCTTTCCGGTCATTATATTAAGTTCATCTCGTGATCTTCCTATATTCAACGTACCTTGACCATCTTTTGTAGTGATAATATTTCCTGCTACTATGGTGTTATTGTAAAAAGTTAAAGTTGTGTTATCAGCAAGATTGATCTTATCAGTTGTTATGTCGCTTTCGAACGTAGCGTCACCTATAATATTTATTGCTTTTAATGAGTTAGTAGCTCCTATTTTGCTGGTTATTAGATTCTCACCGTTTAAATTTAAAATACCCTTACTTTCCTCCCCACTAACATTTTCTATATCGCTAGTTAATACCGTATTTGTAAAAGTCAATATAGAATTAGCTTGTGCAAGTTGAATTACTTTAGGATTGATTGTTCTATTTTTAAATTGAGCTTCCCCCTCATTGATTACTATAAGAGTTGAATCAGTGATTGTGCCCGTGAATTCTGTATCTGTATTAACAGTTACTTGACCTCCTTTTACATCTCCGGCTAATGTTATTTTTTCTGAATTGTCGGAATTTACAATTAATGTTGCCTTTTGCTCTAACTCTATATTACCAAGAGCGGTATAATTATTTAAAGCTGCTTTTGTGCCATCTGTAAAATCTAAGGCTTCTGTACTAGTTCCGGTTAGCGTTAAAGACTGTCCATCTTTAATTTTAACTTTAAGCTTTTTATTGCTTCCTATAATATTATCAACTACTGAGCCTAAGCTAATGTTTCCTCTTATATTAAAAATAGCTGCCTGTCCATGTAAATCCAAGGCAAGTATATTATCGTCTGGACGACCGGTATTAATAGTTGCTTGCTTATCGTTTAATTGTAATGTGGAGCCAGAAACAAATTCTTTTTCGTCATCCAAACCATTTGTACCTTTTAATGGTGCTTGTGTGTTACCTAAATATATATGTCTAGTATTCTCACGACTTACAACACCTTTTGTACCCTTTTCTTTAGCCTGTCTAGCTTCCGGAACTGCTTTCTCTTCTGCTGCAAATGCGCCTTCACTCATTAACAAAGTTAAGCTAGACGCAGTTACTAAACCTGTTTTAAATATCTTGCTGAGAATTTTTTTAGAATTATTCATAATATCTTACCTGTTCTATTTATTAAAAAATCTTATATATTATATTTAAATATATTAACGGGCGGTAATATATGGTAATAGGTTTGTCTTGTCTACTAAATTATTAATAATAAGCAACTTTTGTGATATATAAGAAATTATTGTTATTTTTTAATAACAATTAAAATTTGTTAGTATTAAAGTTAGTATTTAAGGAAAGAAAAGTTGAAAGGTAAGAGTTATTTGAGCGGATCATGCAAGAAGCATTTTTTATATCATTTTGAGCTATTATAAACCATTATACGTAAAGTATGAATTGCTTTAAAGCCTAGGTAAATAGCGATGCGTTCTAATATTATTTCTTGCTGAAAAGAAATTTTTAAAGCGATTGAGGAATTTTCTGTTTGGATGTGCAGGATATTTATTTTTTGCCCTTTATGAATACCGGTAGTTACTTTTAAAGGATGAGTTCTAGTACTAATTTTGCTATCGACTATTTTACTCCAGTTAATCATAATATCCGGGAGAAGAGGATGCTGTTTGCTTAGGGCTCGTCTGATTATTAAATCTAGATTATCTTTAATAGGTTTCATTTGAGCAAACTAACTATAGTGAATGATATTACCGCTAAAGCCAGCATAATAGAGATAATAGGGTGATATAAGGAGGTTATAGACAATATCATTAAAAATATATTACAAACGGCAATGCTGCTTACCACTTGTTTATGAGTTTTGCCGTTTTTTACCGCTTTTTGAAAAAAATGTTTTAAATGAGGTTGCCAAATTTTTTCTTTATTAATAAGTCTAATTAATATAGTAAGCCCGCCATCGGTAATGTAGTAAAGAACTGCAATAGAGCAGGCGATGAATAAATGAAGACTGGAAGAGCTAAGTAAAAGCAAACAAAGCCCTGTTAAAAACCCTAGGCTAATGCTGCCTATATCTCCTAAAAATATTTGTGCCGGATGCCAGTTAAATATTAAAAAACCGGAGCAACACCCAAGTATAATAGTGCTTAAAGTAGTTATAAGATATAGATTTGTGATTGTATGAGATTGTAGGTAGCATAGTAATAATATCGTAATTGATAGATGAATTGTCTGCACGCAGCTAATCCCGTCTATACCGTCCATAAAATTATAAATATTTATAAAACCGCTTAAAGCAATAACTGCCAGGATAAAACTAATATATAAAGGTACAGGGTAAAGAACAAGAGAGGGGGTTAAAAATATGAAAACGGCTAAGGTGGCACAAATTAAATGAACTATTAACCGGATAAAAGCAGATATCGGTTTTAAATCATCCCAAAATGACACTGAGGCAATAATAAATAACAGCGGGATAATTTTTATTGAAGTAACAAACATGTTAGTGGTTAAGTATTCAAACACGCTAAAAGCGATAATTACGACAATTACGACAGCAAGTCCTCCTCCTCGAGGCGTCACTTTATTATGTGAACGGCGGCTACTTGGTATGTCCACTACTCCAAGTGAAGCAAGATAGCTAATTAATAACCGAGTTAGCAAGGTTGTTGCTATCATCGAGAAAATAAATAACAAACTATAGTTATTAATATAAGTCATAATGAGCATTTTTTATTATAAATAATAATAGCAAAAATCCATCATTGCGGAGCGGGCGTTGTTGCGTGGATTGTATGGTTATCACAAGTACAGTGTCATACCCGTGGCTTGACCACGGTATCCAGAAAAAACCTTAATAAAAAGACTGAATGCCGTGATCAGGTTACGGCATGACACCGCACGCTTTGCAAAAATTCGTTCCATGCAACAAAGTCGTCTAGCCCTGACGTCATTTTATGCGTTCATAGCAACATATTAGATTTAAAGCTAAAATAATTATTATTGCCTATGATCACGTGATCATGAACCGAAATATTTACAATAAGGCATGTTTCTACTATTTTAGCAGTCGTATCAATATCAGCTTTTGAAGGTTGCGAGCTACCGCTTGGGTGGTTATGAACCAGTATAATTGCACTCGCTTCATTAAATAAAGCCCGTTTTATTATTTCTCGCGGATATATTGCTGCCTGATCAATAGTACCCTGACTTAAAACTTCATCGGCAATTAAGACATTTTTCTTATTTAAAAATAATACACGAAATTGTTCAAGCGGCATAGTACTCATAGTAACTTTCAGGTAATCGACTAAAGCACTCCATGAGCCGATAATATTCGTATTTATTATTTTTTGTTTTAATACTCTATTTATTAATTCGCGCGTCACGGCAAAATTAATATATAAACTCTCATTTGTACCGTCGATGCTAAGCAATTTGTCTTTATCAAGGCTAACTAAATTATTAAGGCTTTTAAATTTATCCAACAATTTTTTTGCTAAAGGTTTCACATCTTTACGAGGGATAGCTGAAAATAATATAAGCTCTAGTAATTCATAATCAGAAAACCCGGAAGCTCCACTATTAATAAGGCGTTGTTTAACTCGTTTTCTATGTCCTATATAATGCGGTATATCATCTTGGCACTTAGTAATTTCAATAAGGCTTTCAACTTTTTCAATATCATTTTCATAGGTTAAATCCCAAACATTAAAATTGTTTAAATGCGAATTACTTTTCATAACGGTTTTTATACATATGGAGGAAAACAAAAATTTTTTGTTGATAAAGTAAATATTTCAAAACTATCTTTTGTGACTCCTATGGTATGTTCGAATTGTGCTGATAAAGATTTATCACGAGTAGTAACAGTCCAGTTGTCAAGCTTGCTTAAGTGAGTAGCATAACCGCCGGCATTTACCATTGGCTCGATGGTAAAAAACATCCCTTCTTTAAGTATAGCTCCAGTGCCTTTTGTTCCGTAATTTAATACTGCCGGTTCATCATGAAAAACCTGACCTATCCCGTGTCCTGTATAGTCCCTTACTACTGAATAATTATACTTCTCGGCGTAACTTTGAATAGCATAGCCTATATCACCGAGCCGAGTACCAGGCTTAACTATTTCAATGCCTTTCATCATAGCATCATATGTTACCTGAATAAGTCGTTTTGGTTTTATTGCTACATCTCCTACGTAATACATCCTACTGGTATCTCCGTACCACCCATCAACGATTACTGTTACGTCAATATTAATTATATCACCGTTCTTTAATGGTTTATCATTTGGAATACCGTGGCAAACCACATGATTTATGGATGTGCAAATTGATTTTGGAAACCCTTTATAATTTAAAGGTGCAGGAATAGCGTTATTCGTAATAATAAAATTATGACAAAGATCATTCAGGGTATTTGTCGTTACTCCGGGTTTTATATAGTCGGTGATAAAGTCTAAAGTTTCAGCTGCCAATCTCCCCGCTACCCGCATTTTTTGAAAATCTTCGGTTGAATGGATTTTTATATTCATAATACTATTAATTACTTTTTTATCTCATTGATACAGCATAACAGTTTTCTCTGCACGTGTAAATTCTAAGTTATAAGTAGATGTTTTACACTCGCCTAAGCTAGATTCTGTGAACCAAATTAGAATTTGATAAAGTTAATTAATCAGTGTATAATATAACACTTTTTAAATATACAAATTAATTATGAGCAAGAAGCTTTTTATCAAAACTTACGGCTGTCAGATGAATGTCTACGACTCCATAAAAATGCAGGATTTGCTTTATCCGTTTGGTTATGAAGCTACGGAAATTATGACGGATGCCGATATTATTATTTTAAATACCTGTCATATTAGAGAAAAAGCTGCAGAAAAAACATACTCCGAGCTAGGGCGCATTAAAAAGCTCCAGGATCAACGAAAGAGTCAAGGTTTAAATTCAGCAATAATTGTGGTAGCAGGATGTGTAGCACAAGCAGAAGGGGAAGAGATTTTCCAAAGAACGCCGTATGTAGATATTGTAGTCGGACCGCAATCATATTATAACTTACCTGAGTTAATTGCAAAAGTCGTCAGGCATGAAAAACATTTAATCAATCTTGATTTTGTCAAAGAAACAAAATTTGATAATTTACCGGAACAGTTATACCCTCAAGGAGCTAGCGCCTTTATTTCCGTGCAGGAAGGATGTGATAAATTTTGTACTTTTTGCGTAGTGCCTTATACTAGAGGTGCAGAATTTTCAAGAAATCTTGAGCAAATATATAGAGAATCATTAAAGGTGGTTAGCAGCGGTGCTAAAGAGATAACCCTACTTGGTCAAAATGTTAATGCTTATCATGGTAAAGATCCAGAGGATAAAGTTTGTAGTTTGGCAGATTTGATAAAGCATTTGGCCCAAATTCCAAATTTGGAACGAATACGCTATACTACTTCACACCCTATTGATATGTCCGATGATTTAATAAAACTGCATGGCATAGAACCTAAATTAATGCCTTTTCTGCATTTACCTGTCCAATCGGGTTCCAATAAAATTTTAAAAGCGATGAATCGGAAGCATGACCGGGATTATTATTTTGACATTATAAATCGCCTCCGGGCGGCGCGTCCAGATATAGTTTTATCTTCAGATTTTATTGTCGGCTTTCCGGGTGAAACTGATGAAGATTTTACAGATACCCTCGATTTAATTCGCAGAGTTGGATATGGGCAATGTTATTCCTTTAAATATAGTCCACGTCCTGGCACGCCTGGAGCATTAAAAAAAGATCAGATTCCGGAAAATATAAAATCCGAAAGGCTTGGTATATTACAAAAAGAACTGAGCAAACAGCAATTAGCTTTTAATGAGAGTTGTGTCGGCAGGGTTATGGAAGTTTTATTTGATAGAAGTGGTAAATTTGATGATCAAATAATCGGTAAAACTCCATATATGCAATCTGTATACATTCAAAATCCTAATAAAGATTTACTTGGCAAAATTATTGACGTAAAAATTACTAAGGCAGCAAGCAATAGCCTGGCTGGAGAGGTAGTATAGTAAGGGGTCCACGGTATCCAGTCTATAATGTCATAAAAAGACTCTAAAATTAAGTCTAGGCTTTATTTTTCTGGATACCGTGGTCAAGCCACGGTATGACATTATACTTATAATAACTACATAACATAATAAACATAAGATCAATCTTAATGTACAAATCATTATATCTTTATTTTAAAATTTTTAGCGTGCTGGTTTTAGTAGGTTTTGGCGTAGTTGCCTATTTAATCTATTATTATTCACGAGATTTACCGGACTACTCACAACTAGCAAACTATTATCCGCCGTCGGTGACCAGGGTTTATTCGCATGACGGGAAATTAATAGAAGAATATGCTTTTGAGCGTCGCGTATTCGTTCCTATTAATAGCGTGCCGAATTCATTGATTGAGGCTTTTATCGCAGCTGAGGACAAGAATTTTTTTAACCATCCGGGTGTGGACATTCCTGGTATAATTAGGGCGGCGATTTTTAATATCTCTAATTTGCTGCATCACCGTCGAGTGGAAGGAGGGTCTACTATTACCCAGCAAGTAGTCAAAAATTTCTTGCTAACAAATGAAGTATCAATACAGCGTAAGATTAAAGAAGCTATTCTGTCTTATATGATTTCAAACGCCTTTACCAAAGAGCAAATCTTAGAATTATACCTTAATCAAACTTTTTTCGGTCGGGGGGCGTACGGCGTAGCCATGGCAGCGCAGAATTATTTTAACAAATCAATTGAAGAATTAACCATTGCCGAATCAGCCTTTATTGCCGCTCTACCGAAAGCTCCTTCAAACCTTAACCCTGAAAAAAACTATAACAGGGTAAAGGCTCGCCGTGACTATGTAATAATGCGGATGTTAGAAGACGGTTATATTAGTCATGATGCGGCAAAAGAAGCAATAGATACACCGATTATTTTACAGAAACGCGATCGAAATGAAACTGTTACTGCCGGCTATTATGCAGAACAGGTGAGGGAAGAAGTAATTAAATTGCTAGGTAGCAAAGAAGAATTTTACACGGCAGGGCTTACTATTATTACCTCTTTAGATGCAAAAATGCAAAAAGCCGCTGAGAATTCATTAAGAAAAGGTATAAGAGAATATGATCGGAAATACGGTTTTAGAAAGCCGATAGCAAATATTGCTCTGGATAATTGGCAGGAAAATCTAAAAAAATTACCGCCTCCTCTCTCGCTTCTTGAATATAAATTAGCTGTTGTTCTAGAGGTAGCAGATAATTATGCTGAAATAGGACTTGAAAACGACAAAAAAGCTAAAATTCCTATTTCTGAAATGAAATGGGCAAAAAGTAATTTGAAGTCGGTTAAAACTATATTAAAAAAAGGCGATATAATAGCGATTGAGCCGGTAAAAGATCATTATGCCCTTAGACAAATTCCGGCGGTGAACGGTGCTATTATAGTTATGAATCCAAATACCGGTCAGGTACTGGCAAGTGTTGGCGGCTATGATTTTACCGCTAGTAAATTTGATAGAGTAACGCAGGCATTACGGCAACCCGGGTCCTTGAGTAAAACTTTTGTGTATTTAGCTGCATTAGAAAACGGTATTAAGCCTAATCAAATTTTTGAGGATGGACCGATAGAAATCTCTCAGGGTCCAGGCATGCCTAGCTGGCGCCCTAAAAATTATGAAGGAAAATTTTTAGGTCCAATTACCATGCGCACCGGTCTTGAGAAATCTAGAAATCTTATAACTGTCCGAGTGGCTATGAATGTAGGTCTTACAAAAATCGTTGATATAATTAAGCGTTTTGGAATTAATAGTGAGCCGAGGAAAGTTTATTCCATGGTACTCGGATCTATCGAAACTACGCTTGAAAAAATGACTAATGCCTATGCGATTATTGCAAATTCTGGGAAGAAAGTCTCACCGCATTTTGTAGAATTAATCAAGGACCGTAACGGTAAAATAATTTATCGTCGAGATAATAGAAATTGTGAATCTTGTAACGTCTCGGATACTGAGCTAGCAACAACAACGCTGACCATACGGGAAGAAAAATTATATATTGTTATAGATGAGGCTAGCAATTACCAAATTACCTCTCTTTTAACTGGAGCAATTGACAGAGGAACGGCATACTCTGCCAAAAAACTCGGTAAGATTATTGGCGGGAAAACGGGCACAAGTAACGATAGTAAAGATACCTGGTTTATCGGTTTCACGCCAAAAATAGTGGTCGGCAGCTATGTTGGTTATGATACTCCTAAAAGCCTTGGCAGGTCAGCAACGGGTTCTAGCGTGGTGTTGCCTATTTTCATAGATTTTATGCAAAATGCTTATAAAGACGAGCTTTCATTACCGTTTAAAGTACCGGAATCAATAAAGTTATTAGCAGTCGACAGAGCAACCGGCAAAATCACTCCGCAAGGTACTGTTATGGAAGCATTTAAGGTGAATAACATTCAACTACTTGAATCGGATGATTTTATTACGGATAATAATCTTTTTGATTATGTTCCAACTGAAAAAGATAACTCTCAAGAAATATATTAATGATTGAGCAAAATAATTCTTCCAAGCCTATAATAATTTTAGTCTGTCCTCAAATGGGTGAGAATATCGGCGCTACCGCTAGAGCAATGAAGAATTTTGGTCTGGAAGAGCTAAGAATAGTTAGGCCAAGAGACGGTTGGCCAAATGAGCAAGCGAGAAGCACGGCAGTCGGTGCAGTTAATATTATAGATAATACAAAAATTTACGAGACGCTAGAAGAAGCTATTAAAGATATTGAGTATCTTTACGCTACAACCTGCACAAAACGCACTATAAATAAAGAGTATGTATTTTCACGGGAGTTGTCGCTAAATTATCCTTACGAGAAAAAAGTGGGAATAATGTTCGGGCGAGAAAATAATGGGCTTAATAATGAGGAAATTTCGCTAGCTCATAAAATCATTACTATTAACACTACTGAGTTTAGTTCCTTAAATATTGCTCAAGCGGTAATTATTATATGTTACGAGTTATTTCGTAATAGAACTTCAGATAAAGATATTTATAATACCCAAAAATTAGCTACCCGCGCAGAGCTTAATTATTTATTAGAGCATTTATTTACTGAGTTAGACAAAAAGAATTTTTTTAAAGTGCCGGAAAAAACTCCGATAATGAAACAAAACATCACTAATATTTTTACTCGTATTGATAATTTATCCACTTCAGAAGTGCAAACATTGCGAGGAATTATAAAAGCTTTAGTTTCCTAAGCCAATGTTGCGTGGATAGGTTAAGCGTGTTCTATGTCATTCCCGTGAAAACGGGAATCCAGAAAATAATAGTCATCTTGAATTTATTTCAGAATATATTACAAGAGATGCGAACCAAGTTCAGCATGACAAAATAAAGTCTAAATTCCGCATACCTAAAGGGCCTTGTTGCATGGTTTAGAAAAAGCTCTCGATGTTATCTCGTTGATCGCAGGGATCCAAGAGCGAGCTTTTAATTTAAACCTTACTGTATTTATCCTTCTTATTACTGGATTCCTGCTTTCGCAGGAATGACATAAGGGACAGTAGAATGATATATTGCTGATTTTATCGATCCACACAACAATGCCTAGGCAGCTAGTAAACAAATTCACCACCTTACTAAAGCACTACCCCAGGTTAAGCCGGCGCCGATAGCCGTAAAAAGAATAACATCGCCTTTTTTTAATTTGCCGGAAGCTTTTAATTCGTTTAAAGCGAGAGGGATGGAAGCTGCTGAACAATTAGCGTGATTTTTTACCGTTTTGACTATCTTGCTTTGATCTAAATTTAACAATTCGGCAAGTTTATCGATGATTCTAACATTTGCTTGATGAGGAATAAAATAATCAACATCATTCACTGTAAGATTATTATCTCTTAATATTTCCTCTACTGATTTACCCATTTTTTCGATAGCATGACGAAATAATACTTGCCCGTTCATGACAATTTTACCGCTAATACCGTTCATACTTACACCGCCGCTTGTATAAAGCATTTCGGTATGGCTACCGTCAGAGTAAATCTTACTGTCTATTATTCCTGAGCTATCAAGGGTATGTTGTAATATTACGCTTCCTGCTCCGTCACCGAATAAAACACACGTGGATCGATCGTTAAAATTCAGTAGTGACGTCATTTTTTCAGCACCGACAAGCAATATAGTTTTGTATTGACCAGAAGCAATAAGTGAATTCGCTACCTGCAAACCATAGATAAAACCGGCGCACACTGCTTGTAAATCAAATGAAGGTATATTACTGGTAAGACCGAGATAACCGTGAAGTTTGGTAGCAACGGACGGAAAGCTATTATCCGGCGTGGTAGTACAAGTAATAATCAAGTCTATATCAGAGGCCTGTATATTAGCGTCTAATATAGCATTTTTAGCTGCTTTTAAAGCAAGATGGGAAGTATATTCGTCATCTTTTGCAACATGGCGCTCTGATATACCGGTTCTTGTCCTGATCCACTCATCGTCAGTATCTACATATTTTGCAAGTTCGTCATTAGTAACTACCCGCTCAGGTAAATACCCACCGCAACCAATAATTTTACAGCTCATACAAGTAAGCTTATGCTACTTCTTCTTCAACTTCTTTTTTCTTCATAACCACCTGACGACCGTTATATGTGCCGTCAATTTTAGATATGTGATGAGGAAGTTTATATTCTCCTGTTTGCGAATCGACTATTACGTTAACTTTACCAATCGCTAAGTGAGAACGACGCATATTGCGCCTTGATTTAGATGTTTTTTTCTTTGGAACTGCCATATTTAGTCTCTCTTTAATAAATCTATAATATGTAAAAAAAAGTATTTGTCAAATTAGCAGAGCAGTATATTATAATCTGGTAATAAAATCTAGGTATTTCAAATATAAATTTATGAAATCTTTTATAATTCCTGTTTTCAGTATATTAATCCTCCTAATGCTTGGCGGTTGTCAGACCATCGAAACTAGAGGGCAATTTATAGATAATACTTTACTTTCGCAGCTAGAAACTCGAAAACTTAATAAATTAGAAGTGAAGGAATTAATTGGCAGCCCGACTATCATACCTGATTATTCTCCAAATAATTGGTATTATATCGAAAGAACTATGTCGCAGCGGGCCTGGTTTAATCCAAAAGTTGAGCAGCAAAGAATAGTAAAAGTTACCTTTAATAATAATTTAGTACAGGAAGTTACGGTAATTAACGATTCTTATAAAGAAGATGTCGAAGTAATCCGGGAATATACCAAAACATACGGCACGGAACTTAACGGTTTACAAAAATTTGTTAAAAATTTCGGTAGGTTCAATGCAACTACTAAAAGCAGCAAGAAGAAGAAATAGGGGTAAGACACATCGTCATTGTGAGTAGTATGTTGCATAGCTCGTTTATGTCATTCCCGCGCAGGCGGGAATCTAGTAAAACCTATAAAAATTTGTTTTTTATAGGTTTATTTTATCAAATATGTAACTTTTATATCAATATTGAAACTATTTTTCTGGATTCCCGCCTGCGCGGGAATGACATCAAGTAAGTTTTATCGATCCACACAACACACTTAATCACCATCAATTTCCTGCTTGCAATATATTTAAGTATGATGTATAAAACTCTAGCTTCTTCCTCTTAAAACTATTCATTTTTAAAAGATGAATGTAATAAGACGGCCCCTTCGTCTAGCGGTTAGGACACCACCCTTTCACGGTGGGAACACGGGTTCGATTCCCGTAGGGGTCACCACATTTTTACATCTACAAAACTTTCCACACTAGATAATATTTTACAATTCTCGCGAAGGTGTTGTTGCGTGGATACTTCTACCATCATTGCGAGAAGGGGCGTAGCCCCGACGTGGCAATCTAAGACTCTTACCGTCATTGTGAGCGAAGCGAAGCAATCTAGCTAATTTCATAAAGATTGCCACGTCGGCATAAATTCCTCCTCGCAATGACGAACAAAATATTTTAGATTGCCGCGCTCCCTATGGTCGCTCGCAATGACGGTTTTGGATTCACGCAACGACGCTACCGTGGTCAAGTCTCGATATAACACTGTGCTTGTAATAACCGTAATGTGGTAAATCACAAGCCATACAACAACATTCCATGCTACAGCAAAATACTCAAGTTATCCCTTTATAGATGTTAATTCAAAAATTTTGTTTTTATATAACCTTTAGTGTTGTACTATAGAACCTAAAGTACCTCAAGTTTTAAATAAAATTTATTCGAAGCTGCTTATGAGTTCGGTATATCACATTCTTGACCATGCACCGGCAATTTATGCCGAAGATATGCAAGTAGAATATGAATTATTAGCGCAGCAATTAATTAAATCGGGGAAGCTGCGGGTAGATACGGACGATACTAGTAATTTTGCAAGATTCTCTGACCCTTCGGCAAATCTTAGTTTAATGGTGAGTAAAGAGGAATTAACGTTACCTTCTTTAATACCGGAAACCGCTAATCTTTTTAAAGCTTTATATAAAAATTCAATTTCCGATAAAAAAATTGAATCAATCTTCATCGATCTAAAAAAGCAAATCCACAAATTACGCCCCGTAAATAAAGAAATTACAGAAAAATTAGCGCGAATTTTCGTTCAATCGGCTCACCCGATTGTCATAAAATGGCTATTACTTGATAAAGTCGAAGTTTATATTACTTACTCCCATAATATCGGTGATATGATGGATATTGTCGATTGGCAACGTTCGGGATCTAATAGCGGTATGCAAAGTACTAACGGTAAGGATGTGGCTATTTTTGTTTCATGCGGCGGCAATCCATTTGCTGAGACAAACAAAGATCATCCGACTGTCGGTAATGGTTGGCCGGCTGTTGCCAGAATGCAAATTATTGCTGCTCAGGAACTTGGTCATTTTGCCGATATAAGGCGTGATGAGCATGGTAGACAAATCGGCCGCCATTCCGCTAATTTCTCTGGTACGAAAGCTACTCCTATTGCTCGAAAAGCGAGAAAGGACGACATAACAAATTGTAATGTCTTACTTCATAAATTACTTAAAGCCGGTATGAATAAACAAATTCACTATGAGACAAAGCTTAAATTTTATCACAAAAATAATATTCATGGTTTTAAAACCTATTGGCTAAATTTAATGATCTTGATATATAAATATAAGCTTTTAAATTACGCAAATAAGCACGAGCTAATTTTTGTTAGGAAATTCAAAGATGATCGATATATGGGTTTAATTATTGAAGCAATGTTTAAAGATATGCAAGCTAATTTATCGCCCGTAGCGGATGTTTACAAAAATAAAGACCCTGAAATTGAAGAGGCTATTGCGTGCATAGAAGCATTAGCACGAGTTCCGCAGCAAGCGATGAAATGGGGATATTTAACAACGATGGCGACTATGAAAAACCTTTATAAAATATATTATAATGAGGTTATACCTTCGCTAATAACAAATTATACGCTTATGACCGGCAAGCCTTACAAACGCAATTTTACAAAACCAAAATCCTGGATGAATTTATTTACTAAAATCAATATTTTTGGTAGTAGGAAATTGGAACTTAAGCCTGTAAGAGAGTTGTAGATATGTTATACTGTAACTGACTAAAGCATATGTTCTGTGTCATTCCCGTGAAAACGGGAATCCAAACTTTTATTTTGTCATGCTGAACTTGTTTCAGCATCTTTTTAATATATCCTGAAATAAATTCAGGATGACTTAAAAGTAGTTTTCTGGATTCCCCCCTCCGCGGGAATGACATAAGGAGCAGAGGGAATGACATCAAAAATTTGCATTAATAAGCATAAAATGATAATCTTGATTATTTGAGTTAACATAAATTACTATGCAACAAAATGATTCAGCTGAGCCGGCGGCCTTGTCAAAAAAGCAATTATTTGCTTTTTTTGGCATGGTTGTCGGAATGTTCATGGCAGTACTCGATATCCAAATCGTTGCAAGCTCCTTATCGGTGATAGCTGCAGGGCTTGCTGCTTCGACCGATGAACTTTCCTGGGTTCAGACATCTTATTTGATAGCTGAAGTAATTATAATACCTATTACCGGCTTTTTAGCTAGGTTACTCTCAACTAGAATATCCTATTTTATTGCTGCCTTCGGCTTTACTATCATGAGTATATTATGCTCTCTTGCTACTAATATTGAATCAATGATTATCTGTAGGGCTTTGCAAGGTTTTTTCGGCGGCGCAATGATACCCACCGTATTTAGTACTGTTTTTATAATTTTTCCTGCTTCTCAGCGTCCTAAGGTAACGATATTAATTGGTCTAGTAGTAACTGTTGCGCCGACGCTTGGTCCAACTCTTGGAGGTTATATTACAGAAGTTTTGTCATGGCATTTTATGTTTTTGCTTAACGTTATACCTGGGATTTTTGTATGTACTGTAGTTTTTCTTTATGCCGACTTTGATAAACCTAATTATAATTTACTGAAAAATTTTGACTTTATCGGTATAGCACTGCTAGCTATAACTCTTGGAACATTACAATATGTTTTAGAGGAGGGGAATAAAAAAGGGTGGCTGGAAGATACTGAAATATTGCTTTTAACTATTATGGTAGCTAGCGGTTTTATCGCATTAATTATTTGGGAGCTGACATTTGTTAATCCAATTTTAGATCTTCGAACGTTCTTATATAAGGATTTTACTTTTGGCTGCCTTTATTCTTTTGTGATGGGTATCGGCTTGTACGGAGCGGTGTATATATTGCCGTTATTTTTATTTACGATAGCAGGGTATGATACTGTACAAATCGGTATTACCATGATGGTAACGGGAGCGGCGCAATTTTTATCTGCACCAATTGCTGGCAGGATGCTCGGCGCTGGTGTCGATTTAAGAATAATGCTGATTATGGGGCTTGGAGGATTTGCTCTAGGCTGTCATTTAAACAGTTTTTTAACGCCGGATTCAAGATTTGCGGAGTTTGTTTTACCGCAATTTGTCAGAGGCTTATCTTTAATGTTCTGCTTTATTCCGACTAATAATATTGCGCTCGGTAATATGCCAAGAGAAAGAGTAGGGAATGCTAGCGGTCTTTATAACCTTACTCGTAACCTTGGCGGAGCCGTCGGTCTTGCGGTAATTAGTACTATTCTTACTAACTATACTAAAACTTTTTCCGGGTATTTGGGAGAAAATATTTCTTCTACTTCTATAAAAGCGGCAGAGCAACTGGCTTTTTTTACTCAATTATTAGACGGAAAAGTTAGCGATCCCGAAAAAGCTTCATATTTGTTACTTGCGGATCAAATAAATGCCGATGCGTTTGTAATTGCAATAAATAATATATTTAATATGATAGGGTTGATATTTGTGATGATTATGATTTTAATCCCTTTTACTTCTAATATAAAATTAACAAAAGCAGTAGATGCACACTAAAATATACTTAATTTATAAAGCTCCATTATATTTTTGCTGGTTACTGGTGGAAATATATAAATCTGCTTTTGCGGTTATTAAAATCGTTTGGCGCTGCAATATAAAAATAGAACCGACTTTTGAATGGGTTGATGCAGAAGGGTTGCCGGAAATAGGGCAAGTAATTTACGGTAATTCGATTACCTTAACGCCGGGTACTGTAACACTTGATATAAATAACAATATGTTATTAGTGCATGCGCTTGACAAATCATCAATTGACGATTTAAAAAACGGGGTTATGCTTAATAAGGTTAAGGGGATGTTGGGTGGATGTCACCCCGCGGCTTGATCGGTGTTGTTGCATGGCTCGGAAATTATACCAAATTTTCTGATGTCATTCTAGCTAAAGGCGGGAATCTAGAAAAAATACTTTTAAGTCATCCTGAATTTATTTCAGGATCTACATCTACTATAAGAGATGCTGAAACAAGTTCAGCATGACGTAAGTAAGACTGGATTCCCGCCTTCGCGGGAATGACATCGAGCGCTTTTAAGAGCCATGCAACAACGCTGGCTTGACCACGAGGGGACAACTTTGCAGGTTAATTGAATACATGACTATTTAGGAAAATATTATTTATGGATGAATATTTTAAACAAACAGGATTTTTATTTGGCGGTAATGCTGTTTTTATAGAAGAGTTATACAGGCAGTATTTAGCAAATCCGAATTCTGTTGATCAAACCTGGCAAGTATTTTTTGCGCAGATTAAAGATAATGAGACTGCAAAAGTTAATAAAACTACAGCTAAAGTAATTTTAGAAACAGAATCTATAAAATCACAAATTTCAGAAAAATCTATATTCACTACAAATAAATTTAATGTAGGAGCGCTAATAAAAAATTATCGTAAATACGCCCATTATTGTACGGAGCTTGATCCTCTAGAGCTTGAAGTTACTAAAACTAAAGCGGATTTAAAGCTTGGTATAGAGAATTTTGGTTTTACAAATGAGCAGCTAAATAATGTAATAGAACATAAATTTTTAGAAAAAACATATACGCTAGGCGAGTTAATTAATTTTCTTGATAAAACTTATGCAGGTCATATCGGCGTTGAATTTGAACAAATAGACAGTGCTGAAGAAAAAAATTGGTTATATAGTAAGCTAGAAAGTGAAACTACATTATCACCCGAGGAAAAAAAGATTATATTAAATGATTTAGCTGAAGTAGAAGGCTTTGAGCAGTATTTACATACAAAATTTCCAGGAGCGAAGCGTTTTTCGGTTGAAGGTGGGGACTCATCAGTTGTTGCTATGGATAAAGCTATAAACTTATCTTCTAGCTATGGCGTTGAAGAAATCGTTATAGGTATGGCACATCGAGGTAGGTTAAATACTGTTACTAAAATAGTCGGCAAACCTTACAAAGCTGTTATTGCCGGATTTATTAACGGCAGCGTATTTCCCGATGATTTAAACGTGTCGGGAGATGTAAAATATCATTTAGGATATTCATCAGATAGAATTGTAGGCGATAAAAAAGTTCATTTATCGATGGCTGATAACCCATCACATTTAGAAGCGGTAAATCCAATAGTTGCCGGAAAAGTTAGAGCCAAGCAAGATGCTAAACAAGATACGGAGCGTAAAAAAGTTAAAGCTATTTTAGTTCATGGTGATTCTGCTTTTTGCGGTCAAGGAGTAGTAGCCGAATGCTTGTCTATGTCAAATTTAGCTGCTTATAATACTGGTGGTATATTGCATTTTGTTATTAATAATCAATTGGGATTTACGGCTAATGCCAAGGACACCAGGTCGAGTAGATATTCTACTGAATTTGCTAAAATAATTGCTGCACCTATTTTACACGTCAACGGCGATGATATGGAGGCGGTGTTAAAAGTAACTAATATTGCCATAGAGTATCAACAAAAATTTAATAAAGATATTGTAGTTGAAATTATTTGCTATCGTAAATACGGGCATAACGAAGGCGATGAGCCAATGTATACGCAATCTATTATGTATAATGCGATTAAAAATAAATCGACGCCCGGTGCAGTTTATGCCGATAAGCTAGTACAGGAAGGAATAATTGATAAAAATTATTTTGCTAAACTAAAAGAACAATTTAAAGCTAAACTAGATCAAGAATATGAGCAAGCTAAAAACTATAAACAAGAGGCGCATTTTCTAGGCGGTTTATGGCAAGGCTTAACTCGCTCTAATGCTGAAATAGTTGCCACCGGTGTTAATAAAAAAACGTTGCAAGAAATAGGCGTAAAGCTATGTGAAGCGCCTAAAGACTTTGCAATTAACCCGAAACTTGTTAAATTATTTAACGCACGTAAAGCCGATTTAACAGAAGATAAACCTATTGATTGGGCAACTGCCGAGCAGCTTGCTTTTGCTAGCTTGCTTATTTCAGGCACAAAAATAAGATTTACCGGGCAAGATTCAGGGCGAGGTACTTTCTCACATCGCCATTCGGTATTACATAGTCAAATTGATGATACAAAATACATACCGCTAAATAATTTAACCGAGAAGCAAGCAAAATATGAAATAGCTGACAGTATTTTATCGGAATATGCAGTGCTTGGTTTTGAATATGGTTATTCTTTAGCCGATCCTCGGAACTTAGTTATATGGGAGGCACAATTTGGTGATTTTGCTAACGGTGCACAGATTATATTTGATCAATTTATTTCGAGCAGTGAAACTAAATGGTTACGTTTGAGCGGTCTTGTCGTTTTATTGCCTCATGCTTTTGAAGGACAGGGACCCGAACATAGCTCGGCAAGGCTTGAGCGATTTTTACAACTAGCGGCGGAGGATAATATGTATGTTGCTTATCCAACAACTCCCGCTTCTATTTTTCACTTACTTCGTCGTCAAATATTAAATACTACTCGTAAGCCGTTAATAGTGATGTCACCAAAATCATTATTAAGACATAAATTAGCCGTTTCATCACTTGCGGAGCTTGATGAGAAAACCAGTTTTAGACCAGTTTTAGACGAAGCCAATATCGACGCAAACAAAGTTACAAAAGTGATTTTATGTAGCGGTAAGGTTTATTATGATTTAAGTGAAATGCGCACGGCTAACAATATTACAAGTACGGTAATTATAAGACTAGAACAATTATATCCTTTTGAAAAAAATATAGTAGTAGAGCTATTAAAGAAATATAGTAAAGCTAAGGAATTTATTTGGTGTCAGGAAGAGCCAAAAAATATGGGAGCATGGAGTTATATAGTTTCTTATTTGGATGAAGCATTAAAAGAAGCAGGAATTAATGAACGATTTAAATATGTCGGGCGAGAGCTTTCAGCATCTCCTGCTGCCGGATCGTTGCACGTACATAACGCGCAGCAGCAGAAACTAGTGAGAAATGCGTTGGGGGTTTAATACCGATGTCATTCCCGCAAAGGCGTTGGTTCGCGTGGATATCCCAATCGTCATTGTGAGCGACTAAAGGGAGCGTGGCAATCTAACAAATAATAGATTGCATAGTATTTTTTGCTCTTTTTCTTAGATTGTCGCGTCGATGCTACGCATCTCCTCGCCATGACGAGGTAAGGTCGATCCACGCGGGCAATGCCTCCTCGCCATGACGTTTTAGGTATAATAATACCATACAGAAATGATATATTAGTAATTAAGGAGAAAACAATATGAGCGTTAAAATTACAGTACCTTCTCTCGGCGAATCGGTGACGGAAGCGACTATTGCCAAATGGTATAAAAAAGAAGGCGATGCCGTTAAAGTTGATGAGTTATTGTTAGAGCTTGAGACGGAAAAAGTCACGTTAGAAGTGAATGCTTCCGTTAACGGTACTATCGGTAAAATATTAAAAAATGAAGGAACGAATGTAGCAGTTGGTGAAGAGATAGGCGAAATTACTGAAGGAGCGGCAGGTGGTGTTGCAGAGCGGAAAGATGTTATAAGTTCTACGCCTCCTAAAGCTGCTCCACCGCAAGATGCTAATAAAACACCTACACCAATAACACCGGAAAAAATAGTAACAGCTAACAGCAGCCTTGCGCCATCCGTACAAAAATTGGTAACTGAGAATAAACTTGATTCGAATAATATAAAAGGTTCAGGCAGAGATGGAAGAGTCACTAAAGGTGATGTATTAGAAGTATTAAATACTCCTGTAAGTCAAACATCGAGCCCACAAGCAAGTCCTACAGTAAAAACAAATGACGATAGAGTGGAGCGTGTTCGTATGTCACGTTTACGTAAAACTATTGCCCAACGTTTAAAAGACTCACAAAATACGGCGGCTATTTTGACGACCTTTAACGAAATTGACATGTCGAAAGTAATAGCGCTGCGAGCACAATATAAAGAAGAATTTGAAAAAAAGCATAATGTAAAACTTGGCTTTATGTCTTTTTTCGTTAAAGCTACTATTGAAGCTTTAAAAGCGATTCCTTCGGTAAATGCTGAAATAGATGGCGATGATATTGTTTATAAGAATTATTACGATATCGGCGTAGCCGTTGGAACACCTCAAGGTCTTGTGGTTCCTGTTATTAGAAATGCGGATAGTTTAAGTTTTGCCGGCGTGGAACAGGAAATAGGAAGCTTAGCCAAAAAAGCACGAGAAGGGAAATTATCAATGACGGATTTATCCGGCGGAACGTTTTCGATTTCTAACGGCGGAGTATATGGCTCGTTGTTATCAACACCAATTATTAACCCACCACAATCCGGTATTTTAGGACTGCATAAAACAGAAGAAAGAGCCGTAGTAATAAACGGCAAAATTGAAGTGCGCCCGATGATGTATATTGCATTGTCTTATGATCATCGAATAATAGACGGCAAGGAAGGAGTTACTTTTTTGGTAAAAATTAAGGAACTTATTGAAAACCCCGAGAGATTGCTGTTAAATTTATAAATGTATTTGTTTCTCCTCACAAAATTTTGTTGTGTGGATACCAAAACCGTCGTTGCGAGGAGCGTAGAGACATGGCAATTTATTTAGAAGTCGTCTGCGTGTCATTGCGAGCGACCTTCGGTCGCGCGGCAATCTAGAAATAATAGTTTAGATTGCTTCGCTTCGCTCGCAATGACGGGAGTTTGATTGCCGCGTCGATGCTACGCATCTCCTCGCAATGACGGTTGAAGTATCCAAGCAACAACGTCCGTTCGTGATGACGAGTATTGGTTTTTTTCCGGATTCCTGTTTGAATAGAATGACATAGAAGTTAGAAATGCAAATTAATTAACTTGCAAGAATTCATTGTTTTGGAGTATAGTTCTTTATTAATAAAATGTTTAGAACTTACAAATAATGATAAAATGTACTCGCCGTATTGAATTTGATGCAGGGCACAGAATTATCGGTCATCAAAATAAATGTCAATTTTTGCACGGTCATCGATATAGCCTTGAGATAACCGCTGCTGCTAAAGAGACCAACAAATTAGGTATGATAGTTGATTTTGGTGAAATTAAGCTCTTCGCCAAAAACTGGATAGACGATAACTTTGATCATAGCCTTATATTACATCAGGACGATAAGGAAATAGGAGATAAAATAGCTAGCTGGACAGGTCAAAAAATATACTATATGCAGAACAACCCCACTGCCGAAAATATTGCATTGCATTTAAAAAATGATATTTTTCCTAAACTGTTCGTAAATCAGAGTTTTATTATTACTAGCATTAAGTTATTTGAAACGCCTAACTGTTTCGTTGAGGTATAAAAGAATGCGGCAATATTGTATAATTTTAACTACTATAAATAATTTACAAATTGCTCAAAAAATAACTTCTACTTTATTAGAATTAAATTTAGCCGGTTGCGTCCAAATAGATAATGTTAAAAGTTATTTTAAATGGGAAGGAAACATAGTTTCCGAAGATGAACACAGAATTTTAATCAAAGCTAACTCGGATAATTATCAAAAAATTGAAGAAGTAATTGTAAAAATTCATAATTATGAAGTGCCGCAAATAATAAAAATTGATATAGATGATGGTTTAAAAATATATTTAGATTGGATAGATTCAGAAGGAAAGAGGTTATAGCGAAACAACAATGCTCGATGTCATTCCTAGCTAAAAGCGGGAATCTAGAAAATTATAGTCATCCTGAATTTATTTCAGGATCTACTATAAGAGATGCGGCAAACTTGTTCAGTATGACAAAAAAAGTCTAGATTCCCGCCTTCGCGGGAATGACATCGGAGAATTTGGTATAATTTTCGAGCCATTCAATAACACCCCGTTTTCACGGGAATGACATCGGAGTACTTTTACCGCAGCTTACAACAATACCATAGGGTATAAGCATGACATCGACAAATTAAAGATTTAAAACTTAATAAGTATAGTATGAAATTATGGAAAAAAGTTACCCTAGGGTTAATCTTAGGGATTATATTCGGTATTTATTTATCTAACTATGTTTCTTACGTTAAGCCGGTAGGTGATATTTTTTTACGCCTGATTAAAATGATCATTGCGCCGTTAATTTTCTTTAGCCTGGTTTCGGGTATAACGAGTATGAAAGATTCGTCTGCACTCGGTAGGGTAGGGATGAAAGCAGTGTTAGCGTTTTTAGGAACCACTTTTTTTGCAACGGTTTTCGGGCTTGCGGTAGCTCTTATATTAAAACCAGGGCATGGAGTTAATATAGATTTCGGCGTTTCTCAGAATGTTTCAGTGGTAACCTCTTCTTTTAATATATTTGATTTTTTCGTACGCATCGTACCGGACAATGCTATAGGAGCTTTTGCTCAAGCGGATGTATTACAAATCGTATTTTTTGCAATATTTACTGGTGTTACTTTAAATAAAATGGGTACTACTGCTGAACCGATTATAGATTTAATTCATTTAATGTCGAAAATGATTTTGAAGATGATTTCATTTGTTATTCAGCTGTCGCCATACGGAGCTTTTGCTTTAACCGCTTGGATAGTCGGTACGCAAGGGATAGAAGTTATGGTGAGCTTGTCAAAACTGGTGGTAGCAGTAGTCATAGCAATGATATTCCAGTATTTGGTTTTCGGGGCGTTGATTTATATATTTTGTCGAGTATCACCGCTGCCATTTTATAAGAAAAGTTTAGAATATCAGATTTTAGCTTTTTCTACTTCAAGTAGTAAAGCTACGCTTGCAACAACAATGCAGGTTTGCCGTGAACGTTTAGGGATATCTGAGGCAAGCACCTCATTTATATTGCCTATTGGAGCCTCTATTAATATGGACGGTTTCGCTATAAATTTATCCCTCACTACCATATTTTTTGCCCAAATGATGGGAGTAACACTTGCGCCTCATGATTATTTAGTTATCATTTTAACCTCCACGCTTGGCTCTATCGGCGGTGCAGGTATTCCGGGAGCTTCTTTAATAATGTTACCTATGGTTCTCTCGTCTGTTCATTTACCTATAGAAGGGGTGGCTATAATTGCTGGTATTGATAGGATACTTGATATGTTGCGTACTACAATTAATATTACGGGTGATGCGACAATTACTATGATTATTGATAGTAGCGAAGGTACTTTAGATAAAGAAAAATATTTATCTTAAAAGTTTCTAGGTTCTGTGCACCTAATTGAATTATTATAATTTTGAGTTAATTTTTAGTGAAAATTAATAAGATTTTTGTAGGAATAGTTATTCATATTTCAAAAAAATCTTATAATTTGCAACAAAAAAGAACCAAAATTAGATTTATTTTAATTAGGTGCACAGAGCCTAGATTTGCAGGTGAATAGGTGAACGTCATTGCGAGGAGCGTAGCGACGTGGCAATCTAAACAATAATCATTCTGAATTTATTTCAGGATATTTTTCAGTAGATGCTGAAACAAGTTCAGCATGATAAAAGTCAGTGTTTTACACTCCTAAATTTTGTCCTTTCAAATTTTGTTCAGCAGATTGAGCATGAGATTTTGCCTGTTTTGCAGCAAGATCAACTACATGCTCATATTTTCCGCCGTTATTCAGTAATGAATGACCGCATTCATGTACTTTTTCTACATCTTCTTTGGAAAATTTATTAATAATCATATCTGTAATGGCATATAAAAATTTCCAGGATAATTCTATTCTTTCTTGCGTGGTAAGTTTCTTATATTCTTGTTTTTTATTATTAATTCCTAGGGGTGTTGTAATATCAGCAGTATTTTCTACCTTATTAACATTATCTCGACGAGTTGAGATTTTTTTATAAATTAGAAATATTATTAGTAGTAATAATATTGTTATAGCTATTAAAATATTGATATCTAGCATTGTTGTTCCTTCTTGATTAATTTGATTTAAGCTTTGCCTCTAGATTGACCTGGCACTTGTATTTTAGATATTACTGCAAGGATAGTCTGAGTTATGCCTACTATATTTTTTATCGCAGGAGCTAAATCTTTAAAATTACTAATCCCTTTAGGTAGTATAGCTTCCATACTTTTTTTAATAGTGTTCTCAACTGTTGCTACTAAAGTTTTTCCACTTGGGGATGTTTCTAACGTTGTTTTTAATTTTTCACCGATTTCTTTAACATTAGCAGCTGCATTACAACATGCGGATATTTTTTCAGCAAAAGAAGTTTGCGGATTAACAACTTTTAGCAATTCTTCTTTTGTTTTAGTTAAAGTATCTGAAATAGTTTTTTTTACAGCCAGTAATTTATCACTATTAATGTTTGCAGGAATAATTTCTTCCAAATCAGTTTTCATTTTCGATATTTTTTCTTCCACTTCCTTTGTACTAGTAGGAAGTGTTGCTGCAACTTCTATCACCTTCTTTAATGAATCTTTATTTTGAGTACTATTTTTAACTTCACTATTTACTTTTTCTAATGAATCTTTACCTAAATTTAAGTTAGCCACCTTATGCGGCGCTACTTCAATTTCCTCTGCAATCTCGGCTGTTTTTTCTGCTTTTTCATAAATAGGCCCAAGTTTTTTATCTTCTGCTAGTTTTGTCTGTATTGCTTGAATTTGTCCGCGCCATTCTTTTATTTTAGGTAATAGATTCTTATGATCAATAACATTATTTATCTTATCAAAAACCCCGCTCATTTTTATAAAAATACCGACTAACGGTGATTGTGTAGAAATAACACCGATTAATAAGGTTTCTAACGATTCAATAATTTTTTTAGAAGTTCCGGGATACATCTCATCTAACTTTTTTTCAAATTCCAGAATTTTTTGAAGAACGTCTAAAATTTTTTCTGCAACAGCACCATCAAATAGAAAAATATCCGTTGTTTTAAGTTGTTCCTGATAAGTATTTTCTATAGTTTCTAATAAGGCATCCTGAGCTTTGCCGATAGTGTTATTAAAAAGTGCTTCTATTGTTTCGGGATTTATTTCTTCCGTCTTTGAAAGCTCTAATAAAGAAGCTCTTAAAATATCCTGTAATTTTTTTTGTAAATCTTTTAGATTCAAGCCAAAAGCTTTGGTGACATTATAGGCTTTAGTAGAAAGTTTTTGCAATTGTACCTTTTGTTCTTCAGTTAAATTAGTAAGTTGGGTTAAACTAATAAATGACTGGGCCATAATCTCTCCAATTTGTTTACAGGCTTTAATACTTAACTTAAATCCTAACGTTAATAAAGTAAAATGTAAAACCTCTTACATAGTTATATTGCTCTTACCATTAATTTTTGTTATATTACGTGCTGGCATTGCTACAAAAATCTGTATTTTTTAGTTTTAAAACATCTATATCTTGCAGAGAGGAGCAAAATTCCTTAATCTTAAGTTATTTATAAAGAGATTTATGCGTAAATTAACTCTATTCATCATCATCCTATCTTTTGCTTCCTCGGCTTTTACTATTAATTTAGAAGAAGCTTTAATATCGGGGTATAATAATAATGATGATTTAAAATCTATTAGAACTAAATTTTTAAATGAAATTGAGGAATTTCCACAAGCTTTCTCCGGCTTTATGCCTAGAGCTTCGTTAGAAGCGGGTAGAGCGAATACTAAAAATAAATATAATAGTCAACTTATTAACCGAGCCTCACGAGATGTGGATAGTCAGCAAGGAGCATTAAAAATAGAGCAACCGGTATTTAACGGCGGTTCTAGTGTAGCTGCGCTTAAATCAGCACAATCTGCTTTTAGAGCAGCGCGGGGTGACTATTATGCTCAGGAGCAAAAAATTCTTTTAAGTTTGATCAATGATTATCTTAATTATTATGAAACTAAAGAAAAATATGAAATTTCTGAAAGTCGTCTGCGTACTAATATTCAGCAAGTAAGGACAGTCGAAGAGAAATTAAGGCTTGGCGAAGCAACTGAAATAGATATGGCGACGGCAAGAGCTGGTCTTGCTGCAGCAGAAACAGACAAACTGATTGCTTATGCTAATTTTCAATCAAAAAAAGCTGCATTTACTAAATCATTTGGTATGGAACCAAGCGGTATAAAAATGCCTCCTTTGCCTGAAAATTTACCAACTTCCTCAGATGAATTAATACAGAAAGCTATTAAGCTAAACCCTAAGATAGATTCGGTAAGGCATAGCGTGCATGCTAATAAAGCGCAAGAAATGGTACTAAAAGGCAAGTTATTACCACAAGTAGGCTTTAGCGTTCAAACAGGTAAAGCTTATTATAATCCGGAAGACCTTGGGAATAATAACATTAATAATAGAAGCACAACCTCGACTCTTTCTGTTACGATACCTATTTATTCGAAAGGAGGGGCAGAATATTCAGATATTAGAAAAGCAAAGAATCAAACTAGAAGTACGGCAATTCAACTTGATAATACGATAAAACAAGTTGAGGCTGACGCTATAAGTAGCTGGGAAGAATTTGCGGCAGCAAAATCCCGCATTATTTCTACTAATCATGGAGTAGAGGCGGCGCAAATATCATATGACGGAACAGTACAAGAAGAAATAGTCGGTTCTAAAACAGTATTAGATGTTTTGAGTGCCGAAGATAAATTATATGAGGCAAAAACATCACGTGTTGATGCCTATAAAGCTTCCATACTTGCAGCCTATCAGATAAAGTCCTTAACAGGTGAATTAACCGCTAAAAGCTTAAAGCTTAAAGTAAAATATTTCAGTCCTGAAGATGAGTTTAAAAATATTAAAAAGAAACTTATTATAGGTTTTTAAGTGAATAAGGAAGATAAAAAAACTCAAGATATGTCGATAGAGGAAATACTCAAATCAATCAAGGGTGTAATTAACGAACGTAAGCAATTAAATAATACCGAGCATGATGAAGATATACTTGAATTAACGGAAATAATGAACGATAAAGAAGAAGAGGAATCGAATGAATCGCTGAATACTAAAGATAAATTTAATTCTACTAACGAAGAGCCTTTAATATCACCGAAATTTGCTGCAGAAACCAGCAATATTTTAAAGAATTTTGCGCATACAATAAAAGATAAGCATTTAGAGGCTGTCACTTCTCCAAAAAATGTTCTTGAGGAATTAATAATCGAAATGTTAAGGCCGGAGTTAAGTAAGTGGCTGAACGAGAACTTGCCGACACTGGTAAAACAATTAGTAGAACGTGAAATAAAAAAATTGATACCGAATAATAAAAAATAAGGCTGTGATGTCATTATTGCGTGAATCGTTTTATGTCATTCCCGCGTAGGCGGGAATCCAGTAAAACCTATAAAAAACTTGTTTTTTATAGGTTTATTTTGTCAAATATGTAACTTCTATATCAATATTGAAGTTATTTTTCTGGATCTCCGCCTGCGCGGGATGACATCGAATAAGTTTTACCGATCCATGCAACAACGCCGGTCAAGCCATGGCATGACATTGTACTTGTAATAACCATAATACGGTAATTATGATCCATGCAGAGATGACTTCAAAAGTACTTTTAAAAAATAAATTAATAGGGGTATATGTTAAGTAAAATATACAAGATATTATTTTTCAATATATTATTGCTTACGGTACAAAGCTATGCAGTGCCGCCTTTACCTCCAGGTTCGCCGCCGCCCTTACCTATTCAAGAAACGGAGTCCGCCGTTTCTGTAAATGAAAAACCGCAAGAACTATCAACATTTGCTAAAATAAAACAATTTTTTTATAAACCGAAAGTTTCGCCTGCCCCTCAAACTATAGAAAAAGAAAACAAATTAGCTAGTAAGACAAATATTACTAATATAAATGAAGAGCCGGAAAAAGATAATGCGGAAGGAGAAAATTTAGAGCCGTTTATTGATCTTGGGGACGCTAAACTACCTACCGCCGCATCACACAATGTAGATCACGAATTAAAATCTCCTAATGATTTTCCTACTAATATAAATTTAGCATCTAATAATATTAAAGCTACTCCTATACCTATGACACCTAACGTACCAGCTCCAATGGTAAGCGTGCCTCCGCCGGCAGTAGTAAATCCTCCTACAGTAGCGCCTCAAGCGGTATCATCGCCGCCGCCGGTTCCTAGCTTTCCGCCTACGCCTATGCCAATAATTAATTCTCCTGTAAATGCTAAGGCAGTAAATACCACTACAACGCCTACTGCTCCGGTAGATAGTCCAGTTTCACCGCCGCAAGTCGTGCCGGCAACTGAATCCACCGATGAGACAAATTCCTCTAAAGGGCAAGCTTTACCTATAACGCCTAACGTACCTCCGCCGTTAATAACTACACCGCCGTCCACTCCTGTAAATATACCGCCGCCGCAAACGCCTTCTCTGCCTAATTCATCTATGCCTGAAGCAAATCCTGCCATTACAACTCAAACAGCCTCTCCTGCTGACGTAAAAGAAGATTGGGATGCGCCACTGCAACCGGTTAGGGTAGTCTCTATTGCTCAAAATCAATCAACTCCTTCACCCGTTTTAACTCAAAAAGTACAACAATTGACTTCCTCACCGATTGATGACAAAAAAATTACACCTACTCAGCCGGCAGAAGAGATTGAGTCTAACGTAATGTCCAGTGCAGCTACGAAATTTGCTAAAGATGAAACGCAGATGCTGCTTTTACCTAATGACGATATAGTTTTGGGTAAATTAACGGATCAGGCGAAATTAGAACAAATGGATATGTATTCTTACATAAAATTAGCACAGAAAAAAGAAGAATGGCTAGCAAATGCTACTCGACGAGAAGCGGTAAATAATTTCATTAAGTATGATGATAATTTAAACAAAAAGGCAATAATTTATTCAAATTTATCTTATTGTGATGCAATACAAAATGCTTTTACGGCGGTGAAAAAAAATAATCTTTTTTCGTTAAGAGCATTACTTGACGTTTATCCGATTTTACAAGACAAGAACAAAAGAGGCGAAACGCTTTTAACCGTAGCCGCTCAAAACGATAATTATTATTTAGCAAAATTTCTAGTAATTCGTGGTATTAGAATTTCCGCCCTTAATTCCGAATGTCAAAATGCTCTAGACATTGCTTTAGCAAGAAATAACAACAATATTACCTGTATGTTAACAAAAGCTAAAGGGTGGTGAATGTTAATATCGTCATTGTAAGAAGACACTGTTGTGGGGCGTCGGTGTCATTCCCGCGGAGGCGGGAATCCAGAAAAAATAGTCATTACTTTATTTATTTCAGCATAGAAAAAAAGTCTAGATTCCCGCTTTCGCGGGAATGACATAAGAGGCAGAGGGAATAACAGAATGCTGCTTTTATTAATCCACGCAACGCTTGCTTTCTTTAGGAGAATAGTTTAATTTATTCAAAAAATTATACTCTTTTGATTTCAAGAATTGCTCTTTCATTTTATCGAGGATTCCTGTACTCCCTACTAAGTTGTATGCTGCGTGCAGTCACCTCTCAAAATAAAATTCAATTCTCGAAATCATGCGAGTATACAATCAAATTTACCAATATATGAGTGATCTTTTCAGTTTTAACAACGAAAAAAAAACTAAAATCATCAATTCTTATAGTGCAAAAGATATTGAAGTATTAGAAGGTCTTGAGCCTGTTCGGAAAAGACCAGGGATGTATATAGGTGGTACTGATAGTACCGCTATGCATCATCTAGTTTCCGAGGTGCTGGATAACGCTATGGATGAAGCGGTTGCCGGCTTTGCGAATGTTATCGCTATAAAAATGCATGCAGATCATAGTCTTACTATCTGGGATAATGGCCGCGGGATACCTATAGACAACCATCCTAAATTTCCTGATAAATCAGCATTGGAAGTGATTTTAACTACGCTGCACTCCGGCGGCAAATTCTCAAGTAACGTCTATCAAACAGCTGGCGGATTGCACGGCGTTGGCATATCAGTAGTTAATGCTTTATCAAAATATTTAGAAGTAAAAGTTTATCAACAAGGAAAATTGTATAAGCAATCATATTCCAAAGGAGAAAAATTAACGGAATTAGTATGTGAGGATATACTTAAAAAACTAAAAGGTACAGCTATAAGCTTTGTTCCCGATCCTGAAATTTTCGGTGAGAATATATATTTTAATCCTAAAAAAATCTACGAACTTGCTCGTTCAAAAGCTTATTTATATCGCGGTGTTACTATCGAATGGGAATGTGAACTTGAAACAACGGCAGATATACCGAGCAAGGCTTTAATAAATTTCCCAAACGGTTTAAAAGATTATTTAACCTCAAAAATTACTACTGAAGATTTAATAACTCCTAATATTTTTTCGGGGAATACGGAAGGAGAACAAGGAGGAGCAAAAATTGAATGGGCAATTTGTTGGCAAAATAGTGAACAACAAGCATTTATCCAATCATATTGTAATACGGTGCCGACCCCTCTTGGCGGTACTCACGAACAGGGGTTAAAAAGTGCTTTATTACGAGGCCTCAAAGTATATGGTGAGATGGTCGGTAATAAGAAAGCCGCTAATATAACAATCGAAGATATTTTGGAAACCGCTTTAATAGTACTGTCGATCTTTATCCCTGAACCGTCATTTCAAGGACAAACTAAAGAAAAGCTAGTATCAAACGGTGTCAGTAAAATCGTTGAGAATATGATAAAAGATCATTTTGATCATTGGCTTAGTAGTGATAAGACAGCTGCAACTGCACTAGTTGAGCATATTATTAATATAGCCGAATATCGTATAAATAAGAAAAATGAAAAAAATATTTCTCGTAAAACCGCTACTCAAAAATTACGTTTGCCTGGTAAACTTGCCGATTGTACACGAACTTCGCCGATCGGTACGGAATTATTTATAGTAGAAGGCGATTCGGCTGGGGGTTCTGCTAAACAGGCGAGGAATAGAGAAACTCAGGCCGTACTTCCTTTATGGGGAAAAGTATTAAATGTTGCAAGTTCCACCGTGGAGAAAATTGTTAATAATCAATCGATTCAGGATTTAGAAATAGCGCTTGCCTGCGGTAGCTTGAAAAATTATCGTAGCGAAAATTTACGGTATGAAAAGATAATTATCATGACCGATGCGGATGTTGATGGTGCGCATATAGCCGCGCTTTTAATGACGTTCTTTTTTCTTAGAATGCCTAAATTGGTAGAGGAGGGGCATCTATATTTAGCAAAGCCGCCGCTTTATCGCTTAACTCAATCTAACAAAACTCATTATGCCGGCGATGAAGACGAAAAAACTGGCATGATAGCTAAATTATCTAAAGCCAGTAAAGCTAAAATTGAAATCGGTAGGTTTAAAGGTCTTGGCGAAATGATGCCTGCCCAGTTAAAAGAAACTACCATGAATCCTGAAAAAAGATCGCTAATAAAAGTTACTCTGGAAAATTTTAAGAATGTTGATAAAATAGTAGATGATTTAATGGGCAAGAAGCCAGAAAAGCGTTTTCAATTTATCTATGAGCAAGCTTTAGTTAAAATGGATAAAATAATAAATAACCTGGATATTTAGCTTTGTGGTTGTCGATGTCGTTCCTGTTATCCCTTATGTCATTCCTGCGAAGGCGGGAATGACATAAGGGGCAGTAGGAATGACATAGGGAACAGCTGGAATGACATCGAAGTTCAGGAGTAACATCCTATAATTAATTATATTTGGAATATTATGTATTTACGTTTAATTTTACTATTATTTTTTATCGCAAATATCACTTCTGCTTTTGCTGAAGAAGAGGAAGAAGTCAAAAATATCATAACTGATCAAGAAGGTTATAAACAGTTTCAAGAAGTATTTGAGTTGGTAGATAAAGATTATGTACAAGTTCCTGATAAGCAAAAAATGATTGATGAGGCAATTAATGGTATGTTAAGTTCTCTTGATCCTCATTCAAACTATTTTACCGGTGAAGATTTAGAAGATATATTAACTTTTACCGAAGGTGAATTTGGTGGAATTGGTGTTGAAATAATGTATGATAACGGCGCCATTAAAGTAATATCGCCAATTGATGATTTGCCTGCTTATAAAGCGGGCATTAAAGCTGGTGATTATATAGTTGGAGTAAATGATGAATTAGTTTCTTCTTTAGGTTTTAATAAAGCTGTAAAAACGATGAGAGGACCGTCTGGCAGTAAAGTTAAATTATTAGTGATTAAAGAAGAAGAGCCTAAACCACAAGAAATAGAAATTACTCGTGAAATAGTTAAGATAAAGCCGGTAAAAGCGCATTTAGAAAAAAGTAATATTGCTTATATTCGTATAACCACTTTTAATAAATTAACGATTTCAGAATTAAAAGATGCTGTAAAAAGATTAAAAACTGAAAGTAAAGATAATATTCAGGGCATTATATTAGATTTACGTAATAATGCAGGTGGTATATTAGAGCAAGCTATTGCTGTTAGTGAGTATTTTATTGATTCCGGAATAATCGTTACAACTAAAGGAAGAACTAAGGCAAGTAATAGTAAAGTTAGTGCTAATAGATTTTCATCAAAAGCTCCGAAAGTACCCGTAATAATTTTAATAAATGGTGGTTCTGCTTCTGCATCAGAGATAGTAGCTGGTGCTTTGCAAGATCATAAGAGAGCATTATTAATGGGTACAAAATCTTTCGGCAAAGGATCAGTTCAATCACTAATGCAAATTAGCCCAAGAGCTGCTATAAAATTTACTATTGCTAAGTACTATACGCCAAATGGTCGTTCCATTCAAGCAGAAGGTATTGAACCGGACATTATTATAAAACCAGAAAAAATTGAATATACGGAAGAAAAAAAGTTGGACATACGTTTTTCTGAAAGTTCTTTAAAAAATTATTTAAAAAATGATAAGGAAAAAGATAATGATAAAAAGTCTGATTCATCTAAAAATAAAGATAGTAAAAAAGAAACAAAAAAGAAAAATAATAAATCAGAAGAGGAGCAATTATCAGAATTATATAAAAAAGATTATCAATTTGCACGGGCTTATGATGTAATTAAAGGATTAATTATTAATAATCAGAATAGTCAGTTAAATACAAAAATTGAGGGTAAGTAAGTATACTCGATGCTCTATGTCATTCCTGCGAAGGCAGGAATCCAAACTTTCTAACTTTTGTCAGGCTGAACTTGTTTCAGCATCTTTTTTAGTAGATACTGAAATAAATTCAGGATGACGACAAGACTGGATTCCGTGGTCAAGCCGGTGTTGTTGCATAGCTCGGAAATTATACCAAATTCTCCGATGTCATTCCCACGAAGGTGGGAATCTAGAAACTAAAAGGTGTAACACTATAAATTTTACAACTAAAAGCTTAAATTATTTTACCTTTTTCTGGATTCCCGCCTTTAGCTAGAATGACATCGAGCGCTTTTAAGAGCCATGCAACAACGTCGGTCAAGCCACGGAATGACAAACGCCGTAAGCCAATGCCCTAAGGCAATCTTTACAACAAAAAGATCAAATATAATGAACCAAAATAAATATATAGTAAGGTTGTCATTCATTATATTATTTCTTAATATTATCATAAATATAATGCTTTATCGTTATTTTATGATAAAGGAAATGATCTTAAAGCAAGTTGCCGCAGAGAATAATCAAATTTCCGAACTTTACATAAAAAATATTTGGAATGCTCATCCAATAGCAACAGGTAAGTTGCATAACGTTGGGTATATGAGTCTATTAAAAGATCAAGATTTTATTGAATTTGCTAGCGCTTCTGCTAACTGGTTTACTAACCTTAACGCTAATATTTCTTTATACGATCTTAAAGGTAATAAATTTATCACTAGTAATCTGCTTAATATGTATAGTGTAAAACGTTACCGAAGCGATAATTTATATGAAATAATTACTACAAAAATTGATAGATATTTTTTAAGAGAATTTATTGCGAGTGATACACTTAATAAAGTGTTTCAAGGAATTACAAGCCATGTATTATTACCTAAAGTAATAATAGAAAATGAAAGTAATAATACAATAACAAAAGCTTCTTTTGTTACAAGCTATATCCCTATAATAGATAAAGATGTATATAATTTTCCAGTGGACGGCGTATTAGAAATTAATACTGATATTACTGCTCAATGGGCAAATATATTAGAACTTGAAAAAAAAGTTTTTATAACATTTATCATTATTTTCATAATATTCTGTACGATAATAATTAGTAATACTAATTATGCTAGGCAGATTATAGATCAGCAGCTTACAACAAATAGGAATTTAAAAGCTGAGATAATTAAAGTAGAAAATACTAGCTCGTCAAATACTAAGTTTTTTGCTAATATCAGTCATGAACTGCGTACCCCTCTTAATGCCATAATAGGTTTTTCGGAGATTTTAATGTCAGAAAAAGACATTACGAAAAATAGTAATTATATAAAAGATATTAATGATGCCGGTAAACATTTACTTGCAATGATTAACGATATTTTAGACCTTTCTAAAGCCTCTGCCGATAAATTAAAAGTAGATAATATCGATCTCGATTTAAATAAATTAATAATCTCTTCAATAACCCTTGTTAAACCAAGGGCGGATCAAGCAGGAGTAACACTAATTGATAACCTGCCAAAGGATCATATTATTATAAAAGCTGACCCTAAGAGGCTTAAACAAGTATTATTAAATCTTTTATCAAATGCAGTTAAATTTACTAATGCAGGCGGGAGCGTAACAATAAATATTGAACAAAATGAGCCAGAAAAATCTGTATATATAAAAGTTATAGATACTGGTATCGGTATTGAAGAAAAAGATATACCGAAAACATTATCGGCATTCGGGCAAATTGATAGTGAGCTTAGTCGAAAATATGAAGGTACGGGGCTTGGATTGCCCTTAACAAAAAAGCTAGTTGAGCTTATGCATGGTAAGTTTAATTTAGAAAGTAAAATAAATGAAGGAACAACGGTAACTTTGACTTTTTTCTGTGACGGAAGTATGGAAGTATAAAAAAATATGGAATAATAGAAATTTTTTGGTATACTGCTCCTGGATGAAGAGTTAAGAGCGGTCACCTCGTGGCTTGACCATGGGGTCTAGAAAAAAGTCATGCTGAACAAGTTTGCCGCATCTTTTTAGTAGATCCTGAAATAAATTCAGGATGACAACAAGACTGGATTCCGTGGTCCAAGCCACGGCGTGACAACCGTTTTCTTTAAATTGACACCATTGCTAGAACGACATCAAAAAAATAAAAAATATATGAAAATAATTACATTAATAATTACTGTTTTATTACCCTTCTACGCATTTGGAGATAGCCAGGCAATAAAAAGTAAAAGCTTAAATTTTGTAGTAAATAACGATTATGAAAGTAGATTAGATGAGCAAGAAAAAGAAATTCAGCGCTTACTAGGGAAGATTGAAATTTTAGAACATAAAATTGGAATAATCACAAATCAGTCAAATATTATAAAATCTGATGAAAGCATTAACCAAGCAGCAGAAGTTGATTCTGCTCCTGATGTATTTGATGTATCAACTTTAGAAGAAATAAATAATAGCCCTAATTCTCAAATTCCTGTAGAAAGCAAAAAAAATGTAGAAATAACCGACAAACAGGCTTATGATCTAGCTCTTGCTTCTTTTAAAGATGGCAATTTTGCAGAAGCCGAGAAAAAATTTGCTGCTTTTATCAATACTTATCCAAAAAGTGCAGTAATTAGTAATGCTTATTTTTGGTATGGTGAAAGTTTTTTTAAACGCAAGGATTTTAACAAGGCGGCAATTAATTATTTAAAATGTTATAAGGAATCGCAAAAAGGTCCTAAATCTTCTGATGCTTTACTAAAATTATCACTATCACTTGGTGAATTAAAGAAAACCCAAGAAGCTTGTAACATACTTGTAAAACTTGATAAAGAGTTTCCGACTAATCGTTCTGCAACGTCTAAAAAAATGGCAGAGGATGCGAAAGTTAAGTTTGGTTGTAAAAATAAACAAAGTAAATAAAAATGTCTGATATTTTAGAAGAAGTATTAAACGATCAAAATGAAGAAAAAAGGTTAAAATTTTTCAAAAAGATTTTGCCTGTCATTATAGTTTTTGCAATAATTATTGTGATTATAATGATAGTCAATAATAAGTATAAAGATAAACAAATTAAAAATAATCAGGAAAACGGTGACATTTTTGTTAAAGCCATAGCTATTGAAACAATCGAAGGCAATAAGGCTTTGGCATTTAATACCTTGGAAAGTTTAAGTAATACAAGTAATAACAGAATAAAAGAAATTGCTTTATTAGAGCAAGTTGCTATAAAAATTTCTGAAAAGAATTATTCAGATGCTAAAGCTTTATTAGAAAAAATTATTCAAAATACCGATTATCAAGAAATAACAACGGCTTATGCCCGTGTTTCATGGTTAAGTTTAATTATTGACGAAGAAAATTTAAACAATTTGGATAGAGAAAAGGCGTTAACATATTTAAAATATTTTAACGATGAAGAAAAGGCTTTTTGGGCTACCGCCAATCTTATAAAAGCAATTTGGGATATCAAAAATGATATGCCGTATGCAGCAAAAGAAACTTTAAAAATACTAATAGCATCAAATAACGCCCCGGAGCTAACAAAAGATCAAGCCAGAGCTTTGCTTTCAAATTTAGATATTAATAAGGACAAGAGAATATGAATAAACTAGCAATCTTATTACTACCTTTTATTTTAATTTCTTGTAATGGGCTTGGACCTAAAAGGGTAAAAAATATTGTGGAATTAACTCCAAGGCTTTCTGAGCAAACTAACGAAGCTGTATATTTGGATTCTAATAAAAATAGCTTTTTTACCCCTGAACTGTTAAAAAATAAAGCATATTCTTTTAGTAAGTATAAAACTATCACCGAACCGGTTTTTGTTGATAACATAATTTATACCTTAGATATGCGATCAAATATATCGGCATTTTCGAAAGACAAGAAAAGTACAATCTGGTCGTATAATATTAGTAGACATAAACAAGATAATTATATTGGCGGCGGGATTTTGCATCATAATGGTAAATTATATATAACATACGGTTCAAGGTTACTAGTAGTATTAGATGCAAAAACAGGGCATGAATTAATAAGGAAAGAGTTACCCGATATTATTAGAATTAAGCCGATTATGCTAAGCGAAAATACTATTTTAGTTCAAACTATTAGTAACCAGGTTATTGCTTTAAATATGCAAACCCTAAATACTACTTGGCAACATGAGGGAATGGTTGAGGTTTTATCGACTAGCTATCAAGTGGCGCCTATATTAGTTCATGATCGTGTTATAGTTACTTATAGTTCAGGGCAGATTTTGGCTATTAATATTAAAAATGGGGAGATCCTTTGGAGTTTTGAGCCTGTAAATCCTGAAAGTACGGCTTTGCCAAATTTTGAAGAAACAGGTATTTTATGCTCGCCTATTAGTGATAATGATAATTTATATATTGCAAACGGCATGGGTAAAATAATAAAACTAAATATAACAACTGGAAGAATTGTTTGGCAAACTGATGCTAAAGATGTTCAATCAATGTCATTAATCGGGAATAGCTTATTCGTAACAAATAATGCTCGGCAAATTGCCGGTATAAGCCTTGCGTCAGGTCAAATAAAATTTGTTGCTGATTTAAATGAGGGTAAGGATATTAAAAAATTAAAATCAGCAATTTTCTTAGCGCCATTAATAAGTAAAGATAATACAGGTCAAAATTTAGATATTATTTCCGTTAACGGAGTTTTGTATAGTTTTCGATTAGATGAAAATGGTCATTTAAAAACGGCGCCGACAATTACAAAAATTATCAAAAATATTCAATATTATGGGATAAACGATAATGATATGTATTTTTCTACAGATAAAGAAATAATATTCGGTATGAAAAATCTGTAAATCTGTGAAATTATATACTGCTCGTATTTTGAGAATTGAATTTTATTTTGAAGGGTGAACGCACGCAGCCTATACTTAATAGGTGCCAAAATATAATAACTTTAATGATTGAATCCCCTGATAAAATGAAAAAACAATTCTTGAAAGATGAGTAGTATATTTAACTTGACAAATAACCTGATTTAATGCTATTTAATGAACTCAAAATAATCTTAATTTAAATAATTATAATTAAAAAGATATTACTGTGAAAACTTATTCTGCAAAACCCTCGGAAATTCAAAAAAAATGGTGGGTTATAGACGCACAAGACCTTGTTCTTGGAAGGCTTGCTAGTAAAGTCGCTAATATATTGCGTGGTAAACATAAGCCTACTTTCACTCCTCATATGGATTGTGGAGATAACGTAATTATAATTAACGCCGAACATATAAAATTAACCGGTAAAAAAGCCGCATTAAAAGACGGTAAAATATATTACAGACATACAGGGTTTCCAGGTGGAATAAAGGAAACTACTGCCGGGAAAATTTTAAGCGGTAAATATCCTGAGCGTGTTGTTAAGATGGCCGTAAAAAGAATGATTACCAGAAATGTCTTGGGTACAAAACAAATGAGTAATTTATATGTTTACGCTAAAGAAGATCATCCTCATCAAGCACAACAACCGGTAGCTTATGATTTTGCTGCTCAGAACCCTAAAAATAAAAAATAATTTATAATATGACAGAATTAAAAATTAAAACTGAAAAAGAACCTTTAATTCAAAAAAAATTATCGGTTATACCTTCTAAAGAAATATCTGATAAGAAAGATTCAGGAAGTATCGGCAAATTTTATGCTACTGGTAAAAGAAAAAACGCTATCGCCAGAGTTTGGATAAAAGCCGGTAAAGGAAAAATAACCGTTAACGAAAAAAATATAGATCAATATTTTACTTCTAATACTCATGTTAAAACTATTTTACAACCGTTTATTTTAACAAAAACTAGCGGACAATATGATGTAATTTGTACTGTTAAAGGCGGGGGGATTTCTGGACAAAAAGGTGCTATTTTACATGGGATTGCTAAAGCGCTTGATATATCAGCTCCGGAATTTCATCCGCTATTACGTAAAGGTGGATTTTTAACACGTGATTCTAGAGTTGTAGAACGTAAAAAATACGGTCAACGTAAAGCACGTAAGAAAACACAATTCTCTAAACGTTAAGATATTATTTGCAACTATTTATGTCGTTCCCGTGAAAGCAGGAGTTGTTTCTGTGGCTTGAAAAAAGTGTTGTGTGTCATTCCTGCTTTAGGTGTGGGATCCAGAAAAATAATAGTCATCCTGAATTTATTTCAGGATATACTAAAAGATGCTGAACCAAGTTCAGCATGACAAGGAAAAGTCTGGATTCCCGCCTTTAGCTAGGAATGACATAAGAATGCAGGAAATGACATAATAATACTGCCTATTTAATAACTCTTATAACTTTTTTAGTTCCTCTGGCGGGGTAGCTCAGTTGGTTAGAGCGACGGAATCATAATCCGTATGTCGGGGGTTCAAATCCCTCCCTCGCTACCATCAATATCACGATTAATAAAATATATAAATTATAGTTCATTGTATATTATTCTAGTTCAGCATTGCTATTATCGATACTTCAAATCTCATTGCGTAACTTGATAAGCCTTGTTGCATGGTTCAAATTTTGGTGTCAATTCTAGCTGCGGCATTGCTCACGTGTATATCTTCAACCGTTAAGAGGTATTCACGCAACAATACCTTTTCTCAAAAGAGGGAATCTACTTAACAATATAACAAAAGTTAGATACCAGCTTTCGCTGGTATGACACCAAAAATTTGAATCATGAAGCAATGCTTGTAGAGGTAAGCCATGACGATTTGAGTATTCAAGCAAAACGGCCCCGCGGAAATAACATAAACGTCATTGCGAGCGACTAAAAGAAGCACAGCAATCTAGAAAAAACAATGTTTAGATTGCCACATCGGCATAAAGGCCTTTTCTTGCAACGACGGGGTAAGGGTCTGGCCCTGCAACAAGACCTTTAGTTGCTCGCAATAATAAATTTTATTGATTAATACGCTCTAGGCAAATTTTTTCTGTAATATTTTTTAATTTTTCTACTCTCTCAATAAGATATTGTAGTTGCTCTTTAGTAATTTTATAATTTCTGTTATATCTCGCTTCAACATAAGCTTTTTTTAGTAATTCAAAACATTCTTTTTGTTCAGGAGTTGCTTTAGGGAATACTTGCCATAATTCACTATTATAATTTGCTACTCTGCTCTCTATTTTTTTTATGTCGTGTAGTTTTGGTTTATAATTAGAAAAAACTAATAAAATGCTACTGTAAAAACTTTCCGTAGCTTGATGAAGATAAAAAGCACTATGTCTAAGGCTTTCTCTTTCTAAATTACTTTTAGAATCTATAAGAAATCCTGCTCCAAAATCAAACCACTCTTCATAATAATCTTTAGCAATTTCTTTCATCTCGCTCCAGGGCAAATCTTTAGCGTTGCTAAGTGTAAATTCACCGCTATCATATAAAAGAATACCCTCTTTTTTGATATCCGTGTAAAAATAACGCCTTTTTTCTAATTGCTCATTTATCTCCTCCATTGATTCAAGAATTATAGATATCTCTGAATCATATGGGATAATTTGAGGTTTTATAATTCCTTTTTTTTCTACCTTTTATATATTTTATCTTCTACCCTTAAGGTAGCGTGTCCTTTATATTTACCTTTTTTGAGAATTATCAAAATATCAGTATCGCTATGATAGCCATTAGGTAGGTCACGCACCCAATCGCCTCTTGCAAAAGAGCCATACAAGATAATCATAGCGATTTTATCTTGTGCAATATCTAAGATTTGGCTTACTACATAATTAAGCCTAACTTGGATATGCAGGGATCGATCAGGTAAAATTGTCTTCATAATGGATTATTATGTATTATATAAGATAGCCTAAGAAAATATTACAAAAACTAGACTACTGCAAGGGTATTAGATGTATTGCTTGGTGGATTAATTCTACATCGTCATTGCGAGGAGATTCGTAGAATCGACGTGGCAATCTAGAAAAAACAATGTTTAGATTGCCGCGTCGGCATAAATACCTCCTCGCAATGACGTAGTGGTCTACGCTCCTCACGTTGAGATATCCACACAACAACGCCATCCGACGTTGTTGCATGGCTCTTAAAAGCGCTCGATGTCATTCTAGCTAAAGGCGGGAATCCAGAAAAAGGTAAAATAATTTAAGCTTTTAGTTGTAAAATTTATAGTGTTTACACCTTTTAGTTTCTAGGTTCCCGCCTTTAGCTAGAATGACATCGGAGAATTTGGTATAATTTCCGAGCTATGCAACAACACCACGCCATCCTCGCAATGACGATTGAGGGTATCCTCGCACGCAACAATGCAGAACTAGAATGACATAAAACACATTTTAATTTTCTATATAACAATGCTTTGGGGGAATATATTTACAATTAGAAGTAAGGAATTTTGGTTGCGGGGGCTGGATTTGAACCAACGACCTTCAGGTTATGAGCCTGACGAGCTACCGGGCTGCTCCACCCCGCGATAATAATACGAATCTAGAAAATAATAAATCTCATAGCATTTTTGCTATTTTTTTCTAGATTGCCAAGTCGACACGAGGTGCTTCCTCGCAATGACGGTGTTTTTTGTAACGATTTCGATCCATACGACAATGCTTTTCTACAAGACGTTGTTGCGTGGGTCAAATTTTTGCAAAGCGTTCAATGTCAGCCGTGTCTTGACCCCGGCATCCAGTCTTTTTACTAAGATTTTTTCTGGATACCCTGGCGCGGGGCCACGATCTACTTGTAATAACTTAATCTTACTCTGCTTCCGGTTTTTTTGGTGCACCAAAAGAAAGACCGGAGAATTTTTTATTAAAATCACTAATGCTTTTATTAGATTGATTAACAACATTTCCCATATCTTTGTTCCAAGCCGGATGCTTTCTATAATCAACATCCATTAAAATCTCACCGGTAGGATGAGCGGACATTGTCTTAAAAGTATCGCTACTAATCTTAATTAAAAAATCTTTATATTCGGGATGTATGCCGCTTTTCATAATGTCCCTGCCAATTTATTCTGAATTATTTTTCTTTTAATAGCTTTTGCATTATCGGATAAAATATTATTAGACACTTTTATCATATATTCATCAAAACCACCGGCTTTTTCTACCGAACGTATGCATTTTGCATTTACTGACAGTCTATATTCCTGAGCGGTTGCATCGCTTGTAAATTTAACGGATCTTAAATTAGGCTCAAAACGCCTTCTGGTTTTGCGTTGCGAATGAGATACATTATTGCCGTACAAAACACCCACACCAGTGAGCTCACACCTACGAGACATAAGTCAAATACCTTAAACTTAACTATAAATAATTTATGAGAATATAATGTAAATATAAAGAGGTGTCAAGGGCTCTTTAGAGATAAAAGCTTTTTAATTTAACTATTTCAAACTTAAATTTCAAATACATCTAGCATAGAATATAAGCCGGGAGGTTTATCGGCTAACCAAATAGCGGCTTTAATTGCGCCCTCGGCAAAAGAATTCTTATTAAGAGCCTGATGCTGCAAGGTTATAGTTTCATCGTTCCCCAAGAAATATATATCATGTATGCCGGGGATATTCCCGCCGCGTATTGAAGTAATGCCGATTTCGTTATCTTTCCTTGTAGTGTTACCACGATTAAACACCGCATATTCATGAAAGTTTAAACCCTTTGCCGCTGCAATTATTTCACCAAGTAAGATAGCCGTTCCGGAAGGTGCATCTTTTTTAGCTCGGTGATGGGTATCTAAAATTTCAATATCATAACTGCTATTAAGAGTTTGGGCAGCTATTTTAGCTAAAACTCCTAGTAAATTAGCCCCCAGGCTCATATTAGCAGAATATAAAATAGGCAAAGTTTTTGCAGCTGCTTTTATATAATCCAATTGTTGCGGTATTAATCCGGTAGTGCCGATTACTAATTTAGTATTGTGCTTAAGAGCATAATCTATAAGTTTTTCTAACAGTGTCGGGGTCGAAAAATCAATAATCACGTCAGAATTTTTACAAAAATTATCAAGTTTTTTTAAATCACTTGAGCTATTAAATTTTTCAGAAATTTTACAATGACTGAATTTTTCGATTCTTTCTATAATCGTTTGTCCCATTTTACCGCTGAAACCACAAATTCCAATATTTATAATCATTTTAATTCTTTATATGATTTTAAGAAGTATAATAATGGGTTTGAATCATTTTTTATAGCGGTATGAATAACCTCACCAATAAATATAATATGATCGCCGGCGTTATAGCTTGTAACTTTCTGGCATTCAATATGACAAGTTGCCCCATCTATTAACGGGCATTCGCTATATTCTCCTTGCGTATAGGAAATATTTAAAAATTTATCTGACTGATGCCTGGAAAAATGCTTTGAGATATCAATTTGATTTTCTGCTAAAATACTCACAGCAAATTTATCGCTATTATTAAAACCGTCAATACTAAAAGCCTTTTCATCAAGACAAAAAGATACCAGAGACGGCTTTAAAGACACGGAAGTAAAAGAATTTGCCGTAAATCCGAAAAGTTTACTGTCATAAGAAGTTGTTATAACAGTAACGCCGGTAGGGAAGCGACTCATTGCTTTTTTAAATGCCTCTTCCTTTATTGTACTAACCATTTTTTCATAATTTTATTGAGAGTCCCATCTTTTTTCAGCGAGTTGATTGCTTCATTAACTTCTTTAACAAGTCCTGAGTTTTTAGACATGGCTATAGCAAATTTTGAAGAAAAGCCTTCTAAATTACAACTTGCTAAATTTTGGTTATTTTCTTTAAACTTTATAGACTGGAATTCTTCAAGAATAACAACGTCTATAACTTTTGATTTTAATTCTTCGACTAACATTAAATTATTTGATAAAGAATTAATTTTAATATTGATTTTTTGCGCTAGTTCTTGAGCGGTTTTTTCCCAGCTGCTACCGAGTTGTGCGCCTACTATTTTATCGTTTAAATCGTCAATGGTTTGTATGTTATCATCAACTCTATATAACATTGATAATTTTGATTCTCCGTAATTACCGGAAAAACTAATATATTCTTCACGTTCCGGCGTAGCGGAAAGTGCGGCTATAACAACATCAACATTTTGACTAACCAGGGCTGCAAGTAATCCGTTGAAATCAAAGTTTTTTATTACGACTTTTTTGTTTAAACGTTCGCCTATCGCATTAATAATATCAATATCAATCCCAACAATTTCACCATTTTGAATAAATTCATAGGGTGGGTTATCCGCAGAAGTGCCGACGATTATATTACTCTCAGCTGCTTTCTTATCGCAGCTAATTAGTAAAAGGGATAATAAAAATATTTTTAGTAATTTCATAAAAATAATCTTTTAAATTAAAAGTATGGTGTCACACCATGGCTTAAATAGCCTTATTGTATGACTCGAATTTTCAATGTCCTTCCCGCGAAGGTGTTGTTGCGTGGATACCCTAAACGTCATTGCGAGGAGCTGTGCTGTGCGGCATCTAGAAAATAATAATTTCATAGCATTTTTAGCTATTTTTTCTTAGATCGCCGTGTCAATTCTTCGCCTCGACACGCAATGAAGGTGTGTTTGTCGGCGTTTTCGATCCACGCAACAATACCTTCCCGCGTAGGTGGAAATCCAGAAATTTTTTAAACAAATTATAGAGTAAAATTTATTATGCGATTATACTCGCTCTAAGCTTTTTTTGAATTCCCGTTTTCATGAGAATGATATAGAACATGCTTTAACCTATTCATGCCACCATATTATAAGCAAATCATCAAACTCTTAGTAACTCGTTAACAGCAACTTTACTTCTGGTATTCTTATCAACCTGCTTTACGATAACTGCGCAATAAAGTGAAGGCTTGCCGGTCTCTTTTGCCGGAAGAGTACCCGGTACTACTACCGAATAAGGCGGTACCCTGCCGTAAATAATTTCTCCGGTCTCTCTATATACTATCTTTGTGGAGGCGGAAATAAATACCCCCATACTAATTACGGCCCCTTCCTCTACTATTACGCCTTCTGCTATTTCTGATCTGGCGCCGATGAAACAGTTATCCTCTATTATTACCGGCTTTGCCTGCAATGGTTCCAATACTCCGCCTATTCCTGTGCCACCTGAAATATGACAGTTTTTACCGATTTGAGCGCAAGAGCCAATAGTTGCCCAGCTATCAACCATTGTTCCTTCATCTATATAAGCGCCGATATTAATAAAAGAAGGCATAATAATAACATTTTTAGCAATATAACAGCCAGTTCTGATAAAAGCTCCTGGTACTATACGTACTCCGGCTTTTTTAAAAACGCTGTCATCGGTATCCGGTAAGAATTTAGCAGGGATTTTATCGTACCAGTTTTTATAACTACCGGTGTAAATTTGCGACTCGGTAATAATAAAATATAACAATAGTGCTTTTTTTACCCATTCATTTACCTGCCAGTTATTTTCTCTTTTTTCACAAGCCCTAATAATACCATGATTTAAATCATGTATAATAATATTAAGTAGCTTTCTAACATCTTTTAGCTTTGCGGGAGTGTGAATTAGTTGATCTTTTATTTGCCAAGCTTCTTCAATTTCTTTAATATAAGCTATACTATTCATATTTCAGGAATTATTTTTTTATTTTATCAGGGAATTCGCATACTCACCTATTAAGTATAGGCTGCGTGTGCTCACCCTTCAAAATAAAATCTAATTCCTGAAATATGAGCAGTATAGCATAATACTGTATAGGTCTATATGATAAAAATAATAAATCACTTTACTATTAAGTCAATTTATAAAATATAATAATTCAATGTATATTAACTGTCCTGGCTGCCATACGAAATTTATTGTCTTAAACGAACAAATAGGCATAAACGGTCGTAAAGTTAAATGCTCTAAATGTCGGGAAGTATGGTATCAAAAATTAGATTGTAAGATTACCAAGTTAACTGATTTCGGTAAAATTGAAGAAAATTTTGAATCTATTAAAAATGAAGTATATATAAACCCTGGCAGTTTGCCAGTATTGTTACCTTCCAAGCCTCCCAGCTATAGTTTTTTTCCTTTGTTATGGATAAGTTTTATTATTTTTTCTTTAATAATATTGTTAGAGGATAATTGTCGATTTTTATTTAAATATAACGAGTTAAAAATTGAAAATATTTTAATAAGAGATATTAAAGATACTAATAAAATAAAAGTCTCGTGTAAAATAGTTAATCCATTAAATTATCAAATATCAATACCTTTAATTAGGGTCAGAATAATTGATAAAGATCGAAAAGTTTTAGCTTCTTATGTAGTTGATAAGATGAATATTAATATTTCTGCTAAGCAAAAGTTAAATATAGAAATGGAGGTTGATAACATGCCCTATTCTGCTAAGTATTTGGATATTACCTTGGGTAATAAATTAGATTTTTTGCTTAAATAAAATTTATTAAAGCTTTTTAAGTGGCGATTAGAGATCAACTACTATTCTTTTTCTTGGAGGAAGATAGACGCTTTCATCATCTGTAGACGAAATTTTTTCCAAAAGCCCAATAAAACGCCCTTTATTGGGTACTAATTTTACTATTGACCACCCTTCCTGTATAAATTCCTTTATTTGCTCTATTTCTAATTTGTGCTCAGAAAAAGATACAATTTTTTGTGCTAAATTTTGCATTTCCTTCCCTATTAATTAATAAAAGTTAGCTATTGTAATATATTAATAATAAAAATCAATTAATTTTTGTTTATTTGTGAAGAATAAAAATTATAAAGCCTAAGAAACAATAATTATTAAGTATATTTTTTAGTATAAATATATTTAATAATAATAACGTTTTAGTTGAATAATAAATAATTTAGTGGAATATTAAAAATAATGCAATAATAAATATAATAAAAAGTTAAAATAGTATGGGTTTTTACACTAATTATTAATAATTTATTACATATATATGGTTATTGTAGGTAAATATTGTTGTGCGGATGGTTAAAACATGTTTTATGCTAGGTGCACAGAACCTACCTCTCCATAAGATAAAATGCAAAAATATAGTTATCATTTTGCAGTATCTCAGAATATTTGTAATAAATTTGGCAAACTTGTTTGGTATAACAAAAAAAGTCTAAATTTTTTATCTAAAGCAGAAATGATGTAATAGAGAAGAACTTTGTTGCTTGGCTACCAAAATCCTCATGATGAAGCGCCTCTTAACGTCATATACATCAAGTATAAGCATATTTTTATATTAATTTTGTCGCCTAATAAATGTTGGCATTCCAATTAAATTTTTCATATATTTAGGACAATTTAGACAAGCCGTAGTCATTTCGCGGCTTCACTATGGTGGGTAATTTTCGGTCCATATAATGTACTACTGCGTATTAGTACTCATAAAATTCAAGCTTTTTTCCATTCAAAAATAATTATAAGGTTAAAAAACATCTCTTCTTGCAATTTATTACTTTAAATTTTAAATAGAAAATGTTATAAGGATTAATCTAATAATTTAAGTTAATTTTATGCAAGATATTAATTACTGGGAAGAAAAGTTTGAAGACTGTTGTTATTCTAAAAGATTATTAGATAAGATTACTTATTTAAATAGATTAGTAAAGCACCAAGTGGATCTTAGAGAAATTAAAAAGGGGATTTACTACGCACGAAAATATCATGGCGCACAAATGCGTCAATCGGGTGAGCCTTATTATTCTCATCCGATAGAAGTTGCGTATATGGTAGCAGAGTTTGGCGCTTATGAAGCTCCAAGACTTTTTACTTCTACTATATTAAATGCAACTTTATTACACGATACTATTGAAGATACAAAACTTACAGAGGAGGAAATTAGTAATATTTTTGATAAAGATATTGCCAAACATGTAGAAGGCTTAACGCGCATTAAACCTTACGGAAAAATTAGCGTTGAAGAAAGTATAAATTTACTAATGAAACAAAAAAGACATGACACAGCACTTATAAAAATCTTTGATCGAGTACATAACTTGCAAACTTTGGGAGTCAAATCACCTGAAAAAATTCAGAAAATTATAAAGGAAACATTAGAACATTTTCTATATATTTGTGCATATTTTGAGATATATACTGTAGAACATACCTTAGTCAAACTTTGCCGTGAAATGTTCGAACAACAAGCTAATTTAAAAAGAATGGCTTTAAAGGAAAAAATCCTTAAGGCTGATAATTACCTCGAAGTTTTTCAAGCAATTCAAAATGGGTAACCCCCCAATAAAAAGCTATTCCAACCGGCATCATAATGAGAAGGATACTATAAGTGCCTAAAATATTTACTAGAAAAACCATACCAAACGAAGTAATTGCATATATAAAAATTGTTGAGAAAGCATATAAAACAGTAGAGTAAGTAAATCGCTTAAATACCGGAAAGCTTTTGAGAATTATAGGAGTAGCCGTACTAGTAGTGATGCTAGTCATGATTAATAATATTTGTATTTTAAATATATCAAAGTCGGTAGTGGCATTATTTAAAAAATAAATACTAATCGGCATAGCCACTAAAAACATAATTGCTCTAACTTTTAGTATTTTAAGCGGAGGAAATTTTAAGGTTAATAAAACTAACAAAACCATTAAAACTAATTGAGCAACAGAAACATAAAAATTATTTTTCATGACTTCAGCAGGAGAATAATTGAAATTTGTTTTTAGTAAAGATGCACAATGAACGTAAATAAGGTAAAAACAAGCTGAGCCTGAAATTACAACTAAAAAATAAGCTAAGGCAGTTTTTTTATTAACTTTTTCCTCAATATATTCTTTGTAAGGTAGCTTTTGAGTGTTTATGCCAAAATCTTCTAAAGTATTTTTTATTCGTCGTTTTGCATCAACAAATTCTGTTGATTCTCGGAGTCTAGTTCTAGCTACCAGTCCTACCAAGGCTATTATAGCGCCGCCCCAAAAAGCGTAACGCCAGTTTAAAAGATAATTGGCACTAATAACACCAAATGCCAATGCGGCCATACCGCCAAAAAGAGAAGCGATAAGTATGATACCTACATATATATATTGAGCAGGCGGTTTAGTTGTTTCTGTTATATACAATTCTGCTCCTACTATTTCTCCCATTGAAGATACGCCTTGTGACATACGGCAAATTATCATAATCCAAGAAACTATAATCCCCTTTTCCTCAAAAGTTGATAGATTAGCCATAACTAAACATGATATCGCCATTATAAAGGTAGTAATAATCACGGTAGATTTACGCCCGATATTATCTCCAATCCAACCTAATATAAAAGCTGCAAATGGTCTTAAGACATAAGTAGAGCAAAAAGCCGCTGCCGATAAAAGTGAAGCAACTTTAGGATCTGATTTAGGAAAAAATAAATCATTAAGTAGCACCGCCATATGAACATACAGCATTAGGTCAAAATATTCTAAAAAAGTGCCGATAGATAGTAAGCCGATAGCTTCTTTTTGCTTACGGGTTAAGCTTCTTTGCTCATCATGATAGCCTAGCATATGGTATTTTATATTTAATTAAAATTGCAAAAATTGGTTTTTCTTTCCTGAAAATTAAGAAGTTTTTTATAGGTATAACTTCTATTACAATAATTTTTAGTATCAAGTTTAATAATTTTATCTTTAAATCGTCATTTTCAAACTAATCAAAAATAGGTGCTAGGGGATAAACTCAATCATTGAAAACAATAATTTCCCGTTGCATGAATACTGCAGCGCTCATACAACGGCCCCCTAGCATAATTTACTAAGGTCTTAATACAAATGTTTTGCAACGATGGAGTTTAAACACCATTAACGGAGGTTATTGTAACAAAATAATAAAGATAATCAAGTAAATTAAGTTGTTCCTGGGGGTTATCAATCTAATTTTTGGTTGTAGTGATATTTAAAATACACAAAATAATATTTTAACCTTACTATTGTAGATATAAATTATTTAAATTAATAAAAAATTCAAAATAGTCTTTGATTTTTTGATACCAATAGTTTATTTTATCTATAATTAAATCTACTTATGAGAAAATAATGAAAACTGCAATCGATGAGGTTAGTTCACAAAATTTGTTAAAAGCAGTTATTAATGATGAGAAAATGAATTTAAAACTGCTTCTTGACGAAGGAGTCAATCCTAATTTTATTTGTGAAAACGATAACACACCATTACATTTTGCAGTTATATTAGGTTTTGAGGAAGTAGCAAAAGCTTTGTTAGGGGCCGGGGCGTCTCCTATTGCTTGTGCAATCCATGGCCTTAATTCTTTTCATTTAGCGGTTATGTATAATCATTTCCCTATAGCGCAGTTTTTTCTAGCCGATGAAAAAATTAGCAAGAATATAATAAATATTCCTGACGGTTATGGATTTACTGCTCTCCATCATGCGGCTAAAGGAGGTTTTATAAATATGGCTAAGCTTTTAATACAAAAAAATGCCGATCCTAATATTAAAATCTCTGACGGTTACTATTCAGGTAAAACCCCTTTAGATTTAGCGCCGCAAGTTTTATTAGATGAAATTAAAGAAGAGTTAGATTTATTGGGTAGTTGGTAAAGTTAGGCTCTATGAACAAAATTTAAATTATTTATATTTTAAGATATTTAGGTACGATAATTAATAAGATTTTTACAGTAATAGCTAACCTATTTCTAAAAAATCTTATAATTGGAAGTATAAAAAGAACTAAAATAGATTAATTTAAATTTTATTCACAGAGCCTAGATAATTATGCCCTTAATATTACCTAATAAAAACTAAATTATTGTCTGAAGAATCGCCAATACTAAATTTGTAATTTAGATATGAGAAATTTTTTAACTCTGCAGGGTTATCGATTAAGTGAGTAGCTATAACATTAACCATATTCCCACGGGCTTTTTTAGCGTTTATACCGATAGTTTGTAATTTACCGTTTTTGTGTTCTTTAAAAAATACGTTAATTATCGGATATTTGAGAATAGTAAGGTCAATTGCAGAAGAATATTCTGCAGAAGCGAGATTGAGTAAATATTTATTCTGGTGTAGATCAAGCAGCCTGTTAATATAATTCGTAATCTTTTCCTGCCAAAAGTTAGCAAGATTTTTTATTTCAGGTAATCTGCCTGCCATTTCCAAACGATAAGGTCTAATAGCGTCTAAAGGTTTTAAGGCGCCGTATAATCCCGATATAATAAATAAATGTGACTGTAAAAAATTTAATTGCTCCAAATTAAATTCTTCAGCCTTGATATTATTATAAACATCCCCTGCATAAGCAAAAATTGCCTGTTTAGTTTGCTGGACCTCAAAATTCTGAAATCTTTGTCTATTAATTTGTGCAAGATTTGGGCTTACATTCATTATGTGTATTAATTGTTCCTCAGAATAATTTTTAAGTATTGCAGTAAGAGAGTTTGTTGTACTTAAAAATGCTGGTATACTCGAATCATTAAAGGAAATAGATTTATCAAAGTTAAGAGTTTTTGCAGGAGAAATTATACTAAGCATATTTATTAACTAGGATTGTGGATAGCATTATGTCATTCTGCGAAAGCAGGAATCTAGGTTCTGTGCAGCTAATTAAAATAAATCTAATTTGGTTCTTTTTTGTTGCAAATTATAAGATTTTTTTGAAATATGAATAACTATTCCAGCAAAAATCTTATTAATTTTCACTAAAAATTAACTCAAAATTATAATAATTCAATTAGGTGCACAGAACCTAGAAAAAAGAAAAAATACTTTTAGCGGCAACCTGAATTTATTTTAGGATATACTAAAAGACTCTGAAACAATTTCAGCATGATAGGCACTGGATTGCTACGTCGAGATTACGTCTCTCCTCGCAATGACAAGGGCTTGAAAGAGCTTAAGGAATACGTGCGACAGTGCTAGCTATATTTCTATTTGTGTCTTCTATTGTTTTAGTAATAGCCGGAGTCGGGTCAGCCTGAACCGTTAAATTAGGATTCGGCTTACTATTAGCTTTATCTTTGCAGCCTATTAAGACAGCAGCGGCGCAAAAAATTATTAAATAATTTTTATTCATAAAAGACCTGAATTTAATAAATATAATATAAAGTAACTTGTTGCTTAGTCAATGTCAATATTATTAAATTATCTATAACGGATATTGCCTAATAACTACAGATACGTCATTGCGAGCGACCAAAAAGAGCAGGGCAATTTTATGAAATTAGCTAGATTGCTTCGCTTTGCGATCTTGTTGCATGGCTCAATAAAAGTGGCAATATGTCATTCCGTTGATCGCAGGAATCTAGGAAATATTTATACTTGTCATTGCGAGGAGCTGAGCTGTGCGGCAATCTCTCTTAAATTTCATTAGATTGCTTCGTCGCGGCATAAACGCCTCCTCACAATGACGGAGGTAGAAAAGTCTAGATTTCCGTTTTCGTGGGAATGACGTCCGAAATTCGATCCATGCAACAAGGCCTTCCTTCGCTTGCAATAACGTAAGGTTGTAACGCTTGAATAATAATCGATGCTATCGTTATCACATGAATGCCGGCTATATTTTTTAGATCAGAAGAGTGTATAGTGTCTGTTATATAAACATTACGTATCGCAGAATTTTTAATATTTTCTAGCGAGCCGGCTGAAAGTACCGCATGAGTTACAAATGCATCAACTGCTAAAGCAGAGTTATCCATCAAAAATTTAGCAGCTTTACAAATAGTCTCGCCACTATCAATTATATCATCGATTAATATACAATTTTTTCCTTTAACATTGCCGGTTATTGCTATCATTTCGCAAATATTATTAATATCTCTTTGTTTATTAATAGTGGCTATATCTATATTAAATACATTATTAATTTTCTGAGCGCGTTCTATACTACCTTTATCAGGCGCAACTATAGTAAAATCATTATAGTTTTTTAGAAAAGGTAAATACAAACCTAAAGGACTAAGATTTTGAATAGGAATTTCAAAAAAATTTTCTATTTCGGGAGAGTGTAAGTCAACAGTTATTATAGAAGTTGCACCGGTGGTTTTTAAAAGATTGGCTATTAATTGCGCCGGCATTGCAGTGTTATTAGAAAATTTACGATCTTGTCGACTATAACCGAAATAGGGCATTACTACGATAATTTGTTTAGCATAGCTTTTTTTTGCGACATCTATTAATAATAACAATTCAATTAAATGATCATTTGCTGGTCTTGAAGTCGACTGAACTATAACTACATCCTCATTATAAACAGATTGTAGAATTTCTACCTTTATTTCAGTATCGTTAAAATGTATAGTTAAAGATTCTATATAATCGGCATTTAATTCTAGGGCCAGATGTTTTGCTAAAGCTTTGTTACTATTGCCAGCTAAAATTTTCATTTGAGGTTTGTATTTTTTCAGGATTGACCGGTATTGTTGCTAGTGTTGATATGTCATTCCCGCAGAGGCGGGAATCCAGAAAATAATACTCATTACTTCATTTATTTCAGGATCTACTACAAGAGTTGCTGAACCAAGTTCAGCATGACAAAAGGAAAGACTGGATTCCCGCTTTCGCGGGAATGACATACTACTACTTTATAGAGCCATATAACGATTTCCGTTTTCACGGGAATGACATAGAGCGTGCTTTAACTTGATTCACTCAAGAATAAACTAAATAGAATGCTTTTGTAAATTTTCTACTAATTTATCAAATCCTTCATTTTGTAGGGTATTAGTGAATTCTTCCTGTTGAGCATTGATAAGGCTGATGCCTTCAGTTGTTATATTAGCGACTTTAAAAATTCCTTTTTTTATTTCATGTATTAAATATTCTACTGTAATGGGTTCTTGACCCTTATTGTTAATTATCTTCATCGTTACTATAAAATCTGTAGGGTTAGGTCCTGAGCGAACTCCTGTTATTTTTGGTTGTTCACCTTTATAGTCTTTTATTAAATCAGTGTAAGCTTTAGTAACATATTCAGAATATACCCCGACAAATTTTTTAATTTGCCCTGGGGATAAAGTTTGTCTACCAATTCGACCAATAGTATAATGAGCCATCCAGTCAAAATCTAGATTATTTTTCATTAAGTTCTGTGCTTTCGCAATTTTGGCTTTTTGAGTTAAGTTAGGATTATTAAGTATAGCGGAAGCATCTTGTGTAAGCTTGGTAATATATTCGTTCAAGCCTGCAGGAACGGTATTATCTAAAGAATAAGCAGCGAAAGAAATACATAATAAAAATATACCGGTAATAATTTTCTTCATATGAGCCTCTATGATTTAATTAATATTTTGTTTTAATTGTCGGGCATTTAAAATTTGTCGGGTATTGAATTGATGCTTCACGAGCTTGGTGTAAAGCCGATCTAATAGCAATATAAGGATCAGTAGAGTTTTTCATAACATAATCACTGAATGGTAGTACGACATATCGGTCATTTATTTTGTTAACTCCTAAAATTATTAATTCAAAATCCCTATGAGTATAATAAGTTGTAGGATTAAGTGCGTAGTTTGTAAATAGCGAATCTGTCATATCACGACCGTTAGTACTTCCAATTATGGGTAACACTAAATAAGGACCGGGCCCGACACCGTAATGCGCTAAAGTGCTACCGAAAGTTTGTCTGTCCGCAGGAAGGCCTACTTTGTTTGCTACATCAAACAAACCTCCTACTCCAAGTGTTGTATTGATCAGAAATCTCCAAACACTCTTCATAGTTTTATTATAGTTTAACTGTAGCCCAAAATTTACGGTAGTAAGAGGCGTATCAATATTATCGACGAAACTGCTAATTCTGGCTTTAGTATAATCGTTGGTAACTTTCTTATAACCCACAGCTAAAGGACGTAAGAACAAATAATCTAGTACCGAATTAAAAGCAAAAATTTTGCGATTTAATTTTTCATACGGATCGTAAATTTGGCTGCAGCCTACAGTGCTATTATTATAATTATATTTATCATCATCAACATACTCAAGATCAGCATTAGCAGTAAAAGAGCAAAGGATGGTAATGAATAAAGTAAAGGGTATTAATATCTTCATAATTTAATTAGTTTTTTTGCACACTACAATACAATATTTATTATTTTCTGCCAGTATTAATTTTTGAGAATTTAATATTGTAAATTTAGTGGCATTTAAGGTGGTGATAATTTCATCAAAATTAAAAATAAATTCTTTTCTTTTGGAAGAAAAGCTTGTACTTGCAGCAATCGGTAGACAAAAGGCAAAATATCCTGAATTATTTAGTAAGGAATAAACGGCATCAAAATAAGTTTTTAAATTGTTAGTAAAGGATAAGGCGCAAAAACTCAATATTACGTCAAACTTATCAGACGATTGTTTTATAAAATCCGGTATCGAAATATCTAATATTTGATCATAAATTTTGGTATTAGGATAATATGCGCTTACTAAATTATTCATGCGATTAGAGACTTCAACACCGCTTAGGCTAAAGCTTTCGGGGAAACGTTTTTGAATTTCGTAGCCTACAAGCCCAGTATTACTACCTAATTCTAAAATAGTATAATTATCAGGTAAATCAGTGATATTATCTAAAGTTTGACGGATGAAGCTATAAGGAAGGTGAGTGTTATTGTCGTTATGAAAATTATTAGTATAGTAACTTGCTATTAAATCCCTATATTGTTGCCATAATGCTTGCGGTATCTCATTAGCATTTTTATAATTTTGTAAAAAAGTTTTTAGTCCAATTTTATCTTCTATGGAAGATTTTTGTGCGTAATCTAAGGCGGTTGAATAATCATTTTTTAAAAAATAAGTTAAAGCTAGCCAATAATATACTTTAAGGTCAGAAGTTTTTTGCTCTCGGGACGCAAAGAATTTATCGACTAATTTAAATCTTAATATTGCATCACTTAGATTTCCTTTATATAAATGATCGATTCCCAGGGCAAAGTTGGTCTCTTTTAAATGACTAAATTTATATTTACAGTCATTATAGTAATTTATAACTTCTAAAATCCTGGTTTTGTACCAGTTAGGAATATTTTTTATTTTATAACAATAAAGTTTTATCTTATCTTTTATTTTGGAAATTAGTTTACTACCAAACATGATATCTAAATTTTATTTAATAATACAAATATATATCTTACCAATGTCATCGTCAACAAATTAGAGGGTAGTTATGTCCGTTATTTCTAAACGCTTAAGCGCTATTAAGCCTTCACCAACTTTAGCAGTGGTGAAAAAGACGCTTGAACTGAAAAAAGCTGGAGTAGATATTATTTCACTCGGAGCAGGAGAACCTGATTTTGATACGCCGGATAATATTAAAGAGGCGGCAATTAAAGGAATAAAAAGCGGATTTACCAAATATACCAATGTTGACGGTATGCCTCTTCTTAAACAAGCTGTACAAAATAAATTTAAACGTGAAAATAATTTAGATTATGAACTTGATGAGATAATAATATCTACCGGTGGTAAGCAGGTTATCTATAATTTATTCATGGCCTCTTTAAATGAGGGGGATGAGGTGATTATTCCTGCGCCATACTGGGTTTCCTATCCTGATATGGTATTACTTGCAGGAGGTAAGCCGGTATTTGCTAATTGCGGAATTGAAAGTAAATTTAAGCTAAGTAGCGACATATTAGATGGTTTAATTACACTCAAAACTAAATGGCTTATTATTAATTCACCAAGCAATCCGACTGGCGCCGGTTATTCTTATGAAGAGTTAGAAAATATCGCTAAATTACTACGAAAATACCCACATGTTAATGTAATGTCGGATGATATTTATGAGCATATTATTTTTGATGATTTTAAATTTTATACTTTAGCGCAAATAGCAAATGATTTAAAAGATAGGATATTTACTGTAAACGGCGTATCTAAAGCCTACTCTATGACGGGATGGCGAATAGGCTACGGCGCGGGTTCTAAATCTTTAATTAAAGCTATGGGGATTATACAATCACAAAGTACCTCAAACCCTTGTTCGATTAGTCAAATGGCGGCTATCGAAGCTTTAAACGGTCCACAAAATTTTATTAAGCAAAATGCTTTGAATTTTCAGAAAAAGCGTGATTTAGCTTTATCAATTTTAGAAAGAATGAAATATTTTAGCTGCTATAGACCGGAAGGGGCGTTTTATCTATTCGTTAAATGTGATGAAATATTTGGATTAAAAACTTTGGCAGGAATGGTTATTAAAGATAGTAATGATTTAGGGGAATATTTACTTGAAGAAGCAAAAGTTGCAGTAGTACCCGGAATTGCTTTCGGTTTGGAAGGGTATTTCAGAATTTCTTATGCGATGTCTATTGAAGATTTAGAAGAGGCTTGCTTGAGAATAGAGAAAGCCTGTAATATACTAAACTAAGTTGATTAAAGTATTTTTATTATAAGCACTTTCGATGGTATTCCCGCTAAGTGTTGTTGCGTGGAACGATTTTACCTCGTCATTGCGAGCGACTCCCTCCCTCGTCATTGCGAGGAGGGGCGTGGCTCCGACGAAGCAATCTAAACAAAAAACATTATGAGCTTTATTGTTTTTTAGATTGCCGCACTCCCTTCGGTCGTTTGCAATGACGGGGTGGTATCCACGCAACAACGCCTCCTCGTAATGACGGTGAGAGTTTTAGAGTGCCACGCCCTGACTTCTCGCAATGACGGTGTTTTTGCGCCGATTCTGATCCACGCGGGCAATGTCTACGCAGGAATGATATAAAAACCACCTAAACCAACAAAAAAACATGAGAAAAGCTTTTAAGAAATTTCTAAAAAATAATAATTGTGCAACTAACATAATCACGGTTTTATTATATGGTTATCTAAAATTTGTTTATTTTACTTCAAGGCAGAAATTTATATTTCCGGAAGGAGTTAATAAAGAAAAATTTTTAGCAGAGCAAGGAGTGATTTTTGCTTTTTGGCATAATATGCTTGCTTTAAGTCCCTGTATGTTTAAAGAGCATAAATATCTTTATGCTTTGATATCTCCGCATTTAGATGGTAAATTTTTAAATAATATAGTTAGTAAATTCGGTTGCGGGGTTATAGTCGGCTCTACTAATAAAAATCCTATTGGAGCATTGAAAATAATCATTCAAAAATTATCTAAAGGCGATAATGTAATAATTACACCCGACGGTCCTAAAGGGCCGGTTTACAAAATAAATAGCGGTATTACTGAAATTGCACGTAAATATAATAAAAAATTAATCCCGGTAGTTAGTAATACCTCAAAATATTTTTTGCTAAAAAGTTGGGATAAATTAATAATGCCGCTGCCTTTCGGTAATATAACAGTTATATTCGGCTCACCCCTACAGCTTACTAATGATAAAGAACAAAATGATATTAACCTTGAGAAACAGTTAGTTAGTTTAACACAGAGTTTACCAAAAAAATGATGTACTTATATAATATATTAAGTTTTGTACTTTTCCCGGTATATTTTATCATAATTTTTATTCGGTTACTAGTAGGCAAAGAAGATATAAGTCGAGTAAGAGAGCGATTTGCTTTAGGGAAGAAAAGGAAAAATAAAGAGTTTTTAATCTGGATACATGCGGCGAGTGTTGGGGAGTCAGTAGCTGCTTTGAATCTGATCAGGAGTATCAATAAACAATTTCCAAAAGTACGTTTTCTGGTTACTTCCTGGACAGCTAGCTCTGCGAGAATATTAACGGCTAAATTGCCTGAAATAGCGGTTCATCAATTCCTGCCGATTGATAATATTATTTTCGTCAGGAAATTTTTAAGGAATTGGCAACCTGATTTAGGAATTTTTATTGAATCCGAATTATGGCCGTGCGTAATTAGTGAAGGAGCTAAATATAGTAAATTATTATTATTAAACGCGCGCATTTCTGATAAATCATTTAAAGCATGGCAAAAAGCAAAAAGTTTTTTTACTTTAATCGTTAAAAATTTTAGTAAAATTATTGTACAAAGCGAAGTTGATCGTCGAAAATTTAATGATTTAGGCGTTACCGATGTAACCAACCTGGGTAACATTAAATTTGCCAATCAAAAACTTGAGGTAAATAAGCAAGAATTAGCTTTGTTAGTTACGCATCTTAAAGATAAGCGTATTATTGTGTTTGCCAGTACTCATCCGGAAGACGAGAAAATAATTTTTCCTATTCTTCTTAACTTAAAGCGACAATTTCCCGATTGTTATTTTATTTTAATCCCACGTCATCCTGAACGTATAAAGTCAATAATTGATAATTGTGTTTCGTTAAATTTAGCAGTTACCGCTAAGTCACAAAGTAACTTACCAGTTTTAAGTGATGACCTTTATGTTGTTGATAAATTCGGTGAAATGGGCTTGTTTTTTTCTTTAGCGGCAATTTCTTTTATTGGCGGTTCTTTTAAGCAAGGTGGGCATAATATATTAGAAGCAGCATATTTTGCTAATTGTATTATCTTCGGTCCGGATATGAGTAAAAATACCGATATTGCCAAAGGCATACTACAACATAAAGCTGCTGTCCAAATCAAAAACGGTGAAGATTTACTAACTAAACTAAAGTATCTACTTGAGCATAATAATTCTCTAAAGCTTAAAAATTATCGTGAAAATGCTTTAAAATTTGTTGAGAGCAACCAAAAAGTCTTAGATGAATATTTAAAAATAATTACTAAGTTTTTACCATAGCTGAAATTTAGTTAATAAAAGTAGAATTTCTGAAATAATATTTGACTTTTAATTGCGATATGATTAAATAATCCTATTTACTTATGAAAGGAATATTTATGTTTACACAAGATCCAGAAACTATACGTAAAATTGCAAATCAACAGGTTGCTGAAGATCTTCGTTATCAAAAACAAAGAAATAAATCTTCATCTGACAGTAAAGATGGAGAATTGCTTGGGGCGGTAATAGTAGTCACAGGCTATGTGGCATATCAAGGAGTAAAATTTCTGGGGAAAGCTGCTGTGGAAGGCGGGAAGGTGGCAATAAAAGGAAGTAAAATTGCTGGTAAAACTGCAACAAATGCTTATAAATTACACAAAGGAGATATTGAAATTGTAAGTAGGGATAATGAAGGGAATATTATAGCAAAAGCACCGGAGCTTGCTCTCGCTGAACCTCAGGAGAATGATACTTTTTCTAAAAGGGAAAAAATAAAAGAATGGATTGGCAAAGGAGTAAAAAGAAGTAAATCAGCTAGTGAATTGATAACAAGTGCTTATAAATTAACTACTAGTACAACAGAAGTAGTCAGTACTGATGAGGAAGGTAAACAAAAAATTATTATTACAGCTCCTAAACCGACAATGCAATGTATATCTTCTAAAATGACGCCTTTTATTTATGAGAAACATACTTACGGCGAAGTGCGTGAAGATATTATAAACATTATAAATGTTCCGCTAAAATATAAGTTTGATAACAAAATTATTGAAGTTACGGCATATAGAAATCTTACTTTTACCGATACTATAAAGTCAGGTAGTTCATTTGTGTTAAAATACGCTTTAAGTAATCGAGTTGATGAAAGAACCGACTTTAATAAAGCTTGCTTTGAAATTAATTATGATGCGAACGGTAAATTACAAAAATTAGCTTTACCGACTCCTCCGTTACTTTGCCATATTCCTCATTATCCTGTGTTAATCGGCTATAACAATGATCTATATGTTGTCCCGGTAAATAGCGGACATTATGTGCATTTAATTCATAAAATAGCTGAAAATTACGGAGTGATAGAAATCGGGAGTAATAATCCTAAATATCATATAGAAGCTATATATGATTAATAATTCCTACTTTAAATTTAGACTTCTTTTTGCAATAAGCGAATTATTATAATCTGCTATCCGCATTGTTTTAAAAAGAATTTATAAAGTATGAGTGAATCATAACAAATCCCCGCAGTTTTAAGATTACCGCCTAAGTTATTAGTTTCCTTGCATAAAGTACTTCAAGATGTTATGTTATCCGCACTAGATTTATCGTAAAACATAATGCTTGAATATTTTATAAAATTTTCTCCTCATATTCTTTTTATTGTTAAAGGAACGCTAATAACTTTAAAATATAGTGTGATTGCCGTTATATTAGGTTTACTAATAGGGGTGTTATTAGCAATTTGTAAAGTGAGCAAAAATTTTGTATTACAATTATTTGCAAATTTTTATACTTCTATTTTTCGCGGTACGCCTTTGCTTATTCAGCTAAGTATTATGTATTTCGGCTTGCCTTATTTAATCGATATTAAGCTTAGCGTGTTTGTTGCAGGAATTATTGCTTTTTCTCTTAATTCAGGGGCGTATGTTTCGGAAATAATTAGAGCCGGTATTAATGCGGTTGATAAGGGGCAAGTTGAGGCGGCAGAAGCGCTTGCGATACCTAAGGCGTTAATAATGAAAGATATAATTTTACCGCAAGCAATTAAAAATATATTTCCTTCATTAATAAATGAGTTGATCAATTTGATAAAGGAATCGGCAATTATTTCCACGATCGGTGAAATGGATTTAATGCGCAGAGCAACAATAGTTTCAGGGGAGACGTATAATTACTTTTTCCCTGCTCTTATTGCCGCTTTCTGTTATTACATTTTGGTAATGATAATCAGTAGTGCAGCAAAAATAATAGAGAAAAAGCTAATAGTTAGTTAAAACGTTCTTGCTTTTATGGAAAAAGTAATTATAATTTAAATTTAGTGCTGTCTAAATCTAAAAAAATCTAAATAATTAACCTAATATACGTGTCAAGTATTTAAGAATTGGATTTTATAAGCTTGGATAAAGAGTTTATAAAGCATAATAATATTGTGAATAAAGTTTTTTTGGAGTGTTTTTTTAATGCCGACATATAATCAATTAGTGCGTTTTGGGAGAAAATCAAAAACTCGTAAAACGAAATCTCCGGCCCTAGAGGCTAATCCTTTCAAAAGTGGTGTTTGTCTGGTGGTCAAAACAGTGACTCCCAAAAAGCCTAACTCTGCTCTACGTAAAATTGCCACGGTGCGTTTAAGTAATAAAAGAAGTGTTAATGCTTATATACCAGGTGAAAAGCATAGTGTGAAAGAGCATGATAGAGTTTTGGTTAGAGGGGGGCAGGTGCCTGATCTTCCAGGGGTGAAATATCACATAGTACTTGGTGCTTATGATATTCAGGGTGTTAAAGGACGTAAGCAGGGTCGCTCACGTTATGGCGCTTCCCGCAAACAGGCAGTAGCTGCAAAAAAATAATTAATAGATAGAGAGAAAATAAGATGTCACGTCGTCACGCCGCGGAAAAGCGGGTAATTTTACCTGATATGAAATATAACAGCTCTTTGCTGTCAAGATTTATTAATAATATTATGAAAGAGGGTAAAAAAACTCTTGCAGAAAAAATAGTCTATTCGGCCTTTAGTAAGATAGAAAGAAAGCATAAAGTTGATCCTTACGAGGCTTTTAATAATGCTATGAATAATGTAAAGCCATATCTGGAAGTGACTTCGGTTAGAGTCGGCGGGGCTAATTATCAAGTGCCAGCTCCTGTAGATGAAAGACGGGGCTATGCTCTTGCATCTCGTTGGATTATTATTGCTGCATCGAAACGATCCGAAAAAATGATGATCGATAAACTGGCGGAAGAGTTATTTGAGGCGTCAAATAATAGAGGTGCGGCTATTAAGAAAAAAGAAGATACTCATAAAATGGCTGAAGCTAATAAAGCTTTTTCTCATTTTAGTCCTAAAAAAATGAAATAAGGTAAGATGTTGAATGAGTGAGAAAGCGAAGCTTGACGATATTCGTAATATCGGTATATGTGCGCATATTGATGCAGGTAAAACTACGACTACGGAGCGTATTTTATTTTATACGGGAAAATCGTATAAAATAGGTGAGGTCCATGACGGTGGTGCAACCATGGACTGGATGGAACAGGAGCAGGAGCGTGGTATTACCATTACTTCGGCTGCTACTACCTGTACATGGAATGGAAAGCAGATTAATATTATCGACACGCCCGGACACGTTGATTTTACTATTGAAGTAGAAAGATCCTTGCGTGTTCTTGATGGTGCGGTTGCCGTATTTGACGGTGTAGCAGGTGTTGAGCCCCAATCAGAAACCGTTTGGAGACAGGCGGATAAGTATAATGTTCCCAGAATGTGCTTTGTTAATAAAATGGATAGAATGGGGGCAAATTTCTATAGATGCGTAGAAATGATAAAAGATCGTTTGGGTGCAAAGCCGCTTGTTCTGCAATTACCTATCGGGATTGAGGAGCATTTTAAAGGTCTGGTGGATTTAGTAAAAATGCAGGCTGTAATCTGGAAAGATGAATCTTTGGGTGCCGAGTATTCTTATGAAGAAATTCCTGCAGATATGTTGGAGTTAGCTAAAAAATACCGTGCTAGTTTGCTTGATATGGTTGCTGATCTAGATGATCAGGTGATGGAAAAATATTTGTCGGGTGAAGAAGTAACGGAAGAGGAAATTAAGAGATTAATAAGGATAGGTACAATAGGAGCTAAATTTTATCCGATTTTATGCGGTAGTGCTTTTAAAAATAAAGGTGTACAGCCTTTACTAGATGCGGTAGTAGATTATTTACCTTCGCCAGTTGATATCGGAACAGTAAAAGGTGTGGAAGTTGATACGGAAGAAGAGCAGGAATTTCCAATTTCGGTAACAGAGCCTTTTTCTGCGCTAGCTTTTAAAGTAATGACTGATAAATATGTAGGTACTTTAACATTTATTAGAATATATTCCGGTAAAATTACCGTGGGTACGACGGTCATGAATACCGTAAAAGAGAAAAAAGAAAGAGTCGGTAGAATGCTTTTAATGCATGCTAATGAGCGTGAAGATATAGAAGAGGCGGGTGCTGGTGCTATTGTAGCATTAGCGGGGCTTAAAAATACTACTACCGGTGATACTTTGTCTGATATGGATAGACAGGTTATATTAGAAAGAATGGAATTTCCGGAGCCGGTTATTGAGTTGGCTGTAGAGCCTAAATCAACTGCCGATCAGGAAAAAATGGGTCTCGCGCTTGCGCGTCTTGCGTCTGAAGATCCGTCATTGAGAGTGTCTAGCGATCAGGAAACAGGTCAAACAGTTATTAAGGGGATGGGTGAGCTTCATCTGGAAATCATCATTGACCGTATGAGAAGAGAATTTAATGTTGAGGCAAATATCGGTGCGCCTCAGGTAGCTTATCGTGAAACTATTACCAAGGCTTGTGAAATTGATTATACGCATAAAAAACAATCAGGCGGTGCTGGTCAGTTTGCTCGTGTAAAAATAATGTTTGAACCGCAAGAGGCGGGATTGGGATTTGTTTTTGAAAGTAAAATTGTCGGTGGAGCGATTCCAAAAGAATATATTCCCGGAGTAGAAAAAGGATTAGAAAATATTCGGGAAACCGGCGTTATTGCAGGTTATCCGATGATTGATTTTAAGGCTACTTTGCTTGATGGAGCATTTCATGATGTGGATTCTAGTGTTTTGGCATTTGAAATTGCTGCAAAAGCTGCTTTTAGAGAGGGTATGCCGAAGGGTAGTCCAAAACTACTTGAGCCAATTATGAAGGTTGAGGTTATTACCGCTAATGAGTATATGGGTGATATTGTTGGTAATTTAAATAGCCGTAGAGGCTCTATTCAAAGTATGGAGCCACGTGCTAATGCGCAAGTAATTACTGCTGATGTGCCTTTAGCCGAAATGTTTGGTTATGTTAATATACTTAGATCTTTATCACAGGGAAGAGCTCAATATAGTATGGTATTCTCCCATTATGACCAGGTGCCAACGCAAATAGCGGAGGCTATTAAAGCTAAAAAATAAAGATAAAGATAAAGATAAAGATAAAGATAAAGATAAAGATAAAGATAAAGATAAAGATAAAGATATAAAAACGCGCCTTGTATTGATAAGGATTTTTGTAAATTATATTGATTTGTTTTTAAAAATATGATAGGAGTGTAGCTCAATTGGTAGAGCGCCGGTCTCCAAAACCGGAGGTTGCGGGTTCGATGCCTGTCGCTCCTGCCACCTTTGTACAAAGTAAAAATAATTTGGAATTGGCAATTTAAGGCATATGTTTAAGGAAAATAAAATCTATAAGTTTTTTGAACAAGTCAAACAGGAAACTTATAAAGTTGTTTGGCCTACAAAAAAAGAATTAATTGCTTCAACGTCCATAGTGGTGGTGGCGGTTTTTATTTTTAGTCTGATTTGTTTGGTATTAGATTACGGTATACATAATATAATACAAATTTTACTTAACATTGGTAAATAGCCGGTAAATAGGAAAAATTGTGATAGAGCAAAGCATTAACGATATATTGTTGACAGATTCTAAAAAATATGAAATGCGTTGGTACGCTATTCATACAGTGTCGGGTTCTGAGAAGCGCATAAAGCAAATGATAATTGATCAGATTAATAAACAAAAAATGTCAGAATTTTTTGAAGATATAGTGGTGCCGGTTTATGGTGTGCCTGAGGTTAAGCGAGGAAAGAACGTTAATACCGAAAAGAAATTTATGCCGAGTTACATCTTAATAAAGATGTATATGAATGATAAAGTTTGGCATCTAGTGAAAAATATACCGGGGGTGACAGGTTTCTTAGGAAGTAAAACTACACCGACTGCTCTTCCGGAAAGTGAAGTACAAAGAGTTTTTAATAAGGTAGAATCAGAAGCTAAAGAAGCTAAAGATTTTAATTTATTTGAAATTGGTGAGTTGGTAATAGTGACTGAAGGGCCATTTGAAACTTTTACCGGCATGGTGGAGGAAGTCGATAATGAAAAAAATAAGCTATGGGTTTCAATATCAATTTTTGGTAATAAAGCAACTCCAACAGAATTAAGTTTTACCCAGGTAAGGAAAAATAATTAAAGTTAAGATTTATATAAATAGCTACTAAAACAGTTTTTTATAAACAAAAGTTTTTCATAAAAACTAAAAATTAAATTTGCTGCTTTAAAAAAATAATAAGAGCAAATAAAGTAAGGATTTATCAATGGCAAAAAAAATAAAAGGTTATATTAATTTAATTATTCCGGCAGCTAAGGCTGCTCCGGCTCCGCCTATTGGGCCCGCGCTCGGTCAGCGAAAAGTCAATATTATGGAATTTTGTAAAGCCTTTAATGCCGCAACACAAAATATTGCTCCTAATACGCCTTTGCCTACTGTAATTACTGTTTATGAAGACAGTAGTTTTACTTTTAAAATTAAAACACCTCCTGCGTCTTATTATTTGAAGCAGTATGCTAAAATTGAAAAAGGATCAAAGGCTACTAAAAAAGAGGTAGTAATTGGTAAAGTTACTATGGATGATTGTCGTGAGATTGCTAAACTTAAAATAGTTGATCTTAATACTAATGATATTGAAGCGGCGGCAAAAATTATTCGTGGTACCGCTGAGTCTATGGGATTGGAAGTTGTAGGGAATTAATCATATGTCAATAAACAAAAAAACTGCTAACATTAAAGCTAGCGGCGGTAAAAAAATAAGACAAGCTAGAGAAAAATTAGATATATCTGCTTTATATAATTTAACAAGCGGTATTGAATTTTTAAAGTCTACATCATATGTAAAATTTGATGAAACTTTAGAAGTAGTAATGAAATTAGGCGTGGATCCAAGACATTCAGATCAGATGGTACGGGGAGTTATTACTTTGCCTGCTGGTACAGGTAAAGAAGTAAAAGTCGCGGTTATTTGTAAAGAAGACAGAGTAGAAGAGGCAAAAAAAGCTGGGGCGGATCTTGTTGGCTCAGTAGATATTGTTGAAGAAATTAAAGCCGGCAAAATTAATTTTGATATTTGTATAGCAACCCCAGATATGATGTCTGTGATCGGTTCGGTTGCACGAATTTTAGGACCTAAAGGTTTAATGCCTAACCCTAAGCTTGGTACCGTAACCGTAGATATTACAACTGCCATAAAAAATGCTAAAAGCGGGCAGGTAGAATATAGAGCAGAAAAAGCAGGTATAATCCATGCGGGAATCGGAAAATTATCTTTTTCGGCAGCGGATTTATTGAAAAATTTACAAGCTTTTATTACAGCGGTCGTCAAAGCAAAGCCTTCAGGTGTTAAAGGAAATTATTTAAAGGCAATATATTTATCATCTACTATGGGACCGTCGGTAAAAATAGATTTAGCTAGTATAGTATAGTAAAAAGCATTAATACATAGACTTAAATTTTAGAGCAAAATAAGCTATGCGTATCTTCAAGCGCAAAGGAAAATTGTAAAATATTTAACGTGTAAACTTAATGATTAAAAATTATACTATAAATTAAGTGTATAATAAGTATAAGGAGTAATTAAAAGTGTTAAGATCGGAAAAACCAATAGTTGTAGAAGAGCTTGAAAAGATTTGCAAAGAATCAGCGTCTATAATTGTTGCCCATTATCATGGATTAACTGTTAGCCAAATTAGTTCACTTAGAGAATCTCTTAAAGTTAAAGGAGCCGGTTTTAAAGTTGTTAAAAATACTTTGGCCAAAATAGTTATTAATAGGATAGCCGCCAACAACGTAGGGCTAGATAAAGCTGCTAACTTATTTACGGGTCCTACCGCAATTGCTTACTCTAAAGATCCAGTTGAAGCAGCGAAACTAGTTGTAGATTTTGTTAAAGCTAATGACAATCTTAAAATAGTAGGTGGTATAGTTAATGATCAAGTATTAAATGAACAGTCAATAAGAGAGCTTTCTAAGTTGCCATCCTTAAATGAACTTAGAGGTAAAATTATAGGATTGTTACAAGCTCCTGCTACAAAATTAGCAGGTGTATTACAAGCGCCGGCTTCAAGTTTGGCACGAGTGGTGCAAGCGTATGTTAATAAAAATTAATTAAGATATTTAAAGTAAAAAGGAAAAAACTATGACAGATTTAGCTAAACTTGAAAAAGAATTATCAAGCTTAACAGTAATGCAAGCAGCTGACCTTGCAAAAATTCTTGAAGAAAAATGGGGTGTTTCTGCTGCTGCACCTGTTGCTATGGCTGCTGCTGCACCTGCTGCTGCTGAGGCTGCTGCTGAAAAAACAGATTTTGATGTGATCTTAGTGAGTAGTGGTGAGAAAAAAATCGAAGTAATTAAAGTGGTAAGAGAAATTACCGGGCTTGGCTTAATAGAAGCTAAAAATTTAGTAAGTGAAGCTCCTAAACCGATTAAACATGGTGTAAACAAGGAAGAAGCTGAAAAAATTAAAGCAAGCTTAGAAACGGCTGGCGCAAAAGTTGAATTAAAATAATCCAAGCTTAATTTTTAATTATAAAATTTATAATAGTATATTTGCATTTATGTAGATGTTTAAGAGATTGTGTCTTGTTAATGCATTTAGAATTATTATAAAGATTATTATTAGAACAATAAAAACGTCTTGATGTTATTTTTGTAAAGTTAAAGATTCAGAAAATAAAATATCCTAAATTTATTTTAAGATATAATTATAGAGAGATGCCAAACTTATTCGATATGACAAAAAGTTCAAACTTTTGTTTTTACAAAAAGCTATTTATTGTATGGATCAAAACTATTAAAAAAGACCCCTCGCTGTGAATGGGTTCGATAGTCACGGCTTGGAGGTCTAAAAAAATAATACAAAAATACTTTGAAATTATTATTCTTGAACCGTTGTACTGCTTTCAATGGTTTGTAATGATGTTTTATGGTATGCAACAATAATAATGCCCTTATCAAGAATGATATCAAAAGTTTGAGTCGCGCAACATGGTGTTACTATGAATGTAATATCTATGCAAAAATAATATCAAAGGGTTGTCGTTCATGCAGATAGCACATTCTTAACAATATTTTTTTATAGGTTAACCTAAACAATAACGTGGTAATCCAAAAAAATATCAATGGTCTAGCTAGAAGTACTCACAATACAAAAATTATTATGAAATTTATAGTAATTTAGTCACCTTAAAATAAATTTAAGATATTTTAAGGTGACTAATAAATAAAATAACTACTATAATTTTTTTAAATTTCTGTGGTATTTTCTATACTTTTTTGTAAATAGGGATAAGTAAAGTATATTTAGCACTATTTTATAAAAGCAACAATTTAAGAAAAAGCTTAAAATAAGAAAAATTATCTGATTTAGGTTTTACTTATTGATTAAATTAAAAAATTTAAGTCATTTCAATTAGTAATGGCGTCAAAAATACGCTTCATGCAACAATAGCTTCTTGCTGTATAATATTTTATCGGCAAAAAGAAGTAAAAATTTATCGGCAACAGTTTTATTAGGAGATTATATGGCTTCATTAAGGGATAATATTACAACTCAGCCCTTGTCAAATAGTAAAAGAATAAGAAAAAATTTTGGACACATAAATTTAGTAGCAGATATACCAAATTTAATTGAAATTCAAAAAAATTCCTACGAGAAAAATTTTTTACAGCTTACGATAAAAGATGTAGACAGAAAAAATAAAGGATTGCAATCAATATTAAACTCTATTTTTCCTATTTCTGATCCTTCAAATATTGCTAATTTAGAATTTGTTAAATATGAATTTGATGCGCCGAAATATGACGTAGAAGAGTGCAGTCAAAGAAGCTTAAGTTATGCTGCTCCTCTTAAAGTAACTTTAAGGCTTAGTATCTGGGATATTGATGAAGATACAGGCGCAAGAGAAATTAAAGGTATTAAAGAGCAAGAAGTCTATATGGGAGATATCCCGTTAATGACAAAAAACGGTACTTTTATTATTAATGGTACGGAGCGAGTAGTAGTTTCTCAAATGCATCGTTCTCCTGGAGTATTTTTCTACCATGATGAAGGTAAAGTCCACTCCTCAGGAAAGTTACTATATTCCGCTAGAGTTATTCCGTATAGAGGATCATGGCTTGATTTAGAATTTGATGCTAAAGATATCGTTTATTTTAGAATAGATAGAAAAAGAAAGCTCTATGCTACGAGTTTACTTAGAGCAATAGGGATGACTACTAATGAAATTATAAAATTTTACTATCAAACGGTAAATTACTTAGCTAAAGATAAAGGTTGGGCGGTTGAGTTCATGCCAAAATCTATTGCTGCTCATCGTTTAACAAGTGATTTAATAAATGCTGATACGGGGGAAGTAATACTTGAGGCGGGTCAAAAAATTACTCCACGCTTAGCTAAAAAATATGTAAGCGAAGGAATAAAACATATTTTAGTAACGCATGAATCTCTAATCGGTAAATACCTGTCAGAAGATTTAGTAGATCCGATTAGTAATGAAATACTAGCCGGTGTTGGTGAAATGATTACTGCCGATATGCTGAAAGTTATTTCCGAGCTAAAAATTACATCTGTCGGAGTGTTGGTTATAAATCCTCAGTCAGGTCCTTATATAAGAAATACTTTGTTTGCTGATAAAAATCAGGACCGTGAGTCAGCTTTATTTGATATAGTTAGGGTATTAAGACCTGGAGAGCCAGCAAATATTGAAGCTGCGGAAGCTTTATTTCATAATTTATTTTTTGAGCCGGAAAGATATGATCTTTCAGAAGTTGGTCGGATAAAAATGAATTCCAGGTTAGAGCTTAATATACCTGAAGAAAATACTATTCTTACCACTGACGATATCAAGCATATTTTAAGGGTTTTGGTAGAGCTTAAGGATGGCAGGGGGATCATAGATGATATCGATCATTTGGGTAATAGAAGAGTTAGATCTGTTGGAGAATTGATTGAAAATCAGTTTAGAATAGGTCTTGTCCGTATGGAGAAGTCGGTAATTGAAAGAATGTCGGCAGGTGACGTTGATACCGTAATGCCTCATGACCTGGTGAATTCTAAAATTTTGGTTTCCGTAGTAAAAGAATTTTTCAGTACTTCGCAACTATCGCAGTTTATGGATCAAACTAATCCATTATCGGAAATAACTCATAAAAGAAGATTGTCGGCCCTTGGTCCCGGAGGCTTAAGCCGTGACAGAGCCGGTTTTGAAGTGCGTGACGTACATCCTACTCATTACGGTCGTATTTGCCCTATTGAAACGCCGGAAGGTCAAAATATCGGTTTAATTAATTCGATGGCTACTTATGCTAGAATTAATAAACACGGTTTTATTGAAAGTCCTTATAGAAAAGTTATAAACGGAAAAGTAACAGACGAAGTAATTTATTTATCTGCGATTGAAGAAGGAAAATATAAAATCGGTCAAGCTAATTCTAAAGTTGATAAAAATGGCGTACTGCAGGACGAAGTTATCAATTGCCGAATTGAAGGCGGTAATTTTGCTTTGACAGAACCGAATGAAGTAGATTTCATTGATATTACTCCTATGCAAATCGTGTCTATTGCGGCCTCGCTTATTCCATTCCTTGAGAATGACGATGCTAACCGTGCTTTAATGGGATCAAACATGCAACGGCAAGCCGTGCCTTTAATTAAGTCAGATGCGCCTTTTGTCGGTACAGGAGTTGAAGGAGTAGTAGCAAAGGATTCGGGGGCGTCTGTGCTTGCTTTACATGATGGGATAGTTGAGCAGGTGGATTCAAATAGAATTGTAATTAGAACCATGCAGGAAAGATCTGACGGATCACCTTCTGTTGATATCTATAATTTATTAAAATTCCAGAAATCTAACCATAATACCTGTATCAATCAAAAACCTTTGGTTCAGGTCGGTTATCATGTTAAGAAAAATGATATTATCGCTGACGGGCCGAGTACCGATAATGGGGAGATTGCATTAGGCAGAAATGTGCTGGTCGCCTTTATTCCATGGAGCGGTTATAATTTTGAAGATTCAATTTTAATATCGGAAAGGATAGTAAAAGAAGATGTTTTTACCTCTATTCATATTGAAGAATTTGAAGTTATTGCCAGAGATACGCGACTTGGTCCTGAAGAAATTACCCGTGATATACCTAATGCAAGTGAGGAAAGTCTGCGCCACCTTGATGAGGTAGGAATTATTTACGTCGGTGCAGAGGTAAAATCCGGAGATATTCTGGTCGGGAAAGTAACGCCAAAAAGTGAATCGCCGATTACGCCGGAAGAAAAATTACTCAGAGCAATTTTCGGAGAAAAAGCTTTTGATGTTAAGGACTCGTCATTGCATGTGCCTTCAGGAGTTAGCGGTACGGTAGTAGAAGTGAGAGTATTTTCTCGTCGGGGAGTCGAAAAAGATGAGAGAGCTATAGCTATCGAAAAGCAGCAAATAGAAAAACTTGCTAAAGATAGGGATGATGAATTAGAAATTATTGAGCATTTTGTTTTTGCAAGGTTAGAAAAAATTCTTATAGATCAAATAATCGTTAACGGACCTAAATCTGTCAAAGCCGGTCAAACGATTACTAAAAAAATGTTAGAAAATTTATCTAAAGGACAATTCTGGCAGCTCATAGTTGAAGATTCGACCATAATGAGTGAAATTGAGCAAATAAAACATCATTATGATGAGAAAAAAGATATTCTTAATAAAAGATTTACTGGTAAGGTAGAGAAGTTACAAAGTGGTGATGATTTGCCGCAAGGTGCTTTAAAGGTGGTCAAAGTATTTATTGCTACTAAACATAAATTACAACCTGGTGATAAAATGGCCGGAAGGCATGGTAACAAAGGGGTTATTTCTCGTATAATGCCGGAGGAAGATATGCCGTTTTTAGAAGATGGGACAGTAGTAGATATTGTGCTTAATCCTCTTGGGTTGCCTTCAAGGATGAATATCGGGCAAATTTTAGAAACGCATCTCGGTTGGGCATCAGTCAATTTAGCCAAAAAAATATCCGGGTTAATTACTCAATATAAAAATGAAGAAATAAGTATAAAAGAGATTAAGTCTTTTATCTCTCATTTATATGGTGAAAGTGCTAACCAAATACTAAACATGTCGGATGAAGAGATTATTAATTTTGGTCGTGAAGTTAGTAAGGGAGTATATTTTGCAACGCCGGTATTTGATGGGGCAAAAGTTGAGGATGTTAAGGAAATGCTAAAGCTTGCCGATCAGGATACTTCAGGGCAGGTAAAACTAATTGACGGCAGAACGGGCGAATATTTTGATCGTCGTGTTACCGTTGGGCAAAAATATTTACTAAAATTACATCACTTGGTTGATAATAAAATTCATGCACGTTCTATCGGGCCTTATAGTTTAGTGACTCAACAGCCTCTGGGCGGAAAATCACATTTCGGTGGGCAACGTTTTGGAGAAATGGAATGTTGGGCATTACAGGCTTACGGTGCTGCTTATACATTACAGGAAATGTTAACCGTTAAGTCGGATGATGTAAACGGCAGAATCAAAATTTATGATTCCATAGTACGTGGAGACAATAATTTTGAGTCAGGTATCCCTGAATCTTTTAATGTAATGATAAAAGAATTCAGGTCTTTATGTCTTAACGTAAAACTTGAAGATACAACTTCAAGTTAGAAGTTTGATCAAGCTATCATTGTGATAGGAAATTGTTGAGAGGTTACCAAAATCGTCATGGCGAGGCGCTGCAGGTCTTGTCGCATGGCTCGAATTTTTGGTGTCATACCAGCGAAAGCTGGTATCTAATTTTTGTTATATTGTTAAGTAGATTCCCTCTTTCGAGGGAATGACGCCTAGGACGTTTAGGGTATCTACGCAACAATACCTTCCTGCGAAAGCAGGAATCCAGAGAATATTTAAGCGGATTATATAGTAAATTTTTATATAATGCTGCTTGTTTTAAGTGTTTTTTCTGGATTCCCATTTTCACGGGAATGACAATTGCCACATAACAATGCTGGCTTGCAATAACGGCCTAGATATTGAATAGAAATACGAATAATATAAACCGTCTTATAAATTTTAAGGAAAAATATTTATGACTGGAGTGGTAAATTTTTACGGGCAATTAAGTAATACTCAGCAATTTGATCAAATAAGGATCAATATAGCTAGTCCGGATCAAGTGCGTTCATGGTCTTTCGGTGAAGTAATGAAGCCGGAGACTATTAATTATCGTACTTTTAAACCAGAAAAAGATGGTTTATTTTGTGCTAGAATTTTTGGTCCCGTAAAAGATTACGAATGCCTTTGCGGTAAATATAAGCGTATGAAAAACCGTGGTATTACCTGTGAAAAATGCGGTGTTGAAGTTACTGTTTCCAGAGTAAGACGTGAAAGAATGGGACATATAGAGCTTGCAGCTCCTGTAGCTCATATCTGGTTTTTAAAATCATTACCGTCAAGAATTAGCACACTTCTTGATATGACGATGAGAGATATAGAAAAGATATTATATTTTGAAAGTTATGTGGTTACTGATCCGGGCTTATCGGTTTTACAAAAAGGTGAACTTTTATCGGAAGAAGAATTACAGAAAGCTAAAGATAAATACGGCGAGGATGCGTTTACCGCTTCTATCGGGGCTGAGGTTGTTCAGCAAATGCTTGCCGAACTAGATTTTCCAAAATTAAAAGAACAGTTATATGAAGAATTATTAAATACTTCTTCAGAAGTTAAAAAGAAAAAGTTAGTAAAACGTTTAAAATTAGTTGAAGATTTTCTTGAGTCGGAAAATAAACCTGAATGGATGATTATGAACGTCTTACCGGTTATTCCGCCGGAAATAAGACCGCTTGTTATGCTTGACGGAGGGCGGTTTGCAACATCTGATCTTAATGAACTTTATCGTCGGGTAATTAATAGAAATAATCGTTTAAAAAGACTTATTGATTTAAGAGCTCCTGACATAATAGTTAGAAACGAAAAAAGAATGCTACAGGAAGCGGTTGATGCTTTACTTGATAACGGTCGTCGCGGTAAAGCAGTAAAAAATGCTAACAAGCGTCCTTTTAAATCATTAAGCGATATGTTAAAAGGTAAACAAGGGCGTTTCCGTCAGAATCTTTTAGGTAAAAGGGTCGATTATTCCGGTCGTTCCGTTATCGTGGTAGGGCCTGAGCTTAAATTACATCAGTGCGGTTTACCGAAAAAAATGGCTTTGGAATTATTCAAACCGTTTATTTATTCCAAGCTTGAATTATACGGAATTGCTACCACCATAAAAGCAGCTAAAAAAATGGTTGAAGCTGAAAAGCCAGAAGTGTGGGATGTATTAGAAGAAGTTATAAGAGAGCATCCCGTATTACTTAATAGAGCGCCTACCTTACACCGCCTTGGAATACAAGCATTTGAGCCTTTACTGATAGAGGGTAAGGCTATCCAGCTTCATCCGTTAGTTTGTGCTGCCTTTAATGCAGATTTTGACGGCGATCAGATGGCTGTACATATACCTCTCTCGATTGAAGCCCAGCTGGAAGCTAGGGTGTTTATGATGTCTACTAATAATATCTTAAGCCCTGCAAACGGTAGACCGATTATTGTTCCGGATAAAGATATAGTTCTTGGTCTTTACTACTTAACCCTTACTTTTGATAATGAAGTAGGTGAAGGGATGATCTTTGCTGATTTAGCAGAAATGGAACATGCTTTATATGAAAAAGCCATAACTATTCATACGAAAATAAAATTTCGTCGGAATCAGTTGAATGCCGAAGGAGAAATGAGTGCTACTATAGTTGATACTACTTTCGGTAGATTAATGGTCGGCGAATTATTGCCTCCTAGTCCTAATATAGGATTTAAATTTATTAATAAACCGCTAACTAAAAAAGATATATCGGCAGTAATAGATTTAGTATATCGTCATTGTGGTCAGAAAGCGACAGTGATTTTTGCTGATCAATTAATGAAGCTCGGATTTAAATATGCCTGTTCTTCAGGTATTTCCTTTGGTATGGACGACATGGTTGTGCCAAAATCCAAATGGAATCATATAGAAGAAACACGCACTGAAGTAAAAGAATTCGAACAGCAATATTCCAACGGTTTAATTACCTACGGTGAAAAATATAACAAAGTAGTGGATTCATGGTCAAGATGTACCGATAGGGTGGCAAATGACATGATGAAAGAAATTGCAACGCCTGTAGTTAATGATGAGCCAAATCATCAGAAAATAAATTCTATTTACATGATGGCTATTTCAGGTGCCAGAGGGTCATTTGCACAAATTAAACAGTTAGGCGGTATGCGCGGTTCAATGACTAAATCAAATGGTCAAATTATTGAGACGCCAATTATTTCCAATTTCTATGAAGGGTTAACAGAATTTGAGTGTTTTATCTCTGCCAATGGGATGCGTAAAGGGCAGATAGATACAGCTCTAAAAACTGCAAGTTCCGGTTATTTAACAAGGAAATTAGTAGATGTTGCGCAAGACTGTATTATTACGGAAATGGATTGTGGAACAAGTAAAGGTATCGAAGTAAAAACTATTATTGATGGCGGTGAAGTTATGGTAACGCTTGCCGATCAAATTTTAGGGCGTACAGCCGCTATTAATACTTATCATCCAGTTACTAATGATTTAATTCTAAGTACGGGTGAGTTAATTGACGAAGCTAAATTAGAAGAAATCGAATCTGCGGGTTTAGACAGGTTAATGGTTAAATCGGTTCTAACGTGCGAAAGTACTACTAGTATATGTAGTACATGCTACGGTAGAGATCTTGCTACTGGCGCATTAGTGGCTGAAGGTGAGGCTATCGGAGTAATTGCAGCGCAATCTATCGGTGAGCCAGGGACGCAGTTAACTATGAGAACTTTCCATATTGGCGGTGCTGCAACTAAAGGAGCAGAAATTTCTTCGGTAGAAGCCTCATATGATGCAAAAGTTAAAATTTTAAGCCGTAACGTAGTTATTAACTCCGAAGGGCGTAAAATTGTTATGAGCCGTGCTTGTGAATTATTATTACTTGATGCTAACGGTAATGAGAAAGCACGTCATAAAATACCATACGGTGCTAGGTTGATCGTTGATGACGGAGATATGGTTATTAAAACACAAAAATTAGCCGAGTGGGATCCTTATACCGTGCCGATTATCACGGAAAAATCTGGTAAAGTCTTGTTTAAAGATATGGTAGAGGGAATGTCAATTCGCGACGTAACTGATGAAGCAACAGGTATTGCCAGCAAAGTAATTATAGAATCAAAACAATATTCACGTGGTGCAGAATTGCGCCCCCGTATTCAGTTACTTGATAGTAAGGGAGAAGTTATTACCTTATCAAACGGTTTAGAAGCTAGATATTACTTACCGGTCGGAGCAATTTTAAGCGTAGAAGATGGAGTACAAATATCGGTGGGTGATATAGTTGCGCGTATTCCGAAAGAATCAACTATGACAAAAGATATTACTGGCGGATTGCCAAGAGTTGCAGAGCTAGTAGAAGCAAGGCGTCCGAAAGATCATGCCGTGATTGCCGAAATAGATGGAAGAGTTGAATTTGGTAAAGATTATAAGTCGAAGAGGCGTTTAGTTATTCATCCAAGCGACGGCTCGATGCCTATTGAATTTATGGTACCGAAAGGTAAACACGTAGTAATCAATGAAGGCGATTTTGTTAAAAAAGGTGATTTGTTGATTGACGGTAACCCAGTACTTCAAGATATTTTAAAAGTAATGGGAGTAGAAGTACTCGCTAATTATATAGTAAAAGAAATTCAAGCTGTGTATCGCCTGCAAGGGGTAAAAATTGACGATAAACATATAGAAGTAATAATTCGTCAAATGTTACAAAAAGTAGAAATTACTGATTCCGGTGGAACTACTTTATTAGTAGGCGAAAAAATAGATCGTCGTGAATTTGCAGAGTTCAATGAAAAAGCTACTAAAAATGGTTTGAAACCTGCTGAAGCTCAGGCAATATTACAGGGTATTACTAAAGCTTCTCTGCAAACTCGTTCATTTATTTCTGCTGCTTCATTCCAGGAAACTACAAGAGTTCTAACCGAAGCTGCTATTGCAGGTAAAGTTGATAAGTTACTAGGGTTAAAAGAGAATGTTATTGTCGGACGTTTAGTACCGGCGGGAACAGGTTTCTATATGAACAAAATGCGTAAGCTCGCAGCAAAACTCGATCAAGAGAATGCCTCTTAGTATTTCGGTTTCATTGTCATTCCCGTGAAGGTATTGTTGCATAGATCAACCAAACATGTTATTCCGTGATTTATTCACGGAATCCAGGTAAAAATCTAAAACAATTACCATTGTATGTTTTTCTGGATACAGTGGGAGGGGCCTCGGTATGACATTATACTCGTTTTGTCATCCACGTAACAATACCTTCTCACCTGTGCGGAAAGGTATTATTATATGAGTATCTCAAACGTCATTGCGAGGAGATTCAAAAAACCGCGTGACAATCTAAAAAAACGGTAAAAACTCTATAAAATTTATTATTTTTAGATTACCGAGCGACCAAAGGTCGCTCGCAATGACGATTATAAGGCCACGCAACAACCTCTACTCTTTCGCTTCCTCTATCTGCTCAATCTTATCATTTACTTCAACTTCGATAATTTCTGATTTAGAGGAAACGATTTGATAACGCTCTAGCGATTGTAGTAATGTTTTACTGCCTGAATCAATTCCGAGTTTTTGAATATTTTTAACTCGTGAAATAAAACTACGATTAAATGAGCCGGCAAATTTATCATAATTAGTAACCATATTTTGTAAATTATTACCAATTTTTTGGGAATAATCAGCCATAGTACCTATTGAACCTAATAACTTCCTGACTTCTTCTATAATTACTTTATAGTTTTCTGAGCGGCGATGATCGGTAATTTGAAATCTAGCAAATGATAACATATTCATAATCCCGCTAGGGCCTACCGGAAATATATTATTTGTCCAAGCTTTTTGTAGGAAATTAGGATCGGCGATAAGGATTTTCTCAACGGCTTGTTCGGTCGGTAAAAACATTAATGTTATAATATTATTATAATGTTCTTCTTTATTATGTAAATTGGCTAAAATATTTTCAGCATAATCTTTATTAGCAAGAGATTTTAAATGATAATTCATAGTTTTGCTAAGATTTGCCGGATTTTGCTCATCTACTAAAAACTTAGAAGCTTTAGCATCAATAACCATTAAATTACCGGAAGGAAGAAAAATTAATGCGTCAGGTCGCAGGCGTGCGTTATCTTGCGTTGTTAAACCGTATTGAATGATGAAATCTAAATTAGGGCGTAAGCCCGATGATTTCAAAATATTCTCTAAAGTAATTTCGGCAAGTAAACCTGCGCCGATTGGGGAGAGTAGAGACTGCTTAATTAAATCGACAGTCCCTTTTGACTGCTCGATATCTTTATTTAATGCTCCTACCATCGTAATTAACCGCTCAAACTCGCTGTTAAATTTTCCTGAAGCAGTAGCGATATTTTTCTCCGACAGTTCCCTTGCTGCCGTATTCTCCATTTTATGAATTTCAATTAATTGCTTGGATAAATCCTTGCCTAAATCAAATAAGGCAGCTTTTGCTGATGAAAATGATTCACTTCTTATTCTTTCAGAATCTTTAATAGTCTGCTCTTGATATTCTATTTTACAACTAAGTTGTTCGATTTTTTGTAAATACGTTATTTTTTCTTGATTAAGCAACTGCTGGCTATTAGTTAGCTCTATATTATGATCGGCTAAAAATTTTAACTCAGTTTTTAAGGTTTTAATTTTAATATAAAACAAAATTATTAGAGCTAATAAGCTAATTGCTGTAGTTATGATAGTGCATAATAAATAAGGCATAGATATAGAAATAATTTTTAATATTAGATAATAACTAATACAAAATATATTTGCACTAGTTATTTCACTCTATCCTCTAGCGGCCCTAAAGGCTGTGCGGGTTTTAGAAGGGCCGGAGTTAGCAAGAACTTTGTTTTTTTTTCGATATTGGTTAAAAAAGAAAGATGATTATTATGAGGTTGTTGTATAACTGCATATTTATCCCATTCCGAATATTGTCTATTAAGATTTCCTTGAGGTTTTTGTGGACCATAAACTTCTATATTACCGAATTGATATTTTCTTAGCGGAAATAGCTCATGATCGTAAAAATAATCATTTGGAAATCTTTTACGTACACTCATATTAGTATATATAAATTTATTATCTTCTTGGTGAAAGATAAAAATATCTAAGCAGACTTTTTTACATATGGTATAAATTTGGTCATGTCTTATTTCGTAGCCAAGTTTTGTAAATTCTGGGAATATTTTTTGAAGTTTTATTTCCTCCTCATGTATTATGCCAATATCCAGGTCATCATCAAAAGGGATTATTCCTTTATGTCTTACGGCACCTAAAAGAGTACCACCTTCAACCCAGTAATTTATGTGATGTTTGACAAGTATCTCATGCGTATCTTTCATTAATTGATACATATTAAGTGCTGTAGTTTCACTAATAGTATAGTTTTTCACTTGTTTATCGGTAGGTGTAACATAGCGCCAATCATGCTCCCATACATAAATATAAGTAAGCCAGGAACCAAAAATAATTATTGCTAGTCCTGCAAGTTTATTGGAAGTTTTATTTATAGACATAATTTAGTTTTGAGTAATGTTAATCTCAATTTTATCTTCCGGTAAATAATATTTTATAGATACCGCTGATGTTACGCTCTTTAAATCTGCTGTTAAATCAGGCGATAATTCTATACCTTTAACCTCAATTAGAGTGATAGGAGCTTTAATTGAAAGATTTTTCTCAGCTTTAAATTTGCGCACTAGATCCAGGATTTCTAATAAACCTTCTGCCTGTTTTGAATCTATAATGTAGTTTAAATTATTATAATTCGGCCAATTTCCTTTTTCATGTATGGATTTCCCTTCACTATATAAAAGCTGATAAATCTCTTCAGTGATATGAGGCACGAAAGGAGCAAACAGCTTCAATAAGACCTGCATTACATGATAAAGAGTAAGGATAGCACTATATTGTCCTATAGTATTTGTATTGTTTTCGTTATAACTTCTGGTTTTACTAATTTCCAGATAATTATCACAAAATACCGACCAAAAGAATTTTTCTATCCAATGCATAGCATTTGCATATTCATAATTCTGCATCTCAACTGTTACCTGTCTGATTAACTCTATTAGCTTGTTAATCATCCATTTATCTAAATTATGAGTAATTTTTTCGCTTACTTTTAAAAGATCGCTATTTTTGTCTTTTTCATCTAACTTATCAAAATGAATAGAAACGAATTTTGCGGCATTCCATAGTTTATTAACTAATCGTTTGCCATTTTTCATTACGTCTTCAGAATAAGCGGTATCAGCTCCAAGTTTTGAGCTTGCTGACCAATAACGAATAACGTCAGCGCCGTACTGTTCTAACAGCTTTTCAGGTATTAAAACATTGTCTTTTGATTTGGACATTTTACTGCGATCTTCAGCCAAACACCAACCGCTAACCATAATATTTTTCCATGGCAAAGTATTTTGATGTAAATGAGCCTTTAAGATAGTGTAAAATGCCCATGTTCTAATTATTTCATGAGCTTGCGGTCTTAAATCCATCGGAAATAATTTGGCGTGTCTATCTCCATTAACGGCTAAATTATCAGAAATGCCATGAGTTGAAAGGTGCGGCGATACCGAGCTCGTTGCCCAAGTATCCATTACGTCATAATCAGGCTCTACTTCATCTGCGGTATAACCGGCAGGCAAATCCTTTAGCGGATCAATCGGCAATTGTGAAATGTCGGCGTATAAAACTTTGCCTTCTTCGCCGACTCGTTTGGAATACCAAACAGGGAAAGGCACACCAAAATAACGCTGGCGGCTTATACACCAGTCCCAAGCTATAGAGTTAATCCAATTCTGTAGCCGAATTTTCATATTTTCAGGATGCCAGTTTAATTCATTTGCTCGCTTAAGCAATTCCTCTTTATGGTCTATCGTTTTCACAAACCATTGCGGTACGGTTAATATTTCAAGCGGCGCTCCTGAACGCTCAGCACATTTTACGGTATGAGTAATCTCTATTTGTTTTATAAGTAAATTTTGCTCTTTTAAAATAGCTATTATTTTCTCTCTAGCTTCTTTAATTTTTAAACCGTCTATAGCAATATTATGCGGAAAATCTATCGTGCCTTTTTTAGTAATGATGGTTTTTAAAGGTAAATTATGAGTTTTCCACCAGGTAATGTCGGTTTGATCGCCGAAAGTACAACACATTACAAGCCCCGTACCTTTATCGAGTTGTACTAAAGGATCGGCAAGTAGAGGTACTTTAACATTAAAAAGCGGCGTTACGGCAAATTGACCTACTAAATGTTTATAGCGCTCATCTTCGGGGTGATAAAACACTGCTACGCAGGCAGGTAATAACTCCGGTCTTGTAGTAGCTATAGTAATAGGTTCATCCTTTTCAGTTTTAAAGTTAATATAATTCATCTGAGAGGTTTTCTCGATGTCTTCAATATCGGCTTGAGCAAGAGCCGTACCGTCAACTGGATCCCACAAAATAGGTTGATTATTGCGATAAACCTCGCCTTTCTGTACTAAGTCTAAAAAAGACATTTGAGATATTTTGCGAGATAGCGGGCTAATAGTTTGATATTCTAAATTCCAGTCTACGGATAAGGCAATTTGATTAAATAAATTTCTAAATTTTTCTTCTTCGCTTTGAACTACCTCCTCGCAAACCTTAATAAATTGTTCACGATCCATGTGAGACGCTTTAATTTTTTTTTGTTTCTCTACTAAACGTTCCGTCGGGAGACCGTTATCGTCAAATCCCATCGGGTAAAAAATATTTTTGCCCATCATACGCTGAAATCGTACGATAAAATCCGTTTGCGTATAGCTATAAACATGCCCGATATGTAATTGTCCTGAAACCGTCGGCGGAGGAGTATCGACTACAAATGTTTCTTTTTTAGCTATATTTTCGTCATAAGCATAAATTTGCTTTTCTTGCCAAAATTGTTGTAACTTTTTTTCACTTTCAGAAAAATTATAATTCTTTGGAAATTCTTTCATATGATTTGTAATTATTAAGAATACTATTATAAAGGTTATAAGTTATTATGACAATAGATGACGCTACATAAAAAGATTTTTATATTTTTTATTTAATTTTGTGGGTACATGTTCATAAAGTATTAATATAATCAAACAAGTCATCGAAATTAATATTGATGTAAATGTGTAACCAATAAAGTCGACGCAGATCGATGATATACTTATAAAGATAATCATTAATAAAGTAATAGCAATATTTATAAATGTGATTACATAACCTATTTTAGAGCTATTAGTATCATTTAATATATTGGATAATGAGATTGAATAAATTGATTGATATATGAAGATTAAGGTAAAATATAATAACAATGCTAAGAACTCAGTATCAATATAATTTATTACAGATATGATAATACAGTTTGTAATTATACCCAGTAATACAAAAGTATTTTTTTTAAACTTGGTTGCTGCATACACGGTCCCTAAAACTACTGCTATATTTGCTATTATTTGAAACAATGCCACATGATTATAACTACCCACCTCAAATTTTGATGGAATAAATATTCTAGATATTTGGTAATACCCAAAAAAGAAGAAATTGGATAAAATTATATAAAATAAATTTTGTAATTGAGATTTATCCCTTACAATATCTTGAAAGCATCTGGATAAGGAATATGATAATACTGGTGCTTTATCATTTTTTAGATCAAATTTATAACATTTAAAAAAAATGTAGCAGTAGCATAATAAAGATATTATACAATTTATTAAATTAATATTTAATATTTGTATAAAATTATTGATATTGGGGATATATATTAGTAGCATTCCTGCTAAAAAAGATCCTAAAGTTTTAGAATTATTAAAAAAAGAAAAACACTGTTGATGTAATTTAGGGTCAATGTATCTTTTAATAGATGTAACAGCTGTACTTCTATTTAATGCTTCTAGTAATCCTCGCAGCGAAATTATTATATACAATATATGTAAGTCATTTAAAGTTATATAAAACGTAGTAGTAATTAATAGTAAATTAAGAATGTTATTAATTAACAACACGTTAATGCTACGAGAATGATTGCTTATTTTAGCAATCAAACTACCGCTTATTATAGGAAGAACCCAAATAATTGAAAAAACTGAAGACGATAAAAAAAGGGAATGTGTGTCATCTAAAATTTTTTTAGATACAAAAATTAACAATACAACGTTTGATATTGCATGGTTTAGAGAAGCGATATAAATTAGTAAAAAACGTATATCTTTGAAAATATTAAACAATTTGTTAATTTATATATATTTCTTCAGTTTCATATAATTCTTCTTGAAACTCTTTTTTATAGAATAGTAAAGTATTTTCAAAAGCTTTTAAAAGTTCGTCTTTATTTTTACCTATACCAAAATAAGGATTATGATGTTGATAATATCCAAATATTTTTTGACAATCTTCATGATATTTACGAGTATCTAGTATATGATAATGCCAGAATGTATCAATGTCTTTAGAAGGTGGTAAATCTAGAAATTCATATTTTACTCATAAAAACAACATACGCTTATATTGTTCTTCTACTATATTCAATTTTTGTTTACTCCACCCTTCAAATTCTTTTTCTTGCATTTTATTTTTTTGTTTTATAATATCAAGAGATATTATATTATTCCATATAGTATTTAATTCTTTGTTTTTTTCTATTATATTACTCATAATATTGCTTCAGATATAAACTAACTTCTTAATTTAATAAAGGGATATAATTTAATATCCCTTTATTATTATTCAATCTGTACAACATGCTGGAGTAGCTGGTTTTTTTATTAAAATAATGTTTTCCATATTTTCCTCATTAATTATTATTAGTTCTCAAATATGAGAACCGGAATTAATAAAATAGCATAAAACAATTTTTAATAAAAACTATTAGCTAAAAGTTAGTTATATATTTAAATTTTGTTGTAAAATTACACCTTTTAGTTGCGTCAATTAAAACCATTATAAATTTTTGTCAATTTTAAAAATGCCAAACAAATTCTTTCTTGCTTTGAAGCTGATGAGGCTAAATAGCCCTACCGGTTATCTATTAGTATTTTTCCCAGCGCTTTTTGGGATATTACTTGCTAAGCCTACAATAGTAGAATTAATAAAATTAGTATCAATATTTTTTTTGGGTAGTGTAATTACCAGAAGCGCAGGCTGTATAATTAATGATATATTTGATAAGAATTTTGACAAACACATTGCTAGGACTAAGGAAAGACCTTTAGCAAATGGGTCGTTAACTGTTAAAGATGCCTTACTTTTACTAATTATATTATTAATTTCCTCCTTATTAATTTTATTATCATTAAATAAGACGGCTATATATATCGGTTTTCTCGCCTTTATAATGATTATATTATATCCGTTAATGAAACGTTTTACTCATTTCCCACAAATATTTTTAGGTTTTACTTTTAATATAGGTATTCTCATAGGTTATACTGCGGTAACAAATACAGTTACTTTAGCGGCTTTTATAATGTATTTAGCTTGTTGTAGCTGGACAGTCGGGTATGACACGATTTATGGTTTTATGGATTTAGTAGATGATAAGAAAATAGGTGTGAAATCACTAAGTATATATTTAGAGAACAGACATTATAAATTTTGGCTATATAGTTTTTATATAATTTTTATATTATTATTTATCTTATCTACAAATATTGCTAACTATAATGTCGACCATCTACCTATTTTAGCTGCGTTAATATTATTAATATTGCAAGTAGGCACTTTAAATATTTATAATCCTGCTAACTGCCTTATAAGATTTAAGGCTAATAATTATGTTGGGTTAATTTTAAGCTTAAGTTTGCTGTATTAACTATTTTACATTACGAGATCAAAATTGCTAGAAAGAAAAAATTAATCGTTTTCCAAATGATCTTTTAAAAATTCAGGAGCAAAATCGGCACCATTAGACCACGTAATAGTTTGTAACTCTGCATCTAGCATTACTTTTTTAAAAAAATTTTTATCTTTCAGAGGTTCAAACATTAAGCCTTTTAGATGTTGATATAAATCTATATTACCTCTCGTACCGTCATCAAAAGATAGGTATAGAGAATAATCTTGAATATATTTTACTGATGTTACATGTAGCATTTTTTTACTCTAAAGGCGCAATAGAATTTAATGGTTCACCGGTTTGAGTTCTACGCCAATTATCTAATAATTCTTCTTTGTGTAAAGAAAGCCATTCTATAACTAATTGTAAAGCTCTTTTTGGAAATTTTCCTTCCATTACTTTACCTCGCATTGAAACTATTATCTCATAATCACCATATTTAGCATGAAAATGAGGAGGATTATGATCTTTCCAATACATCATAATTACAATACCAAGGAAACGGCTAATTACAGGCACAATAAATATCTTTACAAATCTATTAATAGCTTATTTTAATATATTTCTAATGTTATTTCAAGTTTCTTTACTACGATTAGGTTTAGTAATACCAGCTTTATCGTTTTTATAGATAAAATTCTTAATAACCGGTACGATAAACTGCTTAAATTTACTACCACTAAATACGCCGTAATGTCCTGCTCCTTCTTGCAAATGATATTGTTTCATTTCAGATGGAATATTAGGACAAAGCTCTAATGCTGCTTTTGTTTGACCAACCGCTGCAATATCATCAAGTTCTCCTTCTATTCCAAGTAAGGCACATTTTGTAATATTTTTCAAATCGATATGCCGATCTTCAGAGACTAATTTTCCTTGCGCTAAAGAAAATTCCTGAAATACTTCTTCGATTGTTTGCAAATAAAATTCCGCAGTCATATCCATGGTAGCTAGATATTCATCGTAAAATTTAATAGTATGATCGGCTTTTTGAGTATTACCTTCTAGCAAATTCTGTAACAATTCTAGATGTGAATCTATATGGCGCATTATATTCAAACTCATAAAGCCCGAGAGTTGTAAAAATCCTGGGTAAACTCTTCTCCCGTGCCCAGGATAATTAGGGGGAACATTCATAGTAACGTTTTTACAAAACCATTCCATGCTTTTGCTTAAAGCAAATTCGTTAACTGCTGTGGGGTTTTTTCGTGCATCAATTGGTCCGCCCATCAAAATCATTGAGTTTGGCACGTTAGGGCTATTATTGCCAGACATTATACTAATCGCAGCAAGTAGTGGTACAGTAGGCTGACAAACCGCCATAGTGTGAGTATTAGGTCCTATGAAATTTATAAATTCGATTATATAGTCGATAAAATTATCCATATCAAAATTGCCAACTTCCGTAGGTACCTCATTTGCTTCTGTCCAGTCGGTAATATATATATCACAATAAGGTAATAATTCCTGTGCGGTAGAGCGGAGTAGGGTAGCATGGTGGCCAGCCATCGGAGCAATTATTAATAATTTCGGCATTTCCTGTTTAACGCCTGCTTTAGAAAAATGCTTTAATTCACAAAACGGTTTCTCTAAAATAACCTTTTCATTAATTTTATAGGTTACTTTATCAATAATAGTTTCAGTTATATTAAATTGAGGTTTTTCATATTTCCGGAGCATGCGTTCGGAAAGGGTGAGATAAGCATGCATAATTCTTGCATAACCGTTGTCTTTTAACGATTCATCTTCTAAAGCTTCCGTTAAAATTTTTATGCCTAAATGAGCGGGTGCAATTTGTGCTCTAAGCCCTTCTAGCATATAATACGTATAATTATCCATATTTCCCCTTTTTGGTAAATAATAATTAATTTAGTTTAATATTAAAACTTAACTAAAGCATCAATTTTATATTTTAATGTTTAAGTTTTTATAATTAAGTGGTAATAATATACTAGGCTCTGTGAACAAAATATAAATAATTTAAATTTTGTTCACAGAGCCTCCTCATCTTGCGAAAATTGTTCCTGCATTTTGTTAGGGATTCACGTGCTCACTTATTTTATATAGGTTGTGCTCGCTAACCCCTCAAAATAAAGTTCAATTTTCGAAATATAAGCAGTATATTTGAGCACTGTAAACATTTAAAAAAAATTTTTTGATATGAATAAAAAGACTATAGCTTTAGTCGGTAGACCGAATGTTGGAAAATCGACCTTATTTAATCGTTTAAGCATTAGGAAAAAGGCTGTTGTCCACGATCAACCTGGTGTTACGAGAGATAGGAAATATGCGGATGCTGCAATTGCTTCGTTGGAGTTCAGAGTAATTGATACGCCTGGGCTTGAAGAAATAAAGCACGAAACAGGTCGAGAGTTAAATGTACGATTAATGGAGCAAACAACTAAGGCTATTATTGAATCGGATATAATTTGTTTTATGGTCGACAGCAAAAGTGGCATACTGCCCGATGATACATTACTTGCTCATTTTATTAGGCAATACAATAAGCCGACTATACTGATAATAAATAAATGTGAAGGGCGTTTTGATTTTGCTAAAGAATATTATCAACTTGGTTTTGATAATATGGTAGTTATTTCAGCCGAGCATGGCGTCGGTATGGCAGAGCTTTATGATGCAATAGTTGTAGAGCCTTCTAAAGAAGAGAGTGAAGAAAATAACATTAGTGATCCTATAAAAGCTGATTATATTCAAATAGTAGTAAGCGGTCGACCAAATGCCGGAAAATCTACTTTTATAAATAGCCTAATCAATGATGAAAGATTATTAACCGGGCCTGAGGCCGGATTAACCCGTGAATCAATTGAAATTGATTGGCAATATAAAGGCAATAAAATAAAATTAATAGATACTGCGGGTTTGCGTAAAAAATCTACTATCAGTGAATCACTTGAAAAATTATCCGCTTCAGATGCTATTAATAGCATCAAATTTGCTAACGTAGTAATTTTAATGATTGACGCCTTAGCACCGCTTAAGCAACAAGATTTAAATATAGCAAGCCATGTAGTAGATGAAGGGAGAAGTATTGTTATAGTAGTGAATAAATGGGATTTGGTTAAGGAATCCGAAAAGCAGAAATTTAAAGAGGAATTTGATTATCAGGTATCTACTAATTTACCGCAAATTAAGGGCGTACCAGTAATATATATTTCGGCCATTAATAAGAAAAATATAGAGCAAGTACTTGACGCTTGCGTTAACATTTACAATATCTGGAATAAGAAAATAACGACTAGTAAATTAAATGAATGGCTTGGGTTTACTACTGAGGAACATCCATTGCCCCTGCAGAAAGGCGGTAAGCGCATTCGGGTAAAATATATGACGCAAATAAAAACACGCCCACCGACTTTTAAATTATTCTCTAATAACCCGGAAAAAATTACTGACAGCTATACAAAATACTTAGTAAATAATTTACGGGAAGCTTTTGAATTACCAGGTATTCCTATTAGGTTTATTTATGTTAAAACTAAGAATCCGTATGTATAGCTTTTTGTTTAGATTGCCACGTCGATTCTTCGAATCTTCTCGCAATGACGAAATCATCGCTTCCAGGTAACAATGCCATTTAAATAAGTTGTATGTTAGATAATAATCTCTTTCTATCATCCTAGTAATTTCATAATGACAATTTGAATTTACAATATAGTTTTAATAAAATAAAGGCAAGTTTTAAGTGTAATGTCTATTTTGAATACCCTTCAATTTTATTATACAACTCCTCTATATAATGCTTTACTATTCTTAAAATTTTAGCTTCAGGGCTGAGATTTTTAGCTGCCCATTTTTGTATCCACGGCTCGGCTAGCTGCCACATATTAACGTTCGTATCTAGCTGTTGCCCAATTCCTTCAACCATGACTAAAGTTTTTTGTAACAACAATAACTGCGGTTGCACCTCCATGCCGAAATCTTCAGTTATTTTAAATAAATGCGCTAGTAATTTACCCACAGAAATATTTTTAGTAGCTAGCCCGACGATGGGTTCAGTAACAGCCCGACAGCTTTGCGCGAATAAATCTAAATCTGTATTTGCAGGAATATAACCTGCTTTTAAATGTGTTTTAGCAACTAATTTGTAATCACGATTAAGAAAACCGAATAAACTTTCAGCAACCGCTAACCGATCTTTTTCGGTGAGTCTTCCCATAATACCAAAATCAAGCAGAATTATTTTACCTTGCTCGTTTACTAAAATATTCCCGGGATGTAAATCGGCGTGAAAAAAACCGTCTCTATAGGCTTGATTAAAAAACATCACGGCAAATTTTTGAGCTATTACTGAAAGGTTTAATCCTAATTCTTTAAGTTTGTGAGTTTCATATATGGAAATTCCATCCACCCATTCAGTAGTTAATATATTTTCAGACGTAAACTGCCAGTATATTTTAGGGATACATATATCGAGATCATTACGAAAATTATCGGTAAGTTCAGAAGCTGCAGCGGCTTCAAGGCGGAGGTCAAGCTCATGTTTCATGGTTTCCCTAAATTTCCTGATCACTGCGAGTGGTTTTAACCTCTTTAGCTTGGTAAATTTAGAAGCAAGTTTAGCAAGAAAATATAGTAACTTAATATCTCTATTATATTTTTGATGAATATCAGGACGTAAAATCTTTATTGCAACAAATTCACCGGTGATCAATTGGGCTTTATGAACTTGTGAGATTGAAGCTGCAGCTATTGGGGTGTCATCAAAGTGTTCAATGTCGTTCTCATCTCTCTTTATGTCATTCCCGCGTAGGCGGGAATCCAGTTTTTCTTTGTCATGTTGAACAAGTTTGCCGCATCTCATAATAGATCCTGAAATAAATTCAGGATGACTATTATTTTCTGGATTCCCGCTTTCGCGGGAATGACCTTGGTAGCTGCGGGAATGATATTGACTTTGAAAAGCCTTTTGAACCAATCCCCTCGCTACCCTACTATCAAAGGGCGGTAATTTATCTTGTAAAAATTTTAGGTGTTTTGTTACATCTAAGCCTACCAAATCAGGTCTTGTAGAAAGTGTTTGACCGAACTTAATATAGATGGGTCCAAGCTGCTGTAAACAATTAGTCAGTCGTTTCCCGAAATCCTCCCGCGGTTTCTTTATTAGAGATAGCGGGGAAAATATTAGCGTCAAAATATAGCCGATAATTTTAATATGTAGGGGTATTTTAATATTGCCCGGGTAGATTAAAATTTGCTCTTTACTAATACTTCTGAGTATATGTAATAAATTAAAAAATATATTCATAATTTGTAAGCGCTGTGAATGGCGACAACGCCGTTAGTAAGGTTCTTATATCGTGCTTCTTCAAAGCCGGCATTCTGAATCATTATTTTAAAATCATCCTGCGAAGGAAATAGCTTAATACTTTCAACTAAATATTGATAAGCTTCTTGATTATTAGTAATCATTTGCCCGATTTTTGGAATAATATTAAAAGAATAAAATTCATAAAAATTTTTGAAATAACTTTCATTTACTTTAGAAAACTCAAGACATAAAAACTTCCCCATAGGCTTTAAAACCCGATAAGCTTCCTTTAAAGCTTTATCAATATCAGGGACGTTTCGAATCCCAAATGCTATGATGTAATAATCAAAACTATTATCGGGAAACGGCAAATTTTCAGCATCAGCAATAGTATAATTAAGGTTTTGTAACAAATTAAGATCGATTGCCCGTTTTTTAGCATTGTCAAGCATCTCTTTATTAATATCACAAAGAGTTATGTGCAGCTCCGAGCTACGAGCTTTAGCTTTTTGAGCAAGTTTTAAGGCAATGTCACCCGTGCCACTAGCAACATCTAGTATATTTGCGTTCAAATTTGGAATTTGCTTGATAAATTCAGCTTTCCATAAACGATGAACTCCAAAGCTCATTAGATCATTCATTAAATCATATTTGCCTGCAACCTGCGAGAAAACATCATTTACCAAATTCTGTTTATTAGCAAAATCAACTTTTTTGAAGCCAAAATTTGTCTGGTTCATAATTTATAATAATTTATAATATTAGCAATTATAAAACACGTAGCACAAAATGCCAGAACTTCCTGAAATAGAAACACTAAAAAACTCTCTTGAGCAAAAGCTAATAGGGCTTGCTATAAAAAATATAGAGCAGAAAAGAGATAATTTACGTTATAAATTATCATCAAATCTAGCCGCAGAAATTTTATATGCAAATATTTTGATAGTAAGGCGCCGTGCAAAATATCTCATTATTGATTTAAATAATGGTTATTCTTTAATAGTTCATCTTGGTATGAGCGGACGCTTCACACTGCAGCCGTATGATTATAAAATTAAAAAACATGATCATATAATTCTTGATCTTACCAGTAACGAAAAACTAGTTTTTAACGATGCCAGGCGTTTTGGAATGATTTACAGTTATGAAACCAGGTTTTTAGAAGAAAAGTTTTTTAACAATTTAGCCATTGAGCCTTTGTCGGATCTACTAACTAGTGAATATTTAAAGAGTAAACTTATTAATCGCAAAGTACCGATAAAAAATTTGTTAATGGATAATAAAATTATCGTTGGGGTGGGCAATATTTATGCTTCCGAAAGCTTGTTTTTAGCTAAAATTAATCCAAGTAAATTAGGTGCCGATTTAACTCTTGAGGAAATAACTAAATTAACTACTGCAATCAAAACTGTTTTGGCAAAAGCTATTCTGGCCGGCGGCACTACTCTTAAGGATTTTGTTAGTGGTGATAACAACCCAGGATATTTCAAACAGCAACTTGCAGTTTATAACAGAGAAGATAAAAAATGTCTGAATTGCGACGGAATAATTATTAAATTAAAACAATCAGGCCGGAGTAGTTTTTATTGTTCTGCTTGTCAAAAATAATGTTATGCCGTGTTCAGCCAAGAAGTGTGCTAACGCTCCCGATGTCATTCCCGCGAAGGCGGGAATCTAGGCTTTTTTGTCATGCTGAACTTGGTTCAGCATCTAATTTAAAAGATCCTGAAATAAATTCAGGATGACTTTGATTTTCTGGATTTCCGTTTTCACGGGAATGACATCAAAAAATGCTACACAATAAATATAATTTTGAAAAGATTTAAAACTATTAGTTGACATTTATTTTATTAGTGTCTATAAGCCTTTTCACTAAACAAATTTCAATTAATAGTTATTTTGAATATGAAAATAAAACCCGTTATTATGGCAGGTGGTCAAGGCACAAGATTATGGCCGTTATCACTCTCAATAAAGCCAAAGCAATTTTTGAAGACTTCCCTAGAGCTAAGTTCATTACAAAAAACCCTGATTCGGAATAAATCATTCGGTGTGCCACTGGTAATTACCGGTGAAAGATATGAATTTATAGCTAAAGAACAAGCAGCAGAAATTAATGCAGAAATAGAATTAATTACCGAACCGTTGGCAAAAAATACTGCTATGTGTGCGGTTATTACGGCGTTAACTGCAAAGAATGACGGTTTTGATACTGTGATATTGTTACCGTCAGACCATTATATATCGGATGAAGAGAAATATTTAGCAACTATTAATAAGGCTTTAAGTTATGTAGAAAAATGGGCAATTTGTACTATCGGTATTCCTATTGATCGACCAAATACCGAATATGGATATATAAAAGCAGAGACTATTTTTGCTGAAAATATTTATCAAGCTAATCATTTTATTGAAAAACCTTCCTTAGAGCATATCCATAACTATATACAAAGCGGGGGGTATTTTTGGAATTCGGGAATTTTTATTTATAACATCGATTTTTTATTAAATCAAATACAAGAATTTCAGCCTGATTTGCTCGATATAGCAGAAAAAGCACTAAATTTGGCTAAAAAAGATAAAAATATTACAAAACTGGATTTAGAAATTTATAATAAAGCTAAAGCCGTTTCTATCGATCATGCCGTAATAGAGCATATTCCTCAAATGATTATGATAAAAGCAAATTTTGCTTGGAGCGATGTCGGTACCTGGCACTCATTGTGGCAAACTAAACAAAAGGATATAACCGATAATTATTGTGAGGGAAACGTTGTAGTTAGCGATACGACAAATTCTTATATTAGCTCCGATAATAAACTCACCACGGTAGTGGGACTTGATAATATAATTGTTATCAATAGTAAAAACGGTTTGTTAGTAGCGGATAAATCAAAAGCTGCCGAAATAAAACAGCTAGTGATGCACATGGAAGAATATAGAATATAACAATATTTATAATGATTAATAAATTTTTACTAATATAATGCAAATAACTAAAAATATTTTAATCAAAAAAGAAAAAATGAAAACTAATTTTGAAAAAGCTAAAATACTTATTGATACACTTGTCGCAGCAAATTTATATTCTTGCCCGCATTACGAAATTTTTAAAGATACTTTTTCTCAAGTAATAAACGATGAATTAAAAAATTTTGAAATAAGTTTACAGATCGGTGATAATAAAACATGTTATTACCTTTCTAAAATTTATGAATTAGGAATTGGTGGACAACAAGATAAATATATAGCAGATTTATTTATAGTAATTGGTAAAGAATTAGAAGATGAAAAATGCAGTAAAATATTTGCGTCGAATCCTGCTAAATATGTATGGTATGAGCCTGCTGCAAGTAAATTTATTACAGGTTATATAGGAAAAAGCTCAAATATTCCTTTTGAAGATGCAATAATTTCTGCTCACCAGCCTCCTGGTTATAATGAGCTTTTTGACTCTAATTCTAATGAATTTATCCAACCATTAGGAGCTATCGCCTCTTATGAAACAAATTTTTAATCTGAAGTTTTAATTGCCCATAATGCTCCAAGAGCTGCTACAGTTATATATATCCCGATCGATAAAGAACTATTTGTTACATGCCAGAGCCCTAAACAAATCGAAGGAGTGAGGCGGCCAATTAGTGAAGAGCCAATACTACTGCCGATTCCGACTAACATATATTTATCGGGTGTTTTAAATAAATCATTTAACCAACAATTTAATGGGCATAGAAATGTTATTCCCAAAATTATAATCCATATTCGGACAAAATTAACATACCATAAAGAAGCGTTATTAAGAAATAGCCATAAGGGAATTATGGTTAAAACCATGATGCTAAGAGTATAACCAAGTATTTTTATGTAAGGTAATTTTTCTACTAAACGCCCAATGATCGATATCATTACCATATCAAAAATTAATAGCGCCGTATTAAAAGCCATCATTGTTTCCAGAGAGATATTAGTAATAAGCGGAATAAAGCTATTCATAAACACAAAAGGTAGAATATAAGTTAAGTAAGAAAAACCGACTGTAAGACTAACTCGCAAAATATTTAGTTTGTTATTCCAAATTGTAATGAGATCATGCAAAACTGTCATTCCTGCGAACGCAGGAATCCAGTAATTTTTTTTGTCATGCTGAACTTGTTTCAGCATCTTATTAATAGATCCTGAAATAAATTCAGGATGACTATTATTTTCTGGATTCCCGTCTTCGCGGGGATGACATAAAGGAATATGGGAATGACATATAATAGAATCACTTTTCCTTAAAAAATAACCTATAAGCGCTGTGAGCCCGCCGAATATAAAACACACTCGCCAATATTTATTATAATCTATATCTAAAATTATAGTACTAATAAACGAGGCAAAAATAATGCCGACCATAGTAGAGGTTTGATAAAGATATGAAGCTTTAAGTGCTTTTCGCTGTTCTTTATTCTCTAAAATGTATAATTTAGCAATAGCGCATTCACCTTCAGAATATATTCCCTGTAATGTTCTGATAATTACCAATAATAGTGGAGCAAGCCAACCTATTTGGGCATGAGAGGGTATTAAGCCAATTAGAGCGGTGGTTAGAGCAACGCCAATTAAAGAGTGAGATAGAGCAAAAACCCCGCCGTATTTTTTAGCAATAATGCCAAAAAAATAAGAGCCGATCGGACGTGTAAATAAAGAGGTTGCAAGAACGCTATAAGTAAGTATTAGACCTACTATTTTATCATGATTCGGAAAAAAAATCTTGGCAAGCAGAGGCGCAAGAAATCCGTAAATTGCAGTATCGAAATGATCAAGCGCATTACCGATCAGGATTGATATATCTCTTTTATTAAAAGAACTTTTCATCTATAGTATTTTTAACTTTTTATGAATACGATTATAATAAATGAATAACTTAAAGCCAGGAAAATTTATTACTTTTGAAGGTGGAGAAGGGTGCGGTAAATCTACGCAAAGTAAGATGTTGCACCAATATTTATTATCAAAAAATGTTCCTGTTGTTTTAACGAGAGAAATAGGCGGAACTGGCGTAGCTGAAAAGATGCGGGATATTTTGATTCATGAGGATTTACTTCCCATGTCAGAATTATTACAAGTTATGGCAGCTCGCTATGATCATATTCATAAAAAAATTCTTCCTAGTCTTCAGGAAGGTTACACCGTTATTTGCGACAGATTTATAGATTCTACCGCTTGTTATCAAGGGCAATATCCAAAGATAGGCAGAGATTTGGTCTATAATTTGCATAAATCTTTAATGACGGATATTATGCCAGATATTACATTTTTTATAGACGTGAAACCGGAAATTGCTATAGAGAGAATAGCTAAACGAGATGCTAATAATAAATTTGATATAAAAGATTTAGATTTTCATCAAAATATTTATAATGGCTTTAAAGAGTTAGCAGAAAAATTCCCAGAGCGGATAATAACTATTGATGCCTCAAATTTTGATACCCAGATAATACATAAAATGATAATAAATCGGTTAATATGAATAATACTTATTACATCACCACCCCTATATATTACGTTAACGACGTGCCACATATTGGGCATGCTTATACTAGCGTTGCGAGTGATGTGATTGCGCGTTTTATGCGCCTCAGTGGTAAGGAAGTCATGTTCTTAACTGGTACCGATGAACACGGACAGAAGGTAGAAAAGGCGGCACTAAATAAAAATATAGAACCACAAATATTTACCAATCAAACCTCGGCAAGTTTCCGTAATCTTATGGAATCAATGAATATTTCCAATGATGATTTTATTAGAACAACGGAGGCAAGGCATAAAGGAGCAGTCGCTATTTTCTGGCAAAAACTATTAGCTAATGGTGCTATTTACGAAGGTTTTTATGAAGGCTGGTATGCGGTGCGTGATGAAGCTTTTTATGATGAATCGGAATTAACAAGCGAAGGGCTAGCTCCAACAGGTGCGCCTGTTGAGTGGGTCAAAGAACCGAGTTATTTTTTTAACCTGTCAAAATGGCAAGATAAGCTCCTTGCTTTTTATGAAGCAAATCCTGACTTTATTAAGCCGGTAACTAGGCGTAATGAAGTGATCAGCTTTGTTAAATCCGGCTTGCATGATTTATCTGTATCCCGTACTAGTTTTAATTGGGGAATTAAAGTCCCAAATGATAAAGAACATGTAATTTATGTTTGGCTTGATGCTTTAGTTAATTATATTTCTGCTTTAGGCTATCCTGACGAGAGCGGTAAATACGGTAAATTTTGGCCAGCTAATTTGCATGTTGTCGGTAAAGATATCGTTCGCTTTCATGCAGTTTATTGGCCGGCTTTTTTAATGGCAGCAGATGCGCCTTTACCTATTTCCGTCATGGCTCATGGTTGGTGGACAAATGAGGGGCAAAAAATTTCCAAGTCGCTCGGTAATGTTATCGATCCGTTTGAACTAGTAAAAGAGTTCGGGGTTGATCAGGTTCGATATTTCTTAATGCGAGAAGTTACTTTCGGCGCGGATGGTAATTATTCCAGAGCAGCTTTAATTAGTAGGATTAACAGCGAGTTATCAAATAAAATAGGTAACTTAATGCAAAGGACATTAGCTTTTGTTTATAAAAATAATGAAGCCTGTGTGCCTCTGGTCGATATAAATCGGGTATATGAATTACCTTTGTTAGCAACGGCTAGTAAAATTGCCGTACATAATATAGAATTAATGAAAAATCTTGAGATTAATAAAATACTCGAAAATATTCTTAGTTTAACCGAAGAAGCAAATATTTATATTGATAAAGAAGCACCTTGGAATTTAAAAAAAACCGACCCGATAAAAATGCTGGAAGTATTATATACTCTTCTAGAATCATTGCGTTATATTGCTATCATGCTCCAGCCTTTTACGCCTTCGGCGGCAAATAAAATGCTTGATCAATTGGGAATAGCGGAAGAAAAGCGAAGCTTTAAATATTTAAGCCATGAATATGCTTTAACGCCTTCAGCAAGTATTTCAGAGCCTAGCGTAGTGTTTCCAAGAGTAGAAAATGCTTAGAGAATCACCATTTCTGCAAATATTTATGTCATTCCCGCGCAGGCGAGAATCCAGTAAATACCTAGTTATTCTGGATTTATTTTAGGATATATTAAAAGATACTGAAACAAGTTCAGCATGACAAAAAAATCTGGATTCCCGCCTGCGCGGGAATGACATAGAATACGCTTAACCTATGTATAAATATAGAAATATGAACAATGATATGTTAATAGATTCTCATTGCCATCTTAATTTGCTTGCAGAGGCAGATAATTTAGACGAAATAATTAAAAGAGCAGAAGAGAATAACGTTAAATATCTTCAAACTATTTGTACTAAGTTAGAGGAATTACCTAATATTTTGTGCATAGCAGAGAAATATAAAAATGTCTTTGCGAGCGTAGGCGTACATCCTTGTGAAGTAATAAATAATATGGGGCAATGTCATTCCCGCGAAGGCGGGAATCCAGAAAAAAATATAAATAAGTTATCAGACAAGCTTATTACTCTAACTTCTCATCCTAAAATTATCGGAATTGGCGAGACTGGTCTTGATTATTACCATACGCCTTATGATAAACAGCAGCAAAAAGATTCTTTTGTACAACATATGTATGCAGCAAGTGTAACAAAATTACCTATTATTGTACATACAAGAGAGGCTGAAGAAGATACAATTGATATCCTAACTAGCGAAATGAAAAATGCTAATTTTCCTGGGTTAATACATTGTTTTACTTCTTCAAAAGATTTAGCAAAAAAGATGTTGGATATCGGTTTATATATCTCTATGTCAGGGATTATAACGTTTAAAAATGCGTTAGAGTTACAAGAGATAGTTAAATACGTACCGCTTGAAAGGTTATTAATTGAAACCGACTCGCCTTATCTCGCTCCCATTCCTATGCGAGGCAAACAAAATGAACCGGCTTTTGTCAGATATGTTACTGAAAAAGTTGCTGAACTAAAGGGTATAACTAGTATAGAAGTAGCAGATGCTACTACTCATAACTTCAAAAAATTATTTTTTAAATTTGAGAAGTATATAGATAACAATCTATAATTATCTCAACTAGCAATTTAAGATTGAAAATTTTTGTTAACCAATATATTATTTTTAATAGTATGTTAATTAATAATTCATATCGGTAATTATTATGGAATTTAATCGTAAAAATGCAATTATTAGTTTTTTAAAAGAACATGAAAATCAAAAATTCACTCCTTATGATATAGCTAATGGCTCGTAGCAAACTATCCCGAAGAAGCTAGAAGAAAAGCAAATACAAGTAAAAATAAGCAAATAGTAAAAGCCAAAACTCAAAAAGAAAAAATTAAAGAAGTTACAAAGGCTTACGCAGGTGAAATTAGTAGAGGTAGGTTTGATGAGTGGAGATCAGTATCTAATATCAAGACAGAATCAGAACCTCAAGTAATGTTATATTATACTCGAAATCCTAACTACCAAATTGATAATCAACGAGTAACAAATTTAAAAGATGAAGTAAGCAAAGAAGAGGATATAACAGAAGAAGAAGCCTATAAATTACTAAAATTATATCTTGATGAATTAGGTATCTATAGTATGCAAATTAAACATAATTTTTCCTCAAATAAACAAGGAGCTGGAGGAAATATATGGTTACATCCTGATTGGGTAGGGATGGAAGTTCTTAATAAAAAATGGAGTAAACTGATCAAAGATTGTGCTAAATATCATGGAGGGAAGCAAGCAAGGCTTTGGTCTTTTGAAGTAAAAAAGAAAATAAGCCGTAGTAACGTAAGAGAGTTTTTCTTTCAAGCTTTATCAAATTCTTCATGGGCACATTATGGCTATTTAGCTGCTCCTATTCTAGATAACCCTGGAGATGATACTAGGCATGAACTCGAAATGTTATGCACTAGGCACGGAATAGGTTTTATTTTAATAAATACGATATTCCCTGAAGATAGTAAAATATTAATTCCTGCTAGAGAAAGATTTGATATAGATTGGAATATGGCTAATAGGTTAGCAGATGAAAATAAGGATTTTGAAAATTATCTCAATAAGGTTGATATGTTTTGTATGAAACCAGAAAAAAACGTGCTAGAAAATACCTGGTCTAATATTAATAAACTTAAAGAAAATATAATAAAAAGAAAAAATAACTACTAGCATTTTCTTATATTTATTAAATACAAATATAGGAAGCTTTTTGATTTGCTAATTATAGTAAATTAGTTTGAATTAGGAATAATTTCTATATCATCTTTTAATTTTTTTGAAACATATCTCATACCGTAACTGGACTACATTAGCGTTATTCGCTACCTCTCCAAAAAAATAAAATATTTCCTATAAATCATCCCTAATTCAAACTAATTCACTATAAATCTGCTCAATAACCCAATTTCCATTGTAATAAATATGGGTGCCTAATAACTATAGACCTCGTCATTGCGAAGCTGCGAAGTGGTTAGGCGTTGGTTGTAGGGCTCGATTTTCATCGTCATTGCGAGGAGATTCGTAGAATCGACGCGGCAATCCAGGAAAGAATAGCTAAAAATGCTATGAAACCTATTATTTCTAGATTGCCGCAGCCACTTCGTGGCTTCGCAATAACGTTTGGGGAGTACCCACGCAACAATACCTCCTCGCAATGACAAGTATAAATATATTATTCCGGTAAATATTTTACCAATATATAAGCTGGAATAAAGCAAAGAGTCGATAATATAAAAAAGCATGGCCACCCAAGATAAGTAGCATTAAGCCCTGATATACTGCCTAAAAATATAGGAGTAATAGAAGCAATAGAAGTTAATATCGCAATTTGCGTTATACAATATTTTTGAGTGCAGCACTTTAGTTGATAAGAAAAAAATGGGGCAAGTGTTAAGCCCATAGTAAATTGTTGAAGAAAAACTACTATATATAATGCTATAAGATCTTTGGCGCAGTAATAAAGAAATAAAAAAGATAAAGCGGATAAAGCGTGGCAAACTAATACTTTTCTGAATAACAACCGATAATCATATTTACGACATAAATACCCTCCTAAAAACCCCCCAAAAGTAGCAGCACACAAGCCTAAAGCTTTATAACCGAATGCAAGCTGTGTTTTTGAATAACCGATATCTACGTAAAACATGTTAGGCATAACGGACAGAAAGCTATCTTGTAACCTATAAAGTAGCATAAAGCTGACGATCAGAAGCCATTTAGGTTTTTTGATAAAATCGTGAAAAGCGGACAAAAATTTTGATCGATTTTGAAGAGTATTAGAATTATTAATATTAAAAGAATAAAAAATTATTAAGAATAATGATGGCAGACATAAAATTGCCATAATTCGATAAATACTTTCCCAGGAGATTATAGTCGATAAATATAATGCGCCGGAGCCTGCAACTAATATACCGATTCTAAATCCTGTAGTACAAGCTGCTTCGCTTAAGCCCCAATTTTTACTATTAACAAGTAATATTTGGGATGACTGAATAAGTATTCCATAGATGGAGGAAAAAAATCCTAAAATTATTAAAGATAGAGCAAATAATACAAAATTATTATCAGGTTTGAAAAATGTTAAAGCATATAAACATATAATACAACCAAGTAATGAAAGGATTAAGCAGTATTTATATCCTTGAGATACAAGCTTTGAAAAACTTATTTTTTCAAGCAATGGGCCCCATAAAAATTTAAATATGTGAAGGACGTTTACTAAACTAAAAAGCCCGATAGTTATTTTACTAAAACCAGATTCTCGAAGCCAAAATGACAAAGTAGAACCACTAAGTAAAAAAAATAATCCGGAAGGAAAAGTTATCGTTAAAATAAATAAAATACTAAAAGCAGGTTTTAGTTTTACAATAATAAAATTTATGAATTTAAACCTCGTTGTTGTTTATAGTTAATATTTTTGATGTCACTCTCGTGGGAGCGTTGTTGCGTAGATCGAATTTTAGCCGTCATTGCGATGGGAGGTACGTAGTCCCGACGTGGCAATCTAGTTCTTGTCATGCTGAACTTGATTCAGCATCTCTTGCAAAAGATCCTGAAATAAATTCAGGATGACTTAATTTTCTAGATTACTTCGCTTCGTTCGCAATGACGAGTTTTTATTATTTTACTGGATTGCCACGTCCTAACTACGACCCTTCTCGCAATGACGAGTATAAGTCTTTCCTGGATTCCCGTTTTCACGGGAATGACATCGAGTACGCTTTAACTGATCCGTTCAACAGTGCCTTTGTATAATATACTAGGATGCCTTGCTGTTCCTGTTACTACTATTAAAAGTTCTTTTACGAGAATTATCAAAAGCACCTGCCTTTCTTGGCGAATTATTTCTCGGGTTATTATCATCTCTCCTATTATTACCACCGAAAGATTTTCTACCATTATCAGTACCAAAAGGCTTTCTACGGTTATTTTTCCCCATAAGTTCGCTACGTTCAGTAGATTCTCCTTGATTTATTAAACGATCAATAGCTTTCCATCTCATAATATCATCAGGGCAAATAAATGATAAAGCATTACCTGTTGCGCCGGCTCTACCGGTTCTACCTATTCTATGTAAATAATCCTCTGGGCACATCGGCAAGTCATAATTAATAACATGCTGGGTATGAGGTATATCAAGACCACGAGCAGCGACATCCGTTGCTACCATTATTCTATGGCGTGACTGGCGGAAGGATAAAATTACCCGTTCACGTTGACGCTGACTTAAATCTCCATGAATAGCTTCCGCTTTATGGTTTTCTGATTTTAGCATCTTAGCCAACTGATCTGCCGAACGTTTTGTTTTAACAAAAATAATAACAGAACCGTCGCGAGTATCTAGCTGTTTTGTAAGTTCACCAAATTTTTCTCTATCCGATATCCTTAAAGATTCTTGTTTTATTTCCGGTGCGGCTTTATTAGCTGAACCTACGGTAATACGAACAGGATCCTTTAAATATTTTTGTGACAAGCTAACAATATGCTTGGGCATAGTAGCAGAAAACATTAAAACCTGTCTTTTTTCAGGAAGATATTTATTAATTTCTTCTAGCTGCTCTTTCATTCCCATATCAAGCATTCTGTCCATTTCGTCAAGTACTACTATACCGATACTATTTAGTTTTAAGGTACCGCGAGTTAAGTGATCGATAATTCTTCCTGGCGTTCCGATAACTACTTTAGGGTTGTTTTTTAGCTGTCTAAATTGCTCAGGCATCGGTTCACCGCCAATTAATACCGCACTACTCATTTTTAATTCTTTTGTTACGCTTTTTAAAGCATTGCATATTTGACTTGCTAGTTCTCTTGTCGGTACAAGCACTAAAGCAGTAGATTTAGTATTAATAAAGGAATTGATAATAGGTAATAGGTAGGCAAGGGTTTTTCCTGAACCTGTTTGACTAGAAGCAAGAATATCTGCTCCGTTCATCGCAAGCGGTATCGCCTGTTTTTGAATTTCAGTTGCGGTAGTGATGTTTATTTTTTCGAGTGATGAAATTAATTCATCGGGTAAATTAAAATTTTTCATTATATATAAATCCAATGTTAGTTATTTATAGTCAATTTCTCTAGGTTTGTAAGATAACGACCTCGCTATCCGATTTCTCTAGAATCGACTATATGATTAAGTTAGAATATGCACATTAATTAGCGCTGTTAATAAAATTAATTTTAAAGCTAATTAAAGCTTTTTGTTGTAAAAAATAAAAGTAATTATTCCTACAAAAATCTATTTAATTACCAATTTAAAAATTTTTTAGCAGTGCTTAGATTATGATAAATTATCCCTATATAAAAATCGTTGTATAGCATAAATTTTTAATACCATCTTAAAACAGAAGAGCAAAAATCATTTGAGCAAAGTAAATCAGCAGGTTTACTATATAATTTTACTTTTCAAATATCTCCTGAATTTCTATTTCTAACTAGAAATGATATAAAAAAAACAATTTGCCGATCCATGTAACAACTTTGCATTTAGTATTAAAGATAAGTTATTTTTTCATAATTTCAAAAAGACTTAATGTAATCTGTGAGATAAAATACATAATTTATTTAATAATACTTAAATAAGCTTAAATTTTTATCAAGTGCATAGTAAAAACTTATTCTTGAAAACTAAATTAGTATATTATGTATAAAAACAAAATATTTTATCTTGATGAAAATGACAAGGCTATCCAAAACTTAAGGTCTTGTTAACGTTAGTTTTGGATAACTGCTTTTGGTATTTTTAAGTATGTTTATTTAAGTTGGAGGTTAACAGCGGAAACTTTTCCTTTGTTATCTTCAAGATCATAACTTATAGCTTGGTCTTCGTTAAGATTACGAATTCCTGCTTCTTCAACAGCCGAGATATGGACGAACACATCTTTACTACCGTCATCCGGTTGAATGAACCCATAACCTTTTGTTGAATTAAACCATTTAACTTTACCTGTAGACATAAAAACCTTTATTAGATAGAAATTGCTTATCTGAATTTAATTGTAAAATCTTTAACAAAAATTTAGACTTATTACCGATTGATAACAGAAAATTATTTTGTTAAAAAGTGTACTTACATAAACTCATTATGTAATAACTACCTTATATTGTGCTACTTGTCAATAATATGCAAAAGAAATTTTTACTTTCTGACTTTAATTTAACATATTATTACTATTTTGTCACTATTAAAGTTAAACACTATTAAAGTTAAATAGCATAAATTTATAAAAGTACTTGCATTTTTATATTTTTTTTATTAGTCTGTCACCTTGAATTGTATACAGTATACAAATGCCCGCGTGATGGAATGGTAGACATAACGGACTTAAAATCCGTGGGGCGCAAGCCCTTGCCGGTTCAAGTCCGGCCGCGGGTACCATTAGCCAGTTTTTGGCAGCTCTATCTTACCACACCCCACATTACTTTAGTCATTTTTAATATCATCATTTCCTCTTTATTGGCTACTCTCTAGCACACAACTGCCACTTTTGTATTACAGTAGAAATTTTTTTACATTAATATTATTAATTATTTATATTATTTTAAATAAAACATGCTCTTATTAATTAAATGAAAATATTAATAGTTCAGTATGTCGAAAGCAGTAACTAATGATCTCACCAAACCTAAAGAATTAAAAGCCCTTTATATATTGGGGCCTAACATGCGTCCTAATCCTCAAGTTTTAGAGCTGTATAACAGAGAAGATTGCTTGGTAATAGGAGATGGAAAAAAAGAAATTAAAATAAATGATATAGCAAAAGCGCTCAAAAAGCAGAATTTGCAAATAGGAGCTAATACTAGAACTGATATTTCAGCTCATGGTCTAAGAAATAATAAAGAGCATACTTTATCTTTAGAAAATGTGGAAATTAAAACAAAAGATTTTTTACAACAATTACAAGAATTGTCACTATCTAGTCCCTTATATGTTCACATATGGTCATGTTATGGAGGAACCGCAAACAAAGATATAAAAGTTTTAAAACCCGGCAGCATAATAGTAACACATATAAAATCCAGTTACACTGAACTTACAGACTGTGGATATTTCTCTCTTCTGCATTCTCTTACTCGTTATATAAAAGATAATAGTTTAACTCCTCATTTGCAGTATCTTTATGATCAGCTGGAAAATTATCAGGCTACCACTTTTAATCAAAAAGAGAATGATAATAACATTATAAAATTCAAAACTATTCGCAACCCTGCAGAAGGTTCAAGCGCTAATATAATTTCCAATATTTTACAAAAAAAAGTTTCTGAGGAAGAATTGCATAAGGAATTACAAAATTATTTAAATTTTGAAGAAAAACGTTTTTATGAATTAGTAGGAAAATATTTAACTTCTGAAGATATTGAAAAATTTCAGAGTTATATCGGTAATATTACTAATGAAAATGTTAAAAATTATATTGCAGGTACATTAACAAATTTAGTTAATTCCGTTGCTGGAGGCGCAATCATCAAATCTAAAATCGAAATAAGGGCTATTTTAACTAATATACTAAATAATTTAGATACTGAGTTAATAAACCGGAGTATTTTAAATATTACGCCTTTGTGGGTTGCTGTTTGGAGTAACAATTTAGATTTGGTTAAAGCTTTATTAGATAAAGGAGCAGACCCTAATACCATATATACGATAGGCGTATCAGTGTTATATAATGCCTGTAGTAAAGATTTTAATGAGGTAGCAAAATTATTATTAAATCAACCAGAAATCAACCCTAATTTTCATCCTAATATAAACGCTATACCTTTAATGAGTGCATGCGCTAGAGAAAATTTAGAATTAGTAGAAATTTTACTGCAAAAAGGAGCTTCTCCCAACTGTGTAAATAGTAAAAAGAATACGCCATTAATTACAGCTTGTAATAATAATTCTACAAAAATAGTAGAGCTTTTGTTAGAGAAAGGAGCAAATCCTAATTCAGTAGGCCTTAAAGGGCTTATTCCATTAATTATAGCTTGTAATAATAATTCTACAGGGATAGTAAAGAGTTTATTAAATAAAGGAGCAGACCCTAATGTTAGCGATCCGCTAGGGAATACCCCTTTATTTGTCGCCTATAAATATCATTCTTCAAAAATAACTGCAATGTTATTAGAAAAAGGAGCAAATCCTAATATTTTTGATCATAATACAGGTGCTACCCTCTTATACAGTACATGTAATTATGGAGATGCTAGAATAACAGAACTTCTAATAAAATATAAAGTTGATCTTAATTTACCTAATGTTGATGGCTCTACTGCCTTGTTTACTGTATGCGACCAAGGTGATTTGAGGTTGGCAAAACTTTTATTAAAAAATGGAGCTGACATAAATAAATCTAATAAAAATGGTGAAACCCCTTTACTTTTAGCTTGCAGGAGCGGAAATTTAGAATTAGTAAAACTTTTAATAGAAAAGGGAGCAAATTTAGAAATAGAAAACAGCAAGAATAATCTTATAGCTACTGCTGAAAAATATAGAAATATGAAACTAAAAGCATTTTTGGAGGAAAAAATTAATGGAAGTAAAGAATTAATCAACCTTGATAACCCAGGCAACTTATTCTATTTTGGCCCTCCCCCTAAAAATTCTAGACCTTATAAAAGCCTACCTATTAATAAACAACCTGAAGGAATAAACCAGCAGAATGAGAGAACATGGGTAAAATCATTAAATACTAATCTATCATCAAGCCTTGCGCGGCATAATTTTTTTCAGCAAAATCCTGGTGCTACTAATAAAGCATTAAAGGAGATAAATTTAGTAATAGACACAGCGCTAGAAAGAATAGAAAAGGTAAATCATGTCGGTAATCAGGAAAGTGTACAAATAAGAAACGCCTTATCTGATGTGCTTAAAGAAATGCCTATTGATAATTTAATACAAAATAAAAAAGAAATAGCAAATTTAATTACTGAAGAATTAAAAGCTAATAGAACAATTGATAATAACAACAATAATACGGAGTATAAAATTTCTACAGAAAACTTAATAAAAATAAAAAGGCGGTTACTAATTACGTATGGTCATAAAGTACAATCACAAATAGCAAATACTACCAGAAATATTAAAGCAACTAAATGGCAAAGCTATATTAAAGATAATTCAGGTAAAGATAATAAAGGCAGAGGTTAAGAATAAGAAAATTCCTCTCCTGTTAAATCTACGGGATATTTTTTTAAATAATCTTCCTCAAAATCTGTAAAACTTTCTGTAGATAATGATTCGGTAGTGTGGTATCCATTAATTATCTTTTCTAAAAACATTTTTACTGGTTTATTTGTAAAATACTCATATTCTTCTAGGAATTCATTAAGAATTTCTAACTTTTTAATATATCCTGCTAAAGCTTCTTTATCGTTTTTAACATGACTAACTTCTAAAACTTCTAATTTTAATTTTACAAACTCTTCTAAAAATTTAATATATTTGTCTTTATCATGATTAATAAATCCTATTGATTTAATAAACGTAGTTGGAGACTCGTCTATTATTATATCCATATCAAGAATAATATCTATCGTTCTAAAATCTTCATCAAAAAATGCCATTTCAAGTTTGATCAAATCTTTAAGTTTAGTATTACTTTTTTTTACTAGATGCGGGATAAATTTACTAAACTCTCCAAGTTTATTAAACTTTACAGTAAAATCAGCATTATGTTTTAATAGTATTTTCACTCCTTCTAAATTCTGAGTGCGAGTAAGTATCTCAATAAGTCGCTCGCCTTTATCATTTTCAGCATCTACATTAAAACCGATAGAAAGCAAAAACTCCAGCCGTTTCATACTATTTTGTTCAATTGCTCTAAATAAAGATGCTTCTTTTGCTTTTTCGGGTAACATTTAAAATTTCTATTAGTAAATTAAATATTAATAAATAAATTATATTAGCTAAAATGTCAATAAACAGTATGGTCTTAATTAATTTGGACTCACCTGTTTGCCTCGATCCATTAAAAGTTTTAGCGATTTGCTTATAGTTCTGGCGTGTAAGAAAGGCATTGCTCAAGTAATTTCTTTAAGCTATTATAGTGAACAAATTATATATCTGGTGTATGTTCATAATTAGTGATACTCCTCTGCCACCGTCATTGCAAGCAAAGCAATCTAGCTATTTTTTCTAGACTGCCACGTCGATTTTATGAATCTCCTCGCAATGACGGTGTTATAGTGAAATATATTAAATTATACATACCCTGGGTAACTCTTATTACATTAATTATATTTATTGATTTATATGTTTATTCAAACTGAAAATACTCCTAATCCAAATGCCATTAAATTCTTTCCGGGGTTGCAGGTTAGTCCTGAACAGCCGATATTTTTTAGTGAATTGCCTGAGGTAAAAGGAAAAAGTAAATTAGCGGAATTATTATTCGGGATAATTAATGTAAAATCAGTATTTTTCGGTAGCGATTTTATTACTATTACCAAGCATGATGAAGGGAATTGGCAAACATTAAAGCCAGAAATTTTAATGGTTATTATGGATCATTTCATTGCTGGTTTTCCGGTGTTTGATGATTCAAGCGTACCTGTAGATATCGCTGATAAATATAATACCGAAAATCTTTCCGAAATTGAAAAACAGATTATAGAAATTATTGAAACCAGAGTCCGTCCATCTGTTGCTATGGATGGCGGTGATATAGTCTATAAAGGATTTGAAAATGGTATAGTAAAGCTGGAGCTTCACGGATCGTGTGCCGGATGTCCGAGTTCTAGTATTACTTTAAAAAACGGTATCGAATCAATGCTAAAACATTTTGTCCCGGAAGTTGAAGCAGTTGAAGCGGTAGACGAAGAGTAAAGCTTAAATATATCTTTATTATGGGACTTATACTAGAGCCATTTAGAAAAGCAGCTTAAAGTGTAAAGAAGTTTACAGAGCCATACAAAAACGTCCATTCTTTATTATAAAAAATTTTTTTAAGAAATGCTTATCTATAGATATATAGTAAATTATGCTTAAAGTTAAAAAGTAAAAAAATCCTTTGCTTTTTAACTAAATAGTAATATCTTCCTTTAAATTTTTTAAAGGAGTAAATTTATGAAAGAAAAAGAATTACCGTTGTTATTGCAAAGAATTAATAGCCGTTGTGAAGCAAAAGAAGTTGAAGAGATATTAAGTAAAGGTGTTAATATTAATGCTACTGATGAAGTAGGGAAGAATGCTTTACATTATTCTGTATTAAATTATTTAGATGTTTATGCTGACATAATTAAAGTTTTAATAAAAGATGGAATCAATATTAATCATTCAGATGCCCCAGGTAATACACCATTATATTATGCAGCTCATCTGAGGAATAATATAGTTGTAAAGCTTTTAATAGAAAATGGCGCTAAAATTAATATTACTAATACACAAGGTAAAAAGCCTATAGATATTATACAAGATCGCACAGAAGAGACAGCACAAATATTAAATATAGCAGAATTAGTAGACCAATTTGTTGAAGGGAAAGAATTAAACAAAATAAATATTAAGTTATTAGATGATCAATGGGGCAAGGGAATATTTTTAAATAGGTTACAAAATATTATTGATAATAAAGGATTGCCATATGATTTAGATGCACAAAAATATAGCGGTACAATATCTTCTGAACTTTCTAATAAAATAGAAGAAAAAATTAGTCTATACTCCGAAGCTAATGAAAATTTAAATATATTAGAAGCTAATCTTCTTAATCGCTGTGAAGATTTGTCACCGGTGCCTATAAGTTTACTTAAAAACCAAAAATTCTTTCTTCAGGAGGAAGGTGAAAAATTAGAACATTTTTATAACTCTAATTCACAATTTAAAATACCAGGGAATTATTTACTTGATCTGGTAAATAATCATTATCAAACATTTATTGACTTTATTACTGCTCCAGAGGGAAGGGTTATTTTACAACAATTACTAAATATTAGTAATGAAAATAAGGTTAATAAAAATATAAAAGATACAATAAAGCGTATAGCACATCACTGGGAAAATATTGAGTTAAATACTGACTTTTTAAGTAAGTATAGTCTCAAAGAAACTACAGAAATGCTTTTAGGAGATGAAGTTAAGTCTATAGGAGACAAAAATGGATTTATAGAAGAAGAATAAATAGCTCTAATATTTTAGGGTAAAAAATTGTCCTGAAATATTTCTTGTCCGGGTTTTGCGTACGATTTCTCACCAATTTACTGTTTTAAAATTTGTAGCAGAAAAGAGTTAGAAATCGTACACAGCCGGCGTTGTTGCGTGGATATCCCACGCGTCATTGCGAGCGACTATAGGGAGCGCGGCAATCCAGAAAATAATAAATTGCATAATATTTTTTTCTAGATTGCCACGTCGGGGCTACGCCCCTCCTCGCAATGACGGTGTTTTTGCAACAACGCCTACACAGTCTGAAAAGTCTTAATCTCGTTTCTTCCTTAAAAAAGCCGGTATATCGTGAATATCCGATTCCGGTTTAGTCTCTCGGTTATCGTCTGAGGTAACTATAATATTCTTAGTTCTTTCAGGAGTTTGGGAATTCGGAGTTCTCAAAGAATTCCACATTCTGCCTAAAAATGAAGATTTTGAAGCTTCTTCTATCGGTTTATTTGCCGTATTTACCGGCAAGCTTTGAGTATTTTCTGTTAAATCCTGTAAAGAATTCTCTATGACTGTTTCTTCAATATTATACTGATTAAACTCAGGGATTTCTTCTATCTCTGTCGAGTGTGATATATTCTCGATATTTTTACTTTCCTGCGATGTTAAAGTAATTGAAGCTTTTGAAGCTATTATTTTATCAGCATCAATGCCTGTTGCTACAACCGATACCCTAACAAGGCCGTTTAATTCGGGGTTAAAGGTTGAACCGAAAATAATATTTGCTTCCAAGTTATCAACTTCTTCCCTAATTCTGTTAGCTGCATTATCAACTTCAAATAAAGTCATGTCGGAACCGCTAATGTTAATTAACACTGCTTTAGCGCCACGCATTGAGCTGTGATCAAGCAAAGGATTTGAGATCGCTGCTTCTGCTGCTTTAATAGCTCTATCTTCTCCGGTTGCTTCACCCGTACCCATCATTGCTTTACCCATTTCGCTCATTATGGCTCTAATATCGGCGAAATCAAGGTTAATAAGTCCCGGCATAATCATTAAATCCGTTATACCTCGGACTCCTGCATGAAGTACATCATCTGCCATTTTGAAAGCATCAGCAAATGTTGTTTGCTCGTTTGCTATACGAAATAAATTTTGATTTGGTATGACAATTAAGGTGTCGACGAATTGCTGTAATTCTATCAGCCCTTTATCGGCTGTTTTCATACGATGACCGCCTTCAAAATGGAAAGGTTTAGTCACTACGCCGACCGTAAGAATACCTAATTCCTTAGCAATCTTGGCAATAACTGGTGAAGCGCCCGTACCGGTGCCACCGCCCATACCGGCGGTAATAAATACCATGTTACTACCTTCTAAATAACTGCGAATTTCATTCTCCGATTCTTGAGCGGCCATAGCCCCGACTTCCGGTGATGCTCCTGCTCCAAGACCTCTGGTAGTTGTGACGCCTAGCTGGATTTTATTGTTACATAAGGAATGCTCAAGCGATTGGGCATCAGTATTGGCTACCACAAAATTAGCACCTTGTAGCTTAGAAGTGATCATATTATTTACTGCGTTACTGCCGGCTCCGCCTATGCCGAAAACCGTAATAACCGGCTTAAGTACTATATTTTCTGGTGCTTTAATGCCTAGGTTCATAATTATTTTTTACCTGATAAGTATTTTTGCTTAAGTATAATAAAAATTAAGCAATATTTCTATAGTCTTTTATGAAAAATGCGGATTATTTTCCTTTAATAATAGTACGCCGTTATTATGACATGCTTTAATTAATGCTTTATCGTTAGTAGCTATAGGAAGTCCCTCATGTATGGCAGTTAATAAATAAGTTGTATCATATGAAGTAAGATTGTTATTTCTTGCGGTTTGGGTAATTTCATGTATAGAAAAATTAAAATTTGATATGTTAAGAGGTAGAGAATTATATAAATCTATAAATTTAACGGTATCGGCTATATGTAATCTATTACGTTTTTCTGATACCAATAATGTATTAGTTATTTCAAGTTTCCAAAGAGAAGGTACTATAGCTCCGTGCTTCATACAATAATTTAACACAAATTTTGAATATTCATTATTCTCATCTTCAAAACACCATGTTATAGCTATAGAACAATCTAGTATAAAAGAGAGATTATTCATCTTTTGCCTTCATCTCTAAGCTCATTAATAGTATAAGGTGCCAATGTCTTGCCTTTACTAAATTCAGCAAATTTTTCTACAATATTTTCTATTTTAGGTCTTGTCGTGATTGGTATAAGTAGGGCAACTGGTGTATTGTGTTTACATATAGTAATCTTCTCACCGTCTTGTACACGTTGTATAAGGTTTGAAAAATGAGTTTTTGCTTCAAATAAATTAATTTGATTAGGTAGATGTTGTTTCATATAGATAATATAATAAATTAAACTAGTTCAATACTAGTCTATTTTGCTAATATTGTCAACCATATTTTCAGCTACTACTATTTTATCAAATTCTTCTGCCGATAATAAGTTTAATTGTAGTGCCGCTTGCTTTAAAGTTATTCCTTGCTTATAAGCTTCCTTGGCAATTTTTGCTGCATTATCATAACCGATATGAGGGTTAAGAGCAGTAACTAACATAAGAGATTGATCACGTAAATTATTAATTCGTTCTATATTAGGTTCAAGGCCTTTTATACAATGAGTGACAAAGCTATTAACGCTATCCGAAAGTAACTCGATAGACTGTAGAATATTATATATAATTACGGGCTTAAAAACATTCAGTTCAAGATGACCGTTTGAGCCGGCAATCGTCACGGTTACATGATTACCCATTACCTGCGTACACACCATTGTTAAAGCTTCGACTTGTGTCGGATTAACTTTACCGGGCATAATAGAAGAGCCTGGCTCGTTTTCCGGTAGATGTAGCTCACCGAATCCGCACCTTGGACCTGAACCAAGTAATCTTACATCATTGGCTATTTTCATTAAACTAACGGCTATCGTGTTAAGTGTGCCAGAAAATTCTACTAGCGCATCATGAGCGGCCAGTGCTTCAAATTTGTTAGGAGCTGTTTTAAAAGGATGTTTAGTATACTCGGCTACTTTCTCGGCAAATTTTATATCAAATCCTGCAGGTGAATTTATACCTGTCCCGACTGCCGTTCCGCCTTGCGCAAGTAAATAAACTTTTTTAAGGGCGTCCTCTATCCGTTCTAACGCATAAGCGATTTGAGTAATATAACCGGAGAATTCTTGTTTTAAAGTTATCGGAGTAGCATCCTGCAGATGGGTGCGCCCTATCTTAATAATTTTATCCCAATTTTGTGATTTATCTTGCAAACTCGTTAATAAATTTGTAAGTGCCGGTATTAATTGTTCTTTTGTTGCAAGCACGGTTGCTATATGCATGCTGGTTGGAAAAGAGTCATTTGACGATTGTCCATTATTAACATGATCGTTGGGATGAACAGGGGATTTACCGCCTTTTTTGCCTGTTAATTCTTCATTAGCAATAGAGGCTATCACTTCATTCATATTCATGTTTGTCTGTGTACCTGATCCGGTTTGCCATATTACTAACGGAAAATTATCGTTAAATTCGCCACTTAAAATCCTATCGGTAGCTTTGTATATTGCGGCTGCTATTTTAAGTTCAAGGCTACCTAATTCTTGATTAGTGAGTGCTGCACATTTTTTTAAAATCGCTAAAGAGCGAATTAAAACCAAAGGCATTTTCTGCCCACCTATCTTGAAATTTTCTAAGGATCTCTGAGTTTGAGCGCCCCAATAAAATTGCTCTTCTATTTTAATCTCGCCGAACGAATCTGTTTCTGTTCTGTAATTTTTCATATATTGTTTAATTTTTTCGTAAAATGATCGCTTATTAGCTGTAGGCCTAATTGTTTACATAATTTTGCAAAACTATAATATAATTTATCTTTTAATGAAAAAGTTATTAAGCTATTAGAAAGAAAGGTTAAGGTATTATTTAACATAATATCACGATTAAAATTATAGAATTTCTGCCATTGATGTATTTCAGGATCGTTAGACAAAGCATTATGTGGGTAGTTTATATTTTCAATCACTGCCTTACCTTGATAAATATCAAATGTTATTTCGTCAATTAAATTTTTGTCTTTTAAATTACTAATTATATCATCCAAAAATTTACCAAGAATTGCTTTGGTCAGTATTTGCTCTTTTTGTTCTTTTATAAGCTTGTCTACTTGCTGTTCAAAATTTTCAATAATTTTTTTATTTTGTTCTGCATTTTCCTGCATGACGTACTCTTATTGAGGTTATTGTTTATTGTAAAGAAATTTATGAACTTGCGTAAAGCGTGTTATAGACGCTGTTACCAGTATCTCTATATTAGTATAATATCAATTAAATAGGATTTAAATATTATTTTACAGTAGCTTATTCTTTACCTGCAAGTAAATAAAAAATGAACTAAAAATAATATTTATTTAGAATGTTTTATATATAGTGAATGAAAGACTATAGAAGCGGCATTTGATACGTTAAGGCTTTCTACCTTGTTTGAAATAGGTATTTTCACTAAATAATCGCACGTTTCTCGTACCAATTTTCTTATTCCTTTATCTTCTGAGCCAAGTACTACAACGATTTTATCTGAAAGTAATTTATCGTTAAAAGAATTTACCCCTGCGGCATCGAGACCGACAATCCAAAAACCTTGTTTTTTTAGATATTCCATAGTCATACGTAAATTAGTAACTTTTATAATTTGAACTAATTCCAAAGTACCTGATGCGGCTTTAGCAATAGTCGCATTTTCGTCTGGAGAATTATCTGAAGGTAATATTATCGTATTAATTTCAAAGCCGGCGGCGCTACGAATAATCGCGCCAATATTTTGAGGATCGGTTATTTGATCAAGAATCGCAATTTTACAATTTGGATTAGTGGCGTCAATATCCTTAATATTATCAGAAAAAATAGTTTTAACTTTAGCTGCTATTCCTTGATGTACTTGGTTTAAACCTAAATATTTAGAGAAATCATTGTTAGCTATGATTTTGTAAGGGTGTAGGCTTATTAATTCCTTATTATTTTTAAAAATGTCATCCGTGCACAAAATACTGTCAATTTGACGTTTTGGATTTTTAAGAGCTGAATATACCGGGTGTTTTCCGTAAAGATAATAAAAGTTTTTAGAGGGGGTCTCTTTATTTCGCATGTTATTAAAAACCTAGAACAATTTATTCTTGACATAAGTTACTATTTATTATAGAAACTTACAACTAAATAAACGTGCTAGCTGCTATTTGTTTATTTGATGATTCGGCAAAAGATTTTTTTATGTCCTAATACTAATTTCTATTGTGCTTTACAGTGAATTAGTCTATTTATACGGTAAAGTTCTTTAGGAGGGGTGGCCGAGTGGTCAATGGCAGCAGACTGTAAATCTGCCCGCGTAAGCGTACGAAGGTTCAAATCCTTCTCCCTCCACCATACTAAAAGGTTTAGGGGAGCTATCGGTCGTTTTTCAATAATATTATTTTTGAAAAATGATTGGTAATGCGGGTGTAGTTCAATGGTAGAACTCCAGCCTTCCAAGCTGGTCGCGTGGGTTCGATTCCCATCACCCGCTCCAGACATTTAGTAATAAAGTTTGTGAAGATTTAGCAAGATAAATAAATATACACTTTAAAAAAATCAATTTGTATTAAAACTTAAAAAAATTGTAGAGAGTAAATAATATGGCAAAAGCAAAGTTTGAAAGAAATAAACCACACGTTAATATAGGTACTATCGGTCACGTGGATCACGGTAAAACTTCTTTAACGGCGGCAATAACAATAGTGCTTGCCAAAGAAGGTGGAGCAAAGGCAACAGCTTACGATCAAATCGATGCAGCTCCTGAAGAGAAGGAGAGGGGTATAACAATCTCTACTGCACACGTAGAATATGAGACTAAAGCTAGGCATTATGCTCACGTAGATTGTCCGGGCCATGCCGATTATGTAAAAAATATGATAACGGGTGCTGCTCAAATGGATGGAGCAATACTGGTAGTTTCTGCTGCCGACGGCCCAATGCCTCAAACAAGAGAGCATATATTATTAGCTAAGCAGGTGGGTGTTCCAGCTATGGTTGTCTTTTTAAATAAAGTGGATATGGTTGATGATCCTGATTTGCTTGAATTAGTTGAAATGGAAGTAAGAGAGTTATTATCAAAGTACGATTTTCCTGGTGATGATATACCTTTTATTAAGGGTTCTGCACTCCAAGCATTAGAAGGTAAGCCTGAAGGAGAAAAAGCTATTCATGAATTAATGACTGCCGTAGATAGTTATATTCCTCAGCCAAAAAGAGAAACTGAGAAGCCATTCTTAATGCCGATAGAAGATGTGTTTTCTATTTCTGGAAGGGGTACTGTTGTAACTGGTAGGATTGAAGCGGGTGTAATAAAAGTCGGTGAAGCTATAGAGATAGTTGGAATAAAAGATACTCAAACTAGTACTTGTACTGGGGTGGAAATGTTTAGAAAGCTTCTTGACAGCGGTGAAGCAGGGGATAATGTAGGTATATTATTACGCGGAACAAAGAAAGAAGATGTACAACGAGGGCAAGTGCTAGCTAAACCAGGTAGTATAACTCCACATGATGAATTTCAAGCTGAGGTATACGTGCTTAGTAAAGAAGAGGGGGGGCGTCATACTCCATTTACTAATAATTATCGTCCGCAATTCTATTTTAGAACAACGGATGTTACTGGTACGATAGAATTACCGACTGATAAGCAGATGGTTATGCCTGGAGATAATGCTAATTTTAAAGTTAAGTTAATTTCTCCGATTGCTATGCAAGAAGGTCTAAAGTTTTCTATTCGCGAAGGTGGTAGGACGGTTGGAGCAGGAGTTGTATCAAAAATTATAAAATAAGTTGTTTCATAAATGCTCGTTATCCTATATAATAAGCATTTATTATTTTGAGATATATCAAACACATTACTAATAGTGTTGTTTTGGGTAATCTTGCTGTTTGTAAATAAGGTTTACTAAATGAAAAATAGTCAAAAAATCAAGATTCGTTTAAAGTCATTTGATCATCGTATTCTTGATCAAGCTACGAAAGAAATAGTCGGTGCTGTTAAAAGAACTGGTGCTGATGTTAGCGGGCCTATTCCTTTACCAAGAATGATTGAAAGATTTACCGTAAATAGATCTCCTCACGTGCATATAAAATCAAGGGAACAATTCGAGATTAGAACCCAGAAAAGATTGCTTATTATTAGCTATCCAACCCCGCAAACCGTTGATGCTTTAAAGAAAGTTGATTTGCCTGCAGGTATTGATGTTGAGATTAAATTAGAGAGTGGGGAGTAATGAGAACTGGTATAATCGCCCAAAAAATTGGTATGACTTCAGTATTTAACGAAAAGGGAGAAAGGGTTACTCTTACCTTGGTAAAAGTTGATAACTGTCAGGTTGTTGCGCATAAAACTGAAGAAAAGCATGGGTATAATGCTATAGTTATTGGCATAAAAGATAAAAAAATATCGAGAGTAACCAAGCCTCTAAAACAAATATTTGCTAATGCTAAAATAGCTCCTAAAGTCAAACTAAAGGAATTTAGAGTTTCCAAAGACAATTTTATTGATATAGCTGCTAATTTAGAGGTGGATCATTTTGCTGCCGGTCAATTTATTGACGTGTCAGGAACTACTATAGGTAAAGGTTTCGCTGGTAGTATGAAAAGGCATAATTTTAGAGGGCTTGAGGCTTCTCATGGTGTGTCGATATCTCATCGTTCTCACGGTTCTACGGGAGGAAGACAAGATCCGGGTAAAGTTTTTAAAAATAAAAAAATGGCTGGGCATATGGGGTGTCAAAAAATTACCATTCAGAATCTGAGAGTATTTGGAGTCGATAAAGAGCGTGGTGTTATTATGATTAGTGGTAGTATTCCTGGTTCCAAAGGTTCTTACCTTTGTATTAAAGACGCAGTAAAGAAGGTTTTGATAGTTATATAACAGATTTAAGAAAATAAATTAAAGAATTGCCGTGTGATTTGTAAACGCAAGGGAGCATAGGTAATAACTATAAAGAGCAAAAGCCTGGGATGTTGTCGGTGTATGGAAGTATTTATACCGATGCAATCAATTTTTTACCCTGAATCTAATAAAAAATACTGACATAAATTTAGTATAACATTTTTTTCAGCGTGTTCGCAATTACGGTTTCTAGAGTTATAGAAGATTATATAGGTTAAACAAACATGAAGACTAAAATATTAAATCTTGCAAATGAAGAAGTAGGCGAGGTTAATTTAGATGAAGATATATTTGCTTTAGAATTCATCAGGGAAGATATTATAAAGCTTGTTATTGATTGGCAGCGTGTTAAGGTAATGTCTGGTACCCATCAAACTAAAACGGTATCAGGGGTATCCGGTACTACGAAAAAGCCGTTTAAGCAGAAAGGTACAGGTAACGCAAGGCAGGGTTCATTACGGTCTGCTCAAATGCGCGGCGGTGGTGTAGCTCACGGTCCAGTATCCAGAAGTCATGCAACAAAATTACCTAAAAAAGTCAGAAAGCTTGGGTTAATGCATGCTTTGTCAGGAAAATTGGCTGAAGGAAAATTATTGATAATAAATTCTTTAAAGTTAGATGAGCCGAAAACTTCTGTTCTTGCTAATATATTAAATAAATTTCAGGGAAAAAGTTTTTTTGTAATTGACGGAAATGAGGTTGACGTTAACTTTTCTCTGGCGGCAAAAAATATACATAATACCGTGGTGGTTCCACAAATAGGAGCAAACGTTTACGATATAATACGTCATGAATATGTGTTGATGTCAAAAGAGGCGGTAGATGTTTTAGAAAAGAGGTTAAAATGAATTCTTATAAACATTACGACTTAATTAGAAGGCCGGTTATAACGGAAAAAACTACTGCCCTTTCTGAGCAGAATAAGTTTACTTTTTATGTAGATCAGGTTGCTAAAAAACCCTCAGTTAAAAAAGCTATTGAAGAAATATTTAAAGTAAAAGTTAAAAAAGTTAATATTTTAAATGTGAAAGGCAAGAAGAAAAGGTTTAAAGGGTTTAACGGGTGTCAATCTGATAGGAAGAAAGCTATTGTGACATTGGAAAAAGATCATACTATTGATTTTACTGGAGGAATTAAATAAAATGGCTTTAAAGAAATTTAACCCAGTCACCCCTTCACTTAGAGAGTTAATACAAGTTGATAAAGCTAGTCTTTGGAAAGGCGATCCTTTTAAGCCTTTAACTAAAGGAATAACTAAAACTGGTGGAAGAAATAATCAAGGTAGAATTACATCGTGGCATCGAGGCGGCGGGCATAAAAAGTTATATCGTCTTATTGATTTTAAAAGAAATAAATTAGATGTATTTGCTACCGTTGAAAGAATAGAGTATGATCCGAACCGTACTGCTTTTATTGCGTTAATTAAATTTGAAGACGGTGAATATTCTTATATTCTAGCTCCGCAAAAATTATCTATAGGTGAGAAAATAATATCTAGCAAAGAGGCCGATATCAAAATTGGTAATTGCCTGCCTTTAAGATTTATTCCTGTTGGAACTACTTTGCATAATGTTGAAATGAAAATAGGTAAAGGCGGTCAGATTGCAAGATCGGCTGGTACTTCGGTAGATTTGGTGGGTAAAGATTCGGGATATGCGCAAATTAAGCTTAGGTCGGGTGAATTTAGATTAATACTTTTAGATTGTAAAGCTACTATAGGCGTTGTTTCCAACTCGGATCAAAAAAATATTAACTTAGGAAAGGCCGGCAGAAATAGATGGTTAGGGCGTAGGCCACATGTCAGAGGAGTAGCTATGAATCCGGTTGATCATCCACATGGCGGCGGCGAAGGTAAAACTTCCGGCGGGCGTCATCCCGTTACTCCTTGGGGATTCCCGACTAAAGGTAAAAAGACTCGTAAAAATAAATCTACTTCAAAGTTTATTATCAAAAAAAGAAAGTAATTAAAATTAGGTATTAGTTATGGCGCGTTCGGTTTGGAAAGGGCCTTTTGTAGACGGTTATTTAATAAAAAAAGTACATAAGTTAATGGAATCCGGTAAATCAGAAATGATTAAAACCTGGTCCAGAAGGTCAACTATCTTACCTTTTTTTGTCGGTTTTACATTTTCGGTACATAACGGAAATAAGTTTATACCGGTTTCCGTGAGTGAAGAAATGGTTGGAAGAAAATTAGGGGAATTTGCGCCGACTCGAACATTCTACGGTCATGGAGCAGATAAAAAAGTTAAAAGAAAATAAATTATATTATATGGCACAAGTAAGTAAAAATTTTGCTACGGCAAAAGCTAAATCTATTAGAGTTAGTCCAAGAAAGTTAAATTTAGTTGCGGCTTCTATCAGAAATATGAAAGCTTCGCAAGCATTAGTGCAGCTAACTTTTTCACCGAAGCGAATTGCGCACGATGTAAAGAACTGTTTGAATTCTGCGATTGCTAATGCTGAAAATAATTTAGGTCTGGATATAGATAGATTAGTTATTACAAGTGTTACGGTCGGTAAAGCTTTAGTAATGAAAAGAGTGATGCCAAAAGCTAAAGGACGGGCAGCTCGAATTAATAAATTTTTTAGTAATCTCTATATTACTGTTACAGAAAAAGAGGAGAATTAAAATGGGACAAAAAATTTGCCCGCATGGTTTTAGAGTTGGACCAACATTAATTAAAGGATGGGATTCAGTATTATATGCTGAAAAACATTATAAGACTCTTTTTATACAAGATATAAGGATGAGAGAATTAATAAATAAAAATTATACTCAAGCTCAAGTTAGTCGGGTACTTATTGAAAGGCCTTCAAATAAAAGTGTTATAATTAATATTTATGCAAAAAAGCCGAATATCATTATCGGTAAAAGCGGTAGTGAGATTGATAAATTAAAAAAGACTATAGAAAAAATGGCTTCTTTAAAAGAAGTTTATATTAATATTCATGAAGTAAGAAAATCTAATATTGATGCTCCAATAGTTGCGCAAAATATTGCTTCACAACTTGAAAAAAGAGTTTCCTTTAGAAAAGCAATGAAGACAGCTATTCAAGCTTCTTTCAAGCAAGGAGGACTTGGTATAAGAGTTAGTTGTTCAGGGCGTCTTGGTGGAGCTGAAATTGCCAGAACGGAATGGTATAGAGAAGGAAGGGTCCCTTTGCATACCTTAAGAGCCGATATTGATTATTCAACGGCAGAAGCTATAACTACTTACGGAGTTATAGGCGTAAAGGTTTGGATTTACAAAGGTGAGTACACCGAAAATAAAAAATATAATTAATTTTAAAGTGCAAAAATGTTAGCTCCAAAAAAACAAAAATTTAGAAAAGCTCATAAAGGACGAGTCACTTCAAAAGCAAAATCAGGTACTATGCTTGCTTTTGGTTCTTTTGGATTAAAATCTATAGATGGTTGGCGAGTGACTGCAAGGCAAATAGAGGCAGCAAGAAAAGCAGCAACCAGATGTATGAAAAGACAAGGTAGGTTGTGGATAAAAATCTTTCCTGATTTGCCCGTTTCTAAAAAGCCAGCAGAAGTAAGAATGGGTAAAGGTAAAGGAGCGCCAGAATTTTTTGCAGTAAGAGTTTCTCCTGGAAGAATTATGTTTGAAATTGAAGGAGTGGAAGAAAATATAGCCCTTAGAGCTTTAGAGCTTGCTAGCGCTAAACTACCGGTAAGAACAAAGATAGTGAGACGTTATGACTAATTTAAAATCCTTTAAAAAAGAGCTGGCTCCTAAAACTATGGAGGAGCTTAACAAAAATCTTATTGATTTAAAAAAAGAATTATTTAATTTAAGGTTTCAACAGACTTTAGGAGAATTGAAAAACACAAGTAGGTTTTCTTTTGTTAAAAAATCAATTGCGCGTATTAAGACCGAATTAACCAAAAGATCTGAGAGCGAGGAATATTAAAATGCCAAAAAGAATCTTACAAGGCGTTGTAGTGAGTTCAAAGGCTGATAAAACTATTACAGTAAAAGTAGAGCGTAAATTTCAGCATCCAATTTATAAAAAATTCGTAAAAGTATCTAAAAAATATGCCGCTCACGATCCTGAAAATAAATTTCAGGATGGAGATAAAGTTAATATAGTAGAAAGCCGTCCTATCTCAAAAACAAAAACATGGATAGTATTGAATGACGATTATATCGAAAGTAATTAAATTTGCGTACTAGGTAATAAGTAGTAAATCCTGTAAGTAATAGGTAAAACGAAATTAATAACGTAAACAGGTTTAGATCTTTTGCTAATAAAGACTTTTAGTCTTTGACTTTATCGAATAGATTGTTTATTTTGTGTTTTGTTAAAAGTATTTAAGTGGAAGTAATTTATGATTCAGATGCAAAGCATCTTAGATGTTGCGGATAATTCCGGTGCTAAAAAAGTTATGTGTATTAAAGTCTTAGGAGGTTCTCATCATATGGTAGCTAAACTTGGTGATGTTATCGTAGTTTCGATTAAGGTAGCTATACCTGGAGGAAAAGTTAAAAAAGGTGATGTATACAAAGGATTAATAGTTAGAACTAGAAAAGGAGTTGGAAGAGCTGACGGTAGTACAATAAAATTTGATAAAAATGCAATAGTACTTTTAAATAAGCAAGGTGAGCCTATAGGTACTAGAGTTTTCGGTCCTGTAACTAGAGAATTAAGAGCTAAAAAATTTGTTAGAATAATGTCGCTTGCAGAGGAAGTATTATAAATGATTAAGTTAAAAGTTAAAAAAGGTGATGAAGTTATCGTTATTACTGGAAAATACAAAGGGAAAAAAGGAAAAATACTAAAGGTTTTTCCTGAAGATAATAAAATTATCGTTTCTGGTATAAATTTGGTGAAAAAACATACCAAACCAAGCCAAGTAAGTGAGGGTGGAATAATAACTAAAGAATTACCTATACATATCTCGAATGTCGCTCATATCGATCCTAAAACCGGTCAATCTACAAAAGTAGGTTTTAAAATTTTAGCAGACGGTTCTAAAGTAAGGGTGGCGAAAAAATCAGGAGAGATTATCGGTAAGGAAGGTAAATAATGTTATTAAGATTTAAAGAGTTATATACTCAAGAAATTATAAAAAATTTGCAAAAAGAATTTTCTTATAAAAATAAACATGAAATACCGGAAATAAAAAAAATCGTTATAAATATGGGGGTAGGTGCTGCGGTAGCCGACTCTAAAGTAATGAATAACGTTGTTAATGACTTAACTTTAATTTCTGGACAAAAGCCTGTTGTAACGTTAGCAAGAAAATCTATAGCAACTTTTAAGCTTCGTGAAGGAATGAAAATAGGGTGTAAAGTTACTTTACGTAAAGATAGAATGTATGATTTTCTCGAAAGATTAGTAATTGTAGCGCTGCCGCGTGTTAAAGAGTTTAGAGGCTTTTCCTATAAAAGTTTTGATGGGAAGGGGAATTTTACTTTTGGATTAAAGGAGCAAATAGTTTTTCCTGAAATTAACTATGATAAAATTGACGTAATAAGGGGTATGGATATTACTATTGTTACAACAGCTAAAAACGATAAAGAGGGTAAATTATTACTTTCGGGCTTTAATTTACCTTTTTATAATTAATTTTTAGGATATGTAAATGGCAAAATTAAGTTCTATAAAAAAAAATGAAAGAAGAAAAAAAATTTCACAAAGTTTGTATAGTAAGCGTACAAAATTAAAAAACAAAATTTACGATAAAAATATCTCGTTAGAAGAGCGTTTTTCACTAGTTATAACTCTTGCTCAATTACCAAGAAATTCAGCTGCTATTAGAGTAAGAAATAGATGTGAATTAACAGGGAGACCAAGAGGTGTGAGCAAAAAATTTGGTATTTCAAGAAATATGTTGAGAGTTTTAGCTGGTAAAGGTTTGGTACCTGGGGTAATTAAGGCAAGTTGGTAAGAATTAAGGGGTATATAATATGTCAATGAGTGATAACGTAGCAGATATGTTAACTAGAATTAGAAACGCTTATAAAAGTAAATTAATAAGCGTTTATCTTCCTAGTTCAAAAATGAAATGTGCAATTTTAGACGTGCTACAAAAAGAAGGATATATAAAAGAGTATAGAATTACTCAAGAAAATAATATTAGCCATATTGAAGTAGATTTAAAATATTCTAGCAAGGGTGAGGCTTCTATACGTGAAGTTCATAAAGTTTCTACCCCTGGAAGAAGGGTATATTCAGCAATCAAGGATTTAAAAGGATACTATAATAATATGGGTATTTATATTCTTTCTACTTCGCATGGAGTAATGTCAGATAGAGAAGCTCATATTCAAAATGTTGGCGGTGAAGTAATTTGTAAAGTGTTTTAAGGTAAAAAAATGTCACGTGTTGGAAAATTACCGATTATTGTACCGGAAGGAGTAAAGATTGGCTTAGAAGGGTTAGAGGTGAATGTGTCGGGACCCAAAGGTCAATTATCGAAAGCTTTTAAAGGAAATATAGAAATTTTATTAGAAGATAATAAAATTTTAGTAAAGCCATTAGCTCAAAATAAAAGTGCTCGTTCTATGTGGGGTACTACAAGAAGTATAATATCTGGTATGGTTAAAGGGGTAAAAGAAGGTTTTAAGTTAGAGCTGGAAATTAATGGCGTCGGTTATAGGGCTATGGTGAAAGGAGATTATTTAAATCTAATGCTTGCCAAAAGTCATAATACAAAAATTGAAATACCTAAAAATATCAAGGTTGATGTTCCTAAACAAAATATAATTATTTTAGAAGGAGTTGATAAAGAAAAATTAGGTCAATTTGCAGCCATTATTATAAAACAAAGGCCGCCTGAGCCTTATAAAGGTAAAGGCATTAAGTTTAAAGGTCAGTATATACCAAGAAAAGAAGGCAAGAAAAATTAAAATTTAAGAGTTAAATATGCATAGTGCGAAACTTAAGTTTAAAAGAAGGCAAAGTAGAGTAAGATATAAAATATCTAAATTGTCTAATAGACCTAGATTATCTATTTTTAAATCAGGAAGGCATATATACGCTCAATTAATTGATGACTCAAAATCAATAACGATTGCTTCTGCTTCAACTTTAGACGAAAAAATTAAAAAATTAAAAAAATCTAATTGCAATGTAGATAACGCTACCAAAATTGGTGAATTAATAGCCGAAAAAGCTATTTTAAAAGGAATAGAAGAGGTTGTGTTTGATCGAGGCGGATATAAATACCACGGTGTTATAAAAGCTCTAGCTGATGCAGCAAGGAAAAAATTAAGATTTTAGGTTAAGGTTATTATAAATGTCTAAAGTTAAAAAAAACGAAGAAGCTGTAAGTGAAACTTTAGTTGACGTAAATAGGGTTACTAAAGTAGTGAAAGGTGGACGAAGATTTTCTTTTTCTGCATGTGTAGTTGCTGGGGATCGAGCAGGTAAGGTAGGTTATGGTCACGGTAAAGCAAAAGAAGTGACCGAAGCAAGAGGAAAGGCAACTCAAGAAGCTAGAAGAAAAATGGTAAAGATACCTCTTTATCAAAATAGAACAATTCATCATGATGTTATAGGGAAAAGTGGAGCTGCTAAAGTAATTTTAAGAAGGGCAAAAGCAGGTACGGGCGTTATTGCCGGTGGTGCTATGAGGGCAATTTTTGATTCTTTAGGAGTACATGATATTGTTGCTAAGTCGTTAGGTTCTAGTAATGTATATGCGATGATTGCAGCAACATTTGATGCCTTGAATAAACTTTCTTCTCCCAAAACTATTGGGCTAAGAAGAGATAAAAAAATAAACGAAGTATCAATAAAAGCTACTGATCTTCAAATAAATGAATAAAATTGTTTAATAATATCATACTGTAAATGCTAGAAGGTTTGAGGGTGATTAAGAAACTATGAGTAATACAAAAGAAAAAAAATTAACCGAAGCACAATTTAAAGTTACTCAAATTAAAAGTAGTATAGGTCGTAAATATGATCAAAAACAAACTTTAATTGGACTTGGTTTAAATAAAATTGGTAGAGTTGTTATTGTTGAAGCTACTAACTCAATCAAAGGCATGCTTAAAAAAGTTGAGCATTTATTAAAAATAGAAAATATTAATTAGAGTCTCAAAATGAAATTAAACGAATTATATAATAATTTTGGTTCTAAAAAAAATAGAAAAAGAGTAGGACGCGGTATCGGAAGCGGAAAAGGCAAAACTTGCGGAAGAGGTGTGAAGGGTCAAAAATCTAGGTCAGGTGTGGCAATAAAAGGTTTTGAAGGGGGGCAAACTCCTATAATAAAAAGGTTGCCAAAAAGAGGTTTTAATTCTTTGTCGCCTAAAAAATATAATATCGTAAATATTTACGATATTGAAGCTTTATTATTAGAAGGCCGTTTGAACGAAACGGAAGTAATTACTAAAGAAAAATTAGTAGAGGTCGGATTAATTAAAAATAGTAAAGCACTAGTTAAATTATTATCGGTCAGTAGCGAAGATTTTGCTGCTCCTCTATCATTTAAGCTAGACTCCTATTCTGCTAAAACTAAAGAATTGATTGAAAAAGCCGGCGGGCAGACATTATAATTTATGAATTCATCTTCTTCAAAAAAGACTGGCAATGATCTTGTTAATCGTATTATTTTTACGGTTTTAGTTCTTGTAGTATGCAGATTTGGATCGTTTATACCTATTGCAGGTATTGATTCAGTAGTTTTGAATAGTGTTGCTGAGCAAAATCAATCTGGCATACTTGGTATGTTTAATATGTTATCGGGCGGTTCTTTGGGTAGAATGTCTATTTTTGCTTTAGCGGTTATGCCTTATATAACTGCTTCGATCATTATTCAATTGATGTCGGTAGCTTATAAGCCTTTAGAGAATTTAAAAAAAGAAGGTGAAGTAGGAAAAAGAAAAGTCAATCAACTATCAAGATATTTAACAGTTGTATTAGCTTCTTTTCAAGCTTATGGAGTAGCTATAGGTTTAGAATCGATAATCACTGCTACCGGACCGGTAGTAACTATATCAGGTGTTTTTTTTAAAGTTACTACGGTAATTACCTTAGTTGTTGGAACAATGTTTTTGATGTGGCTCGGAGAGCAGATCACTTCTCGAGGTATAGGAAACGGTACTTCTCTAATTATATTTATCGGTATAATTTCAGGCGTACCCAGTGCTATTATAAATATGTTTGAATTATCTCGTAAAGGAGCTCTATCGCCGTTAGTAGGAATAACTGTTTGTATAGGCGTAGTTATACTAATAGCGATAATAATTTTTTTTGAAAAAGCGCAGAGAAAATTATTAGTTCAATACCCTAAAAGGCAAGTAGGAAATAAGATTTATGGCGGAGAAGCAACGCATATGCCGCTCAAGCTTAATACTGCGGGAGTGATCCCTCCTATATTCGCTAGTTCGATTTTGTTATTTCCTGCGACTCTTGCAAATTTCTCTACTAATAATTCAGAAATTATGGGAAGGTTAACATATTATCTAGGTCATGGAAAACCTATATATATTTTGTTTTATATTGCTTTAATAATGTTTTTTAGCTTTTTCTATACAGCTATAGTATTTAATTCTGAAGAAACAGCAAATAATTTGAGAAAATACGGTGCTTATCTTCCTGGAAAAAGGCCGGGCAAAAATACGGCGGAATATTTTGATTATATACTCACTAGACTTACGGTTATAGGGGGGGGGTATTTAACTATAATATGTGTTATACCTGAGCTATTAATGAACAAATATGTAGTGTCACTTTCTTTAGGAGGAACAAGTTTTTTAATTGTAGTAAATGTAGTTCTTGATACATTTACCCAAATTCAAACTCACTTATTTAGTAGTAAATATGAAGGGTTAATGAAAAAAGTAAAATTAAAAAATTAAAAATGGACGAGAAGTGATAATAATTCTTATAGGTCCACCAGGCGCAGGAAAAGGAACTCAAGGAAAGAAATTAGCTGAGAAATGTCATTTACCACATATATCAGTCGGAGATATATTTAGAATAATTACTACTTCTGTAAGTGAAGAGAGTAATTTGATTAACAGCTATATAAAACAAGGAAAACTTATTCCTGATAAAATAGTAAATGAAACAATTAAAAATTTTTTATTATCAGATAAGTACAAGAACGGTTATATATTAGATGGATATCCTCGTAATTTAGAACAAGCAAAATTTTTTAAAACTATTGTTGAGCAGCAAACAAAAACTATCTACTTTAATATTTCTAACGAAGCAGTGGTTAAAAGAATCTTGGGTAGATATAGCTGCAAAAATTGTGGCAAAATATATAATGATTATTTTTTTAAGCCTAAAGTTGAAAATATTTGTGATAACTGTGGTTTAAGCGTGTTTATTCATAGAAAAGACGATAATGAAGAAACTATAAAAAAAAGAATAGAAGAGTATAAAATTGAAACATCTCCATTAATAAACTATTATAAAAATAATGGAGAGTTTTATATGATCGATGCGAGTAGAAAAGAAGAAGAAATAGAAAATGAATTAGATAAAATATTAAAAACAAATTGACTTTATAAAAGATTTTTATATTATTTTTTTAGTCATTAGTGAAATTTTGGAGATTATTTGTGGCAAGAATTGCGAGCGTTAACATCCCGGACAATAAACGTCTAGTAATAAGTTTAACGTATATTTACGGACTTGGTAATACTATTGCAAAAGAAATTTGTGATAAGACAAAAATTCCGGAAAGTAAAAAAGTTAAAGATTTAAATGATCAAGAACTTATCAGCTTACGTAATATTATTGAAAAAGAATATAAAGTGGAAGGGGATTTAAGACGAGAAGTTAACCTGAACATTAAAAAGAAAAAAGATATAAGATGCTTTCAAGGTCTTAGGCATATACGCAAATTGCCAGTTAGAGGGCAAAATACTCATTCTAATGCTCGTACTAGAAAAGGAAAAGCCGTGGCAATTGCCGGTAAGAAAAAAGCCGTAAAATAATAGAGTAAAATATAAGATGAATCAGATTAAAGTTAAGAAAAAAAAGAAAACAATTACACTTGGTATTGCGCATATACAAGCAACGTTTAATAATACTATCATCACTTTTACTGATGTTCAAGGTAATGCAATATCTTCATCATCGGCAGGAAGAAGCGGCTTTAAAGGTGCTAGGAAAGCAACCCCTTATGCTGCACAAATAACTGCGGATAAAGCTTCTGAAGAAGCAAAAGAATATGGGCTTAAAACTATTTCTATTAGAATTCAAGGGCCGGGAGCACAGCGTGAATCGGCAATGCGCGCTTTGTTTGGGCAAAATTTTGTAATTACATCAATTTTAGATGTTTCAGCCGTTGCACATAATGGAGTAAGGGCGCCAAAAAGAAGAAGAGTATAAGAGAGATATAGGTATAGAATGTTATCGCTAAGTAAAAATTGGAACTCTTTAATAAAGCCACATAAAGTAGCTTATCAAAGCTCTCCTGAAACTAACAATATTGCAAAAATTATAGTTGAGCCATTAGAGAGAAGCTTTGGTTTAACTCTAGGTAATGCTATGAGAAGAGTTTTGCTTTCTTCGTTACAGGGAGCAGCTATAACCTCTATAAAAATTCCTGGAGTAGTGCATGAATTTTCTTCTGTTCCCGGAATAAAAGAAGATTTAGTTGACATAGTTTTAAATATTAAGGCTATAGCGATAAAAATGCATGTAGCAGAGAAAAAAGTTGTAAAATTAAAAGTTTTGGGCCCGTGTGTAGTGACGGCCGGAATGATTGAAACAGGTCATGACGTAGAAATATTAAATCCAGAACATGTAATTTGTAATTTAGCTAAAGGTAAACAGCTAGAAATGGAATTAACCTGTAGAGTTGGAAAAGGCTATGTAACTAGTATAGGTAATAACGAAGAGAATTTACCTATCGGAGAAATTGCTATAGATGCTTTATTTAGTCCTGTAAAAAGAGTTACTTATAGAGTTGAAAATACTAGAGTTGCTCAGGTTACTGATTACGACAAATTAATTATGATAGTAGAAACTAAAGGAGATGTTTCTCCAGAGATGGCTATAGGTTTAGCTGCTCGTATTTTACAAGAGCAATTGCAACCTTTTATTTCTTTTGAAGAGCAAGAAGAAGATAAGCAAGATAAATCAGAATCTTTACCTTTTTCACCTTATTTACTTAAAAAGATAGAGGAGCTAGAATTATCCGTTCGCTCACAAAATTGTTTACAAAATGAAAATATAGTTTATATCGGTGATCTTGTTAAAAAAACAGAAGCTGAAATGCTGAAAACACCAAATTTCGGTAGGAAATCTTTAAATGAAATTAAAGAGATATTATTAAAATTTAATTTAAAATTTGGTATGGATTTACCTGACTGGCCACCAGAAAATATACAAGAGTTATCTAAACGATACGAGGACTTCTATTAATTTTTAAGGCTAAATTTAGGATATATAACACAAATGCGACATAAAATTAAAGGTAGAAAGCTCAATAAAACTAGTAGTCACAGACAAGCAATGTTTGCTAATATGGCTGTAGCGCTTGTTATGCATGAGCAAATACAAACAACGTTACCAAAAGCTAAAGAATTAAGACCTTATATAGAAGCTTTAGTAACTAAAGCTAAAAATAATAATCTTATAGCTCGAAGAAGCGTATTATCTAAGATAAAAGATAAAGTTGCAGTAGAAAAGCTTATTACTGTCTTAGGAAAAAGGTATAGTGACCGTCCGGGAGGATATACTAGAATAATAAAAGCTGGTTTTCGTTACGGTGATTTAGCACCGATAGCTTATATTGAGTTTGTTGATAGAGATATCAAGGCTAAAGGAAACTTAAATAATCAAGAGCTTGATACTAAAGAAAAGATTAAAAAATAAGTAATAAATTTGTACAGGGATTAAGATGGCTAATCATTCTTCAGCAAAAAAAGCTGCAAGGCAAACTATAAAAAAAACTTTAATTAATAAAAAAAGAGCAAGCGCAATAAAAACTTATATTAAAAAAGTTCTACATGAAATTAATCAAGGTTCAAAAGATAATGCTAACCTTGCTTTTGTTACGGCGCAATCTAAAATAATGAAAGGAGTGAAAAAAAATATTATTAAATTGAATACTGCTTCACGAAAAATTAGTCAATTATCTCAAAGAATTAAACAAATGTCTCAAAAAGAGGCTTAACCGCATAATTATTTTTCGAGATTTGTTAGCTAATTGAAAATAATGATCTAACTCTTAAATTCTTAATTTTTTTATTAAACAATATCAATATTAACTTGGTTATTTATTAAAACTAGCACATATTTTGCTTATAATTAAGGGCGATTAGCTCAGTTGGTAGAGTATCTCGTTTACACCGAGAGTGTCGGCGGTTCGAGTCCGTCATCGCCCACCATTCGCCATTTTCTGACAAATTCACGAAGATATCAAACGGCGGACGCAAGCAATAATCAGGCTCTTCGGCGTTTAAAGAAAGGTTAGATAACATTAAATCTTTCTAGTAATTCTTCTTTAAATTAACCTCAACTCATTATTTATATTTCTAGTTAAGTTTCTATTGCATTCTTAAAACTCCTTATTAAATTCTATTATTTTTAATAAAATATTAAAAATAATAGAATTTAATAAGGATATAATTATGTTTTTACAACAGCTTCAAACTTCACAAGAAACAACGTCAATAAAAACACCGAATGAAAGATTAATAGAATTTTTAATTTTAAATAAAAAAGGCTTAGTAATAGAAGCCTGTAGTTTAAGAGAAGATGCTACGACGCTTAGTCTTAGAAAAAAGAACATGAGTGATACTGAAATAATAGAAATAGCTGAAATGCTTAAAGTTAATTCTACTCTTAGAACTCTTGATCTTGGGTGTAATGAAATAGGCGATATAGGAGCGAAAAAATAACTGAAATGCTTAAAGTTAATTCTACTCTCACATCGCTTAATCTTTCCTACAACAACATAAGCGAGAATGGAGCAAAGGAAATAACTGCAGCACTTAAAGACAATTCTACTCTTACATCACTTTATCTTTACTGTAACAACATAGGCGAGAATGGAGCAAAGGAAATAGCTGCAGCACTTAAAGATAATTCTACTCTTACATCACTTTATCTTTACTGTAACAACATAGGCGAGAATGGAGCAAAGGAAATAGCGGCAGCACTTAAAGTTAATTCTACTCTTAGAACTCTTGATCTTTATGATACCAACATAGGCGAGAATGGAGCAAAGGAAATAGCGGCAGCACTTAAAGTTAATTCTACTCTTACATCGCTTAATCTCAACTGTAACAACATAGGCGAGAACGGAGCAAATGAAATAGCTGAAATGCTTAAAGATAATTCTACTCTTACATCGCTTTCTCTTTATGATACCAACATAGGCAAGAATGGAGCAAAGAAAATAGCTGCAGCACTTAAAGATAACTCTACTCTTAGAACGCTTGATCTTGGAGATAATAAAATATATGACAGCGGAGCAAAAGAATTAATTGAAATGCTTGAAGATAATTATACTCTTACAGAGTTTAACCGTTTTCGCAACCAAATAAGCAAAAACAATATAGAGCTTATTAATAGTTATGTAAAAAGAAACAAGCGTATAGATGATCTTGTAAAAGAAAAAATTACTGCAAAGACTATAGTTTTAGAAAAAGACTTAAAAATAGAATGGCAGACTGAATTAAACGCGCAGATACGCATTGAAAAACTTACTACATTTGAGAATATAGTAGCAAAAATGTCAGCTAAATTAAAAGATGACATTAATATTGGCAAAAAAGATAAAGATATAATACAAAACAGCCTAAAGAAAATAATAAATAAGGTACAAAAGATTATCCGATAAAACTGATATAAAAAAGGTAACGGAGAGTGTAAAAGAACTTATAAGCGATAAAATTACTAAAGCAAAAATTGCAGTCGTGGAAGAGGATTTAATTGAAATGATAGAACAACAAAGTAAGCCAAGCTATGATGTTACCGTAAATAAAGCAGAAGAAATAATTTACGATAATAATGAGCTTTTTTTAACCGGGTTAAGCTTAGAGAATGATCAAACACCAACAGCAGGTTGATATCATGTTAGGTAACGAATAAAAGTCCTATTTTAAATTTTTATACTGCTTGTGAATTTTGTTGCATAATAAAGCTGCACTTATTACTGTCTTTTTTTATAGTAGAGGTTAGCAAATTGTACACTAACCTCTATAAATTCTAAAAGGCTTTCAAGGCCTTTTAGAATTTCTTCAAAAATCTGTACGCTTTTTTATTAGCTTTCCGACTTAATTTTTGCTCAATATAATTCTCTTTCGAGCCGTATAGAGTTTCTGTACAACTAATTAAAAGAATCCTAAATTAATTATTGTATTAAATACCCTTAAGATAAAAATAATTTAAATTTTATTTGTAGAGTCTAGGTTCAGTGAACAAAATTTAAATTAATCTATTTTAGTTCTTTTTTGCTGCAAATTATAAGATTTTTTTGAAATATGAATCACTATTCCTACAAAAATCTTATTAATTTTCGCTAAAAAATATCTTAAAATATAAATAACTTAAATTTTGTTCACAGAACCTAGTTAATTTTTGAGAAAATGTAATCTTTACTTTAAGTTTGACCAAATACGATTTTTGGCAATATAAAATAATATGGTAAATATTACCAGGAACATCATTACTTTGAGCCCCATCGATTTACGATGTTCCATTTCCGGCTCTGCTGCCCATTGTAGGAATATCGCAACGTCTCTGGTCATTTGCTCGATGGTGGCAGGAGTGCTGTCTATATAAGTTACCTGTCCATTTGTGAGCGGCGGCGGCATAGCGATTTGGTCATTAGCAAAATATGGATTATAGTTTAGCCCAGGCATTAATTTAAAGTCAGCAGGCGCATCAGCATAACCAGTAAGCAATGAATATAAATAATCCGCTCCGTCATGACGAGCTTTAATAATCAGCGACAAATCCGGCGGGTGAGCACCATTATTTGCAGCCCTTGCCGCTTGCTCATTTGGATAAGGTTCTACAAAACGATCAGACGGCAAAGCAGGTCTATCAAACATTTCACCTTCATCATTAGGCCCGTCCTTGACAGTATAACCCTTGGCTATTTCTTTTATTTCCTCCTCGGAAAAACCTATATCCTTCAAATTTCGATAGGATAAATTATGTAGACCGTGACAAACACTACAAACTTCTTTATAGACCTGAAAGCCCCGTTGTGCTGCCTCGCGGTCAACACTACCAAACACCCCTCCAAACGGCCAGCTCATCTTTTTCGGCGGTAAAGCTTCGTTGGCAAGTGTTAGAGTGGAAATCAAGAATAATATAAAAAAACAAGAAAATAATTTATTGTACATATATCATCATTTTTATAAGCGTTATTGCATGGATTTAGTTCTCGATGTCATTCCTGCTCCCCGTATGTCATTCCCGCGTAGGCGGGAATCTAGAAAATACTTATAATCGTCATTGCGAGGAGCGTAGAGACGCGGCAATCTTTCTAAAATTTCATGAGATTGCTTCGCTCGCAATGACGTGAGAGATTAGCTGAAATTGCCATGCCATGACTACGTTTCTCCAATGACGGAGGTAGAAAAGTCTGGATTCCCGCCTACGCGGGAATGACATAGACCATGCTTTTATTATCCACGCGGACAATACCTTTAGCTAGGAATGACATACTGCTACTTTCTCATATTCAAAATCTCGGCCACTTCAAGAGCTGCATAGGTGAATATGCTACTTGCTCCTGCGCGTTTAAAGCTTATTAACGATTCTAATAAAGCTTTATGCCAGTCCAAGGCTCCCGCTTGGGCGGCAAATTTTAGCATAGCATACTCACCACTAACCTGATAGGCAAAAATTTTAGTATTAAAATTATTGGTGGCTTCTCGAATGACATCCAAAAATGGCATACCCGGTTTGATCATTACCATATCCGCTCCTTCAGCTATATCATGTTCTATTTCAAGCATTGCCTCTTTTATATTGCGAATATCCATCTGATAGCTGGACTTATCTAAATAATTCTTTTTATTACTCCCTAATCCATCTCGAAAAGGACCGTAAAAGCTTGAAGCATATTTAGCGGCGTAAGCAAGAATATTAACATTGATAAAACCTTCATGATCCAAATACTCCCTGATAGCCATAATACGCCCGTCCATCATATCGGAAGGCGCAACAACATCTGCGCCGGCTTTAGCAAGAACCAGAGCCTGATTACATAAAGCTTTAACAGATTTGTCGTTATCGACTTCATCGTGATGAATAATACCGTCATGACCGCTAAGAGTATAAGGGTCTAACGCAACATCACATATTATACCGATATCGATATTAGCGTTTCTAATACTGCGTATTGTGCGGCAAATTAGATTATCCAGATTATAAGCCTCATCAGCATTATCACTTTTTAGTTTTTCATCAATACAAGGAAATAAAGCAATAGCTTTAATACCTAACTCCGCTGCTTGTTTAGCAGTTTCTATAACCTGGTCAATAGATAAGCGGTATATATCGGGCATAGTTTTAATTTCCTGCCTTTGATTATGCCCCTCAACAACAAATAACGGCAAGATTAAATCATTTACCGTTAAATGATTCTCTGCTAACAGTTCACGCAGCCAATAGGTTTTTCTATTTCTTCTTAAGCGTACTAATGGATACATAGATTTAAGCTCTTTTATTTTTAATTATACTAATAAGATCGCTTACTAATTTCAATAGTTTATTAGGCTCTTGTAATTTTTTATCAAGAATATTATAATGCCTTAATTTTTTAATAAATAATTAATTTCTAAAGTAAGTGTCATGCCTAAGAAAAATAATAAAAAACAAATTCAACCTAATACCAATCAAACTAGTAGCTATTCAGTAAAAGCTGACACACAATTTTTAAAAGAAGCAATAAAGTTTTTAACAACAGATGCTGTTAATAGGACAAATTTAATTAGTGTGGCTATAGACAGTAAGAATTTACAAATATTTGAATTGTTTGAGAAGAATAATGGCAAACTAACAGCAAGAGAAGCTTTTGAAGCATCAAAATATGTTATAGCTAATGATAGAGTAGATATTTTAAAATATTTTATGGAAACATTAAAGTTAGATTTTGGTAAATTTCAAAAAAATCAACTTTAACACCTATTTTTCACTTATCTGTAGTATATGAAGCTAAAAAGTGTATTGCGTATCTTCTTGATAAGAAATATGACATAAATGAGTTAGATAAGGATAAATGTAAACCAATAGAGGCTGCTATAGTATTTAAGCATACAGAAATTGTTAAATTGCTTATACAAAAAGGAGCCGAAATTGATTTATCCGTAATGTGTAAATTAGCAATAACATATAATAAAAATGAAGCATTAAAATTAATAAATTTTATGCCTGATAAATTGCAAAGTTTTTTCCTTTCTTTAAATTATTCCAATATTATAGGTGATATCGTTGTAGATGAAAATATATCTAATGGTTTAAAAAAGCAGACGGAATCGTTTCGACAAGGTTTAGTATATATAACAGAACAAGCTAAAGTTAGAGAAAACTATTATAAACTTATATTAGGTAAAGAATATCATTTACTTTCTAAGGTAATAAGAGAACAACAAGAATTTGTTAATAATAAAATTTTTCAATTAAACTCTGCAACTTATGATAATGATACTAAAGAAGAAATTATAGAGAACGTATTATACGTAATTTCGGAAGCAATTAATATTCATAAAATCTTTAAGTTTAACACAAGAAAAAAATTAGAAGATTCTATTATAGAAATTTTAGAAAAAAATAAAAAATTCTCAAAATATTTTTCAGAAAAATTAGTATCATTTTGTCTTAATTTAATGAAAGAGACTCATAATACAGGAAAATATTTAGAATCTATAAAATATGCTAAACTAATTGAAGAAAATTTAGAGGTAATAGAGGTTTGGTCAGAAAAGAATAAATCAAATTTTTTAAGAGAGCTAGGATTGGTTTATTCTAATTCTGACTTTTTAAAAGGATTGGATTATTTGTCTAAAGCAGAGTTGTTAGCATCTGACGATAATATAGTAATAAATAAATATAATATTTATCTTGATCATTTGAAGGATTACAATGCAGCGTTTGTAGAAGCAGAAAAAATAACTGATAGCGATCTTAAACTTTTAACAATAATGTTTACTTATAAAAAAATTTTGATTCCACAAAATATATCAGCTTTTAACGATATATTATTGAAATATAATTTTGATAAGTTATCTCCTGAAGAATTTAAAAATGATACTTCTAAGACTAAGATATATTATTCTATACAAGCACAAATACATCAAAATGCCGAAGAACATCAATTAGCTCGTAACATATACGATAAACAATTGGATCAAGCTATAGTTAACAATAAAACAATTTGGTTTTATGAAGTAATGTATGACTATTTATTGTCATTTCTTGATCAAAAAGACTGGAGTAATGGATGCAAATTTTTAAGCAAAATATACAAAAAGTATCCTAACATTTTAAATACTCATAATATTTTAGCATTAAAAGCTTTAGAGTTCTTTTTTTTCAATCAAGACGAGAAATATTTAGCCAAGAGTGATGAAATTTTAGCGAATATTAAAAAGGAAATGTTGAGTGATGAAAAATGGACAAATTTTATTCAAGAAGCTTACTTGGACAAGTTATATAGTACATGGAATAATCAAAAAACAAAAGAAAATTTGCCTATTTATATAAAAAATATAAAAGGATTATATGAATATTCTTTAAATAATTCTAATATCTCTGCTGAGAATATTGAAAAACTCTCAAATTTATTAAAGTTTGGAACGGTAATACAAAATTTAATAAAATCTTCGAATTTATCTACCGATCGAAATCTTGATGATTCTACACATATAGAGAAGCCACACGAGAAAGAAATAGAAATAATAGAAAGTTCTATTTCCAATATAATACTACAAGAGCCGTTTATGAGAGCTTTACCTAAAGCACCAAAAATAGGTTTTGAAAGCATAGAAGAACTGATAAAAGCAGAAGATTATGTAACCCTTGCACAGCATCAAAAACAAGTTTTTAATTATTTTAAATTCAAAAAAGCAGAATTACAACAACAACAAATACAAGAATTCTTTGGTATTAAAAAATCAATTTTATGGCATGCTGAGGAAGGCGAGTTTAGCTCAGAATCAGAGGAAGTCGTCAAAATAAATAGTAAAAAAAATCTTTATGCTGTAATTGATCCTAAATTAAGCAATACGCTCGACCCTATAACTCATGATATATTTGTTAAAGCTTTACATAAGGAAGAGGTTGACAGAGCAAAAGGCCTCTCAGGCATAAAATATTTTTTTAGTGATTCTATAGCAGAATTAAAATCACTTAGTTTAGATCTTAGATTATATGCCAGTAAGACATATTATAACGGTAAGAATGAATTAATAGTGTTTAATAAAGCAGGAAATCATGACGCTATATCTAGAGTCGCACACGAAAAAATGCAGCATATAGACGTAAGCGGGTATGATGATCCAGTATCGGTTACTGGGGATTATTCATTAAACATTGAGTAATAAGGAATTCAATAAAAACTTTTAGGATCGATATCGATTTTAACAAGACAACTTGCTGGAATTTTAATTAAGCTTAACCAGAATTTTAAATATTTTTGGAGATTGAATTTTTTATCAGCTACAACGAGGATTCGAAAGCGATATTTGCCGGCAAGTTTTGACATTAAAGAGCTAGCTGGTCCTAGAATTTTTGCCCTAGTATTTGGGGCAATTCTTACTAAATTTTTAGCTATTGCAAGTATTTTATGCTCATCGGTACCGGATAAAATTATCGAAGCCATTTTCGTAAAGGGCGGCATATCTGCGGTTTTTCTTGTTTGCAATTCATACTGAAAAAATGCCTCTTCATCTGAGTTAATAATATGACTAAAAATCATATTATCAGGATAATAGCTTTGCATTAATACGATGCCTTTTGCTTCACCTCTTCCTGCTCTACCTCCTACTTGATGGAGTAACTGATACGTTCGCTCGCTTGAACGTAAGTCAGCGTTACTACTCCCAAGATCGGCATCAATTACACCGACTAGAGTAAGATTCGGGAAATGATAACCTTTAGTAATCATCTGTGTTCCTATCAGAATATCAATTTCTGAATACTCCATTTTATGAAGCAGGTCGGCTATCTTTTCCGGCTTCCCTAAATGGTCTTTACTGATTACGGCAATTCTACCATTCGGAAAAAGGGATTTTGTTTCTTCTTCTATTCGCTCTATTCCAGGCCCGCAGATTGTCAGCGCTTCATCTTCCTTACATTCCGGACAATTCGTCGGGATTCTGCTCGTATAACCGCAATGATGACATTCAAGTTTTTTAGTTCTTTTATGCACGACTAACCAAGCTGAGCAAGATTTACAAGTAAAGCGATGACCGCAAAGCTTGCAGAGCATTAAAGGGGCATAACCTCGGCGATTAAGAAATAGCAGGGTTTGCTTATTATTTTTTAAATTTTCAGCAATAGCAGTTATTAAAGGCTTAGATAAATAAGAGTTTTTTGACAAATCCTCCTTTTTCATATTAATTATTTCTATTGTTGGCATAGCAGCATCTTTATACCGAGAAGCCAAAATAATTAACTGATATTTTCCTTGCTCTACATTATATATTGTTTCGATAGAAGGAGTAGCGGAGCATAAAATAATTTGTGCCTTGTCAAGTCCTGCTCTTATTACCGCCGTATCCCGTGCATTATATAATATGCCGTCATCTTGCTTATAAGAATCATCATGCTCCTCATCAACAACTATTAAACCGAGGTTTTTATACGGCAAAAAAAGGCTACTACGTGCTCCTATTATTATTTTGACTTTATCGCTTAATATCCCTCTTAAAATCGCTTTCTTTTTAGCTTTGGATACTCCGGAATTCCACACCACCGGCTCAAAACCGAAACGCTCAGTGAAGCGGTTAATAATTTGCATGCTTAAAGCAATTTCCGGCAGCATAACTAGCACCTGTTTACCCTGTTTCAGGTAATCGGTAATTAGATTAAAATAAACTTCCGTCTTACCAGAGCCAGTAACTCCTTTAATTATTATAGGCTTATCGGTTTGCTTTATTAACTTAACTGCCTGGTGCTGTTCGTTAGATAAATCCGGCAACGTAAAATCTGTTTTTATTAACTGTTCTTTAATTTTAATTGGTTTCTCGGCAATATCTATGGGTAGTACTAATTTAGCAATCCCTCCTAATTCACTTAAATAATATTCACTCATCCATTTTATTAATTCTAAAATTTCTGAATTAAGCCTAAAACCCAGCGATATTTTTTCTATTATCGCTTTAAGCTTTGCTTTATCGGAAGTAACATTAAGCTCCCATACTATCCCCGTTATTTCTTTATTTCGAAAAGGCACTGTTACCAAATCACCGATATGTAAATCTAGCTCGAGCGGAACTATATAATCCAATGGAAATAACTTCGGTAGCGGTAATAATATTTTAGCTATTTGCATAATTGGTCATATATTTTATATAGTTACTAAAAATACTATTAGGTACTATATCTTTTTCATGGTACATTATTATATACTATTTTAAATTAATATAGAACTAATTATGATATGTAGAGCAAAACTAGCAAAAGGAGGAAAAGTTTCTATACCTTCTTTATGCCGGAAGTACTTAAATCTAAAAGACGGAGAAGAAATAATTTTTACTCTTAAAGAAGGAGAAGTAATTATATCTCCTTTGAGATTTATTCTAAAAAAAGCTCGTAATACAGTTAATAAATATCATCCTTCTGAAGAAAGCTTAGTAGACAAATTAATCGAGCAGCGCAGAAAAGAGGCTAAAGATGAATAAGGTAATATTTGATGCCTCTACCCTTCTTGCTTTAATAAAAAATGAACCAGTAAAGGTAAATCTAGAAGAGTTTTTAGGCAATGTGATTATGTCAACTGTTAATGTTTCCGAAGTAGCAGCAATTTTATTACAATCAGATATGTCAGAACAGGAATGTAAAGATTCTATCGAACCTTTTATTAATTCTATTATTTCTTTTGACCAAGAACAATCTTTTCTTACAGCTTCTCTTAAGAAAACAACAAAACATAAAGGTCTATCACTTGGAGATAGAGCATGTATTGCTCTTGGCATGAAACTAAACCTGCCTATCTATACTGGTGATAAAGCTTGGAACGATTTAAAAATTATTAATATAAATATTATATTAATAAGATAAGGTTTTTATTTAAAATGGAGCAAAAGAAAAAAATAGTTATAGCGATTTCCGGGGCATCGGGAGCCATCTACGGCATCCGGTTACTTGAAATATTAAAAGAGCAGAATATTGAAACTCATTTAGTAATTTCAAAAGCTGCGTGTATTACCATAACCGTAGAAACCAAATATTCTATAGAGCAAGTTAAAAATTTGGCAAGTTATCATTATAACGTTATGGATATGGGCGCTGCTATCTCAAGCGGTTCATTTAAAACTCTAGGTATGATAATAGCGCCGTGCAGTATGAAAACCGTAGCATCAATTGCTCATTCATTTGAAGATACTTTAATTAGCAGAGCCGCAGGAGTAGTATTAAAGGATAAAAGAAAGCTTATTTTAATGGTTAGAGAAACTCCCTTTCATACGGGGCATTTAGAAAACATGCTAAAAATTTCTAATTACGGCGGAATAATAGCACCGCCTGTACCGGCTTTTTATAGTAAACCGGAAAAAATAGACGATATAATTAATCATTCGGTTAGCAGAGTATTGGATTTCTTTGATATAGATACTAAATTAATTAAACGCTGGCATGGATTATAAGAAGGTTTGTTGCGTAGATTCTTCTTCAATTATTATTGCGAGCTGTACCGCAAGCAGATTGGCAATCTCAAGTATCTCCGTTATTGCGAGGAGATATTTTACGTGGAGGCCCCAACGTTATTGCGAGGAGATTTGCAGAATCGACGCAGCAATCTAAGATAACCCATCCCGTCATTGCAAGCAAAGTGAAGCAATCTCGCTGTTATTTTTCTCTAGATTGCCGCGTCGTTGCTATCGCAATTCCTCGCAATGACAGTTGAGATATCCACGCAACAATGCCACGCGGAAATAACATAAACGTCATTGCGAGCGACTAAAAGGAGCGTGGCAATCTAATGCAATAACAAATTTTATTGATTAATCCGCTCTAGGCAAATTTTTTCTGTTAGCATTTTTAATTTTTCTACTCTCTCAATTAGATAAAGTAACTGCTCTTCACTAATTCTATAACTTTTATCGTATCTTGCTTTAACATAAGCATCTCGGAGTAATTTAAAACACTCTTTTCGTTCAGGCGTTGCCATAGGAAAAACTTGCAATAATTCACTATTATAATTTGCTGCTCTGCTCCCTAATTTTTTTATGTCGTGTAGTTTTGGTTTGTAGCGAGAAAAAACTAATAAAATGCTACTGTAAAAACTTTCAGTGGCTTGATGGAGCAAAAAAGCACCAATTTTAAAAGCTTTTTCTTCTAAAGCATTTTTAGAAGCTTTTAAAAAATATTTACCACTCTCAAACCACTCTTCGTAATCATCTTTTGCAATTTCTTTTACTTCACCCCAAGGTAAATCTTTAGCTTCACTAAGTGTAAATTCTTCGCTATCATATAAAAGAATACCCTCTTTTTTAATATCGGTATAAAAATAACGTCCTTTTTCAAGCTGAGTATTTACCTCATCTATTGATTCAAGAATTATAGATATCTCTGAATCATATGGAATAATCTGATCTTTTATTACTCCCGTCTTCTCTAACCTTTTATATATTTTATCTTCTAATCTTAAGGTAGCGTGTCCTTTATATTTACCTTTTTTGAGAATTATCAAAATATCAATATCGCTATGATAGCCATTAGGTAGGTCACGTACCCAATCACCTCTTGCAAAAGAGCCATACAAGATAATCATAGCGATTTTATCTTGTGCAATATCTAAGATTTGACTTACTATATAATCAAGCTTAGCTTGGATTTTAAGAGAGCGATCAGGTAAAACGGTTTTCATGGTTGATTTTCGGAATCGTTAATGAGGTAATTCACTCTCTGAATCATCTAATCCTCCAAGAAGGGTTGTTGCTAAGTCTTCTGATTCTTCAGAAAAGTTATTGATTATTGAAGCGAAAATTGCTACCCAAGTGTTTACAAAATTTTTTGCAGTTTCTTCTACATAAATTGTTAGTTGATTAAGTAATGAATGTTCTTCAGCTTTTGCAAAATATTCATTGCTTTCTGTAGTTTTTCCCAACTTTTTATAACAATTTCCAATTTTTATTAAAAGTCTATTTGCGGTTAGAAAATAGTATATAAATGTTGTCTCTTTTCGTGTTTCTTCAAGTACATTAAATTCTTCAAGTGATATTTTTAATAATTCTTTTATATCATCTGTTTTCATTAAAATATTCCTTATTTCTTTATTAAAATTGTCTTGCGTAAAATAAAGTCTAACCCTGGAAATAATTTTAAATAACTTACTTTTCTAAATAATTAAGAAGAAAATAAAAAAATAGTAAAAGGCTAGCTAAAAAAGGTAAAGAAAAAAAGAAATTTTTTTTACCCGGCCTGTGAATATTTTTAAATCCTATTTGAGGTTCTTCAGCATTTTTAATTGCAAATAAGTTTTCATCTTTGTTAATCATTTTTAACCCTTACAGTAAATTTATGTGTATCTCATATCTATATAAATTACAATCTGCTAGCAGTTAAAAAGGTGCCAGGGGTTAAGCTCCGTCATTGAAAACAACAACCTTCCATTACACTTCATGACGTTTGATCACTTATAGTAACAGACCCCTGGCATAATTCTATTAACCAGGCTTAACAGATTGGTTTTGTAACAATGGAGCTTAAACATTATTAGCGGCTTTCTACATTAATATAATAATTTAAAGAGTCAAGAGATTTTAGTTGTTAACATAAAGAAAAATGTAATTCTTAGTTACTAATTAGCTTCTAAAAATTAAAAATATTCTCAGCATAGATAATTTTTGCTAAAATTTGCTTTTAAATATGTAATAAGTTAGTATCTTACTGTGAAGAAAATATATTTTTCAATAAAGTGAAATTACTAAATATGAGTCAAGAAATAATCTCTATAAATCAAAATTCAAAAATTAAGCCTCATTTATTTCATCTTGTAGAGCCAAGCCCTTGGCCGATACTTATATCATTTGCCTTACTTGTTTTAGTTAGCGGTGCTACTCTATTTATGCATGATTATAGATTCGGAACTTATGTTTTGATATGCGGTGTTGTTTCAGTAGTTCTTTGTTTATATTTATGGTGGAGAGACGTAATAAAAGAAGGGATAATAGAGAAGCAACATACCACGCCTGTTAGAGCCGGTCTTAGAATAGGGATGGCACTATTTATTTTAACGGAAATAGTATTTTTCGGGGTGTTTTTTGCTTCTTTTTTTAAAGCTAGCTTATCCCCGGTGGGTATTCTTGATGGCGTATGGGTAGTAACAGAAGGTATTTGGCCTCCTCTTTCTATTAAGACTTTTGATCCTTTTGATATTCCTTTTATTAATACCTTAATATTGCTGTTATCCGGTAGTACGGTTACTTGGGCGCATTATGCACTGGAAGAAAAGAATCAGAAAGATTGTATTACCGCTCTGGGTCTTACCGTATTGCTCGGAATATTTTTTACTTTAATGCAAGCCTATGAATATCATCATGCAGCTTTTAATTTTACGGATGGAATATATGCGTCTAATTTTTACTTAGCCACCGGTTTCCATGGCGCTCATGTAATAATTGGGACTATATTCTTAATAGTGTGTTACTTTAGAGCAAAAAGAGGAGATTTTACAAATAACGATAATGGCCATTTAGGTTTTGAATTTGCTGCGTGGTATTGGCATTTTGTCGACGTAGTGTGGTTATTTTTATATACCTTTGTATATGTATTAGGTAAATGATCATAATTTGTGATTATAATGTTACTTAAAATATTTGTTTTATACTTATTTTATCATATAAAATAAGTATATTTGCATATACTAAGAAGTTGATTAATATGTAAATAGAGTGTAACATAATTTAAATATAATTATCGAGGTAAATTTATGAATCTTAAGAAGTTAAATACAGAACCAATAGAGCAAGACGTACTAGCGCGTCTATTGCTAGCCTTTTTTAGCGTAGCTATTATTATGATGTCATTTGATAGTTTTGCAAGTGGTACGACTACTGATCCTGTCGGGAATGCGCTATGTAACATGATAGTGATTTTTAGAGGCAATACAGCAAGGGGAATAGCGATTGTTGGTATAATCGTTCTAGGGATTCAAACTCTTAGAGGTAAATTACAATGGGAAGTAGCTTTAGTGATAATAGCTGCTATTATCATATTATTTAAAGCGCCCGCTATAGTAGACATGGTATCAGATAGTACTAATGCAGCCTGTGGAATTACAAGTATTCCATAACCAACAATAAAATATTAATTAATTATCGAGGTAAATTTATGAATTTTAAGAAGTTAAATACAGAACCGCTAGAGCAAGATGTAATAGTGCGTCTATTGCTGGCATTTTTGGGCCTGGCTATTATTATGATGTCATTTGATAGTTTTGCAAGTGATGCGACTGCGACTGCTGATCCTGTGGGGAATACTCTTTGTAAGTTGATAAGTACATTTCAAGGAAATACGGCTAGAGCAATAGCAATTATCGGTATAATTGTTTTAGGAATTCAAACTCTTAGAGGTAAATTACAGTGGGAAGTAGCTATAGTTATAATAACGGCAATTATAATATTATTTAAAGCGCAGGATATAGTTAGTGTGATAGCCGGTAGTGGTACCTGCACAACTGGTTAATAAGAGTTTAATAAGGAGTAGAGTTTTAAAAACTCTACTCCTTTGTTACAATGTCATGCCGTGGATTGACTACGGTAGGCGTTGTTGTGCATGGAGTGATTCTACATCGTCATTGCGAGGAGATACTAGTATCTCCTCGCAATCTAAAATAAAATTTTCTCGATTGTTGGGTTGCTTGCAGTGGCTCGCACAATGGCGGTTTTGTTATTAATTTTGTGAGCCATGCAAAAACGCTGATTTGAACATGAAATTCAGTTTTACTAAGCTTTTTTCTGGATACCGTGGTCAAGCCACGATATGACACTTGATTAACCTCGGAATTATATAGCTATGTAGCATTAATCCTTTATCTGTTAGATAGATATTTTTATCTGATTTTATTAAGTTTAATGTTTGGTAATACTGTAATAGGTCGATATCTAATATATCAGTTAACTTCATGCCGATTTTTTGCTCTAGACTATCAATATTTATTCCGCCTTTAAGACGTAACCCCATCATTAATATTTCCTCCACCATTTCCTGCGTCGATAACTTAATTTTAGATTGAATTCCTACATTTGAATCATTAACGATTTGAAGCCATTTTTCCGGTTTATGCCACATCATTATACTATGAGCTATTTGTGGTTTTGAATTTTCAATAATTCTACTATGCGCGCCAGGCCCGATACCTAAATAATTATCATAATGCCAGTAAGCCAGGTTATGCATACATTCGTGATTTGGTATTGCATAGTTAGAGATTTCATATCTAAAATAATTATTAGATTCTAGATAGTGATTGGTCCATTCATACATTTCGGCAGCTTGATCAGAGTCTGGAATTGTTAAACTACCTTCTTTGAATAGTTTATAAAATAAAGTACCTTTTTCAATAGTTAACTGATATAAGGAAATATGCCCGCTAGTGAGTTGCATAGCTTCCTGTAATTCCTGTTGCCAATCTTTTAAAGTTTGGTTACTTCGAGCATATATTAAATCAAAAGATATTTTAGAAAAAATTTTGCGAGCTGCTTCAATTGTTTTTATAGCCTGCGCAGCGTCATGCTGCCTGCCTAATTGTTTTAAGTCATCTTTTCTTAAAGATTGTACACCGATTGAAACACGATTTACTCCGGCTAATTTAAATGATTGAAATTTGTTAGTCTCAAAAGATGTTGGGTTTGTTTCTAACGTTATTTCTGTTTGATCATTAATATTTGCCAGTTCTTTTAGTTTATTTATTATTCCTTCTACTACAAATGGCTCCATCAAAGAAGGAGTGCCGCCGCCGAAAAAAATAGATTTTATGTATCTGCTGTGAATTATATCTTTAAAATGATCAATTTCTTTTTCATAAGATTTAAGCCAAAGATGATGATCTACTTTATTTGTAACATGCGAATTAAAATCACAATAGGGACATTTTGACAAGCAAAACGGCCAATGGATGTAGATACTTAAGTGTTGCATAAAGGAAAATGTATGTTGCGTGGACTCGGATCGTCATTGCGAGCATTTGCTAGTGTTGTTGCATGGCTCGAATTTTTAATGTCATTCCTGCGAAAGCAGGAATCCAGTAAAACATATAAAAAACTTGTTTTTTATATGTTTATTTTATCAAATATATAATTTTTGTACCAATATTAAGGTTATTTTTTCTGGATTCCCGCTTTTGCGGGAATGACATCGAGCGCTTTTAAGAGCCATGCAACAACGCTTGTGCCTCCTCGTAATGACGAGCTTTTGCTACTTTTATCGAACTGTAAGCTGTTTATTATTATCAATAATCTGGTTTAAAACGAATTTTTTTACTTTTTCGAAAGCAGTATTCTCGATTTGTCTGATACGTTCTTTAGAAATGTTATATTCAGTGCTTAAGATGTCCAAAGTTTTAGGAGAATCTTGTAATTTACGTTCAGTTAAAATACGAAGCTCTCTAGCATTTAAAATTTTCATTGCTTTAGATAATAAACTTCTTTTGTTAGTAAAATCTTGTTTATTAATGAGTAAAGTCTCTTGATTTGGGCGAGTTTCGGGCAAAAGTTCAATTAATTCTCCTACACTACTATCATCATTATTAATAGAATTATTTAAGGATATATCAGCTCCAGAAAGTCGAGCATTCATTTCCGCCACTTCATTTGTCGTTACCCCAAGTTCGCTTGCAATTTGAGTAAAATCTTGAACTGTGACGGCTCTTGAATATAAATTAGTAATTTTATGTTTAATTTTGCTGAGACTAAAGAATAACTTTTTTTGCGCGACGGTAGTACCCATCTTTACTAACGACCAAGATTTTAATATATATTCTTGAATAGAGGCTTTAATCCACCACATAGCATAAGTAGATAAACGAAAACCTAAATCGGGATTATATTTTTTTACTGCCTGCATTAGACCAATATTTCCTTCTGAAACGAGTTCTGTTAAAGGAAGCCCGTAAGTTCTATAGCCGCTAGCGATTTTTGCTACTAATTTAAGGTGGCTAGTTACTAATTTGTGAGCAGCTTGCAGATTATTGTCTTCAAGGTAAGATTTTGCCAGTGAAAATTCTTCTTCCTGTGAGAGAGAAGGTATTTTATTAATTTTTTGTAAATAGCTATAAAATCCTGATTCAACAGAAACTGCTAGTGCATTAATATTATTAGCCATATTATTACTATTATCATTAAATTATTTTCCTATAATACCATATATATTATCTAAAATAAACTAATTAAAGGGCAGCGTTGAAAAAATCCAATAAAAATTTAGCAACTTCTTTATTAGGGCTAATAGTTAGTATGATATTACTAAGTTTTGCCTCCGTGCCGATTTACAATTTATTTTGTAAAGTCACGGGGTACGGCGGTACTACCACGCGGGAAGTAATAAATATATACTCTCCTGAAAAGGGAAGTAGAGAGATAACTATAGAATTTGATTCAAATGTCGATAAAAATTTGCCTTGGCGTTTTGTACCTAAACAACAGAAAGTTCAACTTGTACCCGGACAAAATACTTTAGTTTTTTATGAAACAGAAAATTTAGGTGATAACGATATAATAGGTACTTCTATTTATAACGTTACACCTAATAAAGCCGGTAAATATTTTGTTAAAATTCATTGTTTCTGTTTTGAAGAACAATTATTAAAAGCCGGCGAGAAAATACTTATGCCGGTAACATTTTTTATAGATAAAGACTTTGAAAATGATCCGGAAATGAACGATGTAAAAGTGATTACCTTGTCTTATAGCTTTTTTAAAGTAAGAAACAACTAAAAATCTTAGTTATTATTAATTTTTAAATAGCTTATTGTAATTTACTTAAAAATCTATTATAATGCACTGTTTGTTTAAAGTCTTAAGTGAGGCACAACTAAATATTTTTACCATGATGAACTGGATTAATGAAGAGTCTACTGTGGTGGTGGCAATGTCTGGAGGAGTTGATAGCTCAACGGTTGCTGCTATGCTATGTGAGCAGGGGCATAAAGTAATCGGGATTACCTTGCAATTATATGATCACGGTTTAGCCGTTAGTAAAAAAAACGCCTGTTGTGCGGGGCAAGATATTTATGATGCAAAAATGGTAGCGGCGAAATTAGGTATTCCTCACTACGTACTTGATTATGAAAGTAAATTTAAAGATTCAGTAATTGATAATTTTGTTGATAGCTATATGCAAGGGGAAACACCTTTGCCTTGCGTCCAGTGTAATCAATCGGTAAAATTTAAAGATTTATTAAAAACGGCGAAGGAACTTGGGGCGAGGCGCTTGGCTACCGGTCATTATGTTCGAAAAGTTATTGGAGATAACGGGGCAGAGCTGCATACTGGGCTTGATCCTCTAAAAGATCAGAGTTATTTTTTATTTGCTACTACGCAAGAGCAGCTTGATTATCTGCATTTTCCTTTAGGGGGTTTAACTAAAGAAGAAACACGGCAAGCGGCAACTAGATTCGGTCTTGGGGTAGCAGATAAACCGGACAGCCAGGATATTTGTTTTGTACCGGATGGAGATTATCGTTCAGTAATTAGTAAAATTCGTAAAGATGCTAATGAAAAAGGTAAAATAATTCACATTAATGGTTTTGAGCTAGGTACTCATAACGGGATTATCAATTATACTGTTGGGCAGCGTCGTGGGCTTGGTATATCATCTCATGAACCTTTATATGTAGTAAAAATTGATCCGATAACAAAAATAATATATGTAGGACCAGAATCAGCTTTAGAAGCGTACGAATTTATTATAAAAGATGTTAATTGGCTAGGGAAAGAAATTAAGGAAGGTGAAAAACTTGAAGTAACTGTTAAAATTCGTTCAATGAGACCGCCTACGCCTGCTTATGTAAGTAAAGTAAGCAATTCTAAAATGAAAATAAAATTATTGGCACCGGAAAAAGCGGTAGCTCCAGGGCAGGCATGTGTTATATACGATAATAACAGAGTACTCGGTGGCGGCTGGATTACTAGGGAGATAGGGAGTGTAATACCAGAATCGTCATCGCGAGGAGATTCGTAGAATCGACGTGGCAATCTGCTTTTGTCATGCTGAACCTGTTTCAGCTTTATTAAGAACATCCTAAAAAAATTCAGGATGACTTATTTTCCAGATCGCCATGTCGTTACGCTCCTCGCAATGACGATGTTTTTACAATGACACTATGGAACAACTAAAAATTTATTTTATAATTTGAGGAAATAATGAGTTTTTTAAATAAAAAAAGTTTTGCATCGGTAAAGGAATTAGGAAGTGCTAGCGGTCTTGCTAAGACCCTTGGAGCATTTGATTTGGTAATGTTGGGATTGGGTGCGATGATTGGTACTGGGGTATTCGTTACTACCGGGATGATTGCTGCAAAATTTTCTGGCCCAGCAGTAATGTTATCTTATGCGATTGCAGGTGTCACATGTATTTTCGTAGCGCTTGTTTATACCGAGCTTGCTACAATGCTTCCGACTTCCGGAAGTATTTATACTTATTCCTATGTTGCATTCGGTGAAATATTTGCCTGGTTAATAGGTAGTGTAATAATTCTTGAGCTTGGTGTCGCAGCAGGAATTGTTGCAGCTGGATGGTCAGGTTATTTTCAGGGAATATTAGAAGCTGGGGGAGTATATTTACCAAAAATGTTGACGACTGTACCAGCGAATGGTGGAATAATAAATTTGCCAGCTTTTTTAATTTCGGTGTTTATAGGATTTATTTTATTTTTGGGAACTAAAGACAGTAAAAGGCTAAATGCAATTTTAGTTTTTATAAAAATGGCAGCGATTTTTGCTTTTATACTTGCGTCAGCTCCTCATTTTAATCCAGTAAATTGGGAAAATTTTATGCCGTTTGGCTTTGGTAATGTTATAGTTGGTTCTTCAATATTATTCTTGGCGTTTACAGGATTTGGAACAATCGCAACGGCTGCTGAAGAATGTAAAAATCCAAAACGTGATATAATGATTGGCATAATATTTTCGCTTGTTTTAACTACTTTAGTATATGTTATTATGTCAGGTCTTGTTACAGGTATAGCACCTTTTGATCAATTAAATAATGATCAGCCTCTTGCGTATGCACTAGCACTTAATAACAGTAAAATTGGCTCAGCAATTGTTTCAACTGGTGCAGTTTGCGGTATGATGACAGTTCTTATGATGAATATATATGGAACTTCCCGTATTTTTTATGCTATTGCCCGTGATGGCTTACTACCGAAAAGCTTTGCAAAATTGCACCCTAAATATGATAGCCCGTACATTACAATTATAATATTTTCAGCACTTGCAGCGTTGCTTGGAGGTTTTTGTCCTATTGATATTACAATGCAATTAACTTCTATGGGTTCTTTAATTGATTATACTACTGTTGCTATAATAGTAATGCTTTTCAGAATTAAATTACCAACTGCACAACGTCCTTTTAAATGTCCTATTGTATTTATTATTGCTCCCCTTATTATTTTTGCTTGTATATATTTATTATTTGCACAAATGTATGGCAATGAAATATATAAGGGCAATTTTACTCTATTAACAGCAGGGCGTGCCTTAATATATTGGTTTATTGCAATATTTGGGTTATATATAGTAAGATCGTTTTTTATGAAGAAAGGACAAGAGTAGATAAGCCAAAATGACCGATAAGCTTAGACCTTTACGTGGAATGAAAGATCTGTTGCCAGATGATTATAAAGTTCACGATTATATAATCAACAAAGCAAAAGCTATCGGGACATTATACGGCTATAAACAAATGAGTACGCCTATCTTGGAATATACCAAGGTCTTTAATCGCTCAATGGGCGAAAGCTCCGACGTCATCAGTAAAGAGATTTATAGTTTTTTAGATAAAAGCGACGAATCTGTAGCTTTACGTCCCGAATTTACTGCCGGGATTGTTAGGGCCTTCATCTCAAACGGTTTGCAGCAAAAACTCCCCTTAAAATTTTTCTCATACGGTCCTGTTTTTCGTTATGATAGACCGCAAGCAGGACGTCAAAGGCAATTTCATCAACTAAATTATGAGTATATCGGTGCTAGCGGTTCTTATTCCGATGCTGAAAGTATAAAGCTGGCGGTTGATATTCTCGCAATTCTTGAAATAGAAAAAGATGTAATTTTAGAGCTTAACTCTTTAGGATGTGCAGAGTCCAGGGTAAATTATCAGCAAAAATTAGTAGAATATTTAAATGATTTTAAAAATGAATTATCAGAAGAGAGCAAAATAAGGCTGCTTAAAAATCCTATGCGAATTCTTGATTCAAAAAATGAAAATGATCAAAAAATAGTAGCAAACGCTCCGATCTTATCTGAATATTATACTGATGAAGCTAAAAAATATTTTGATGAATTACTAAAATATCTTGATGGCTTAAAGGTTAAATATAAGATTAATTCTCGCTTAGTTCGCGGGCTTGATTATTACTGCCATACTGCTTTTGAGTTTACTACTACAAAACTTGGGGCGCAATCGACTATACTTGCCGGCGGGCGTTATGACGGTCTTAGTAAAGTTATGGGCGGTGAGAATGTTCCTGCGATCGGCTTTGCTGCCGGAATTGAGCGGCTTGCGCTAATAAAAGAATATAATATATCTTCAATAAGACCGGTATTTATTTTACCTATCAGTGAAAATAATATTGAACATTGTTTAATAATTGCCGATAAATTTCGCGGGCAGAGTATTCCCATAATTATGGATGCTGCAGGAAAAATGACCAAAAGAATGCAGCGAGCAATTGCCGAAAATGCTAAATTTGTTATTTTTATCGGTGATGCCGAGCAGGAAAATAATAATCTCAAATTAAAGGATTTGGACAAGGAAGAAGAATATTTAATAAGCTTTGAACAAGCTATTACTGCTTTAAAGTGAAATCCTCCTGGTTTGAACCTTTTAACTAAAAAACTGGTAGTAATTGTATTATTTTTTATCCCGCAGGAACTGTGTGTTCAAGAGTTAAACCTACCATATAAAGGTACTGCTTTTATTTATACCTTACCTTTAACGTTACCACTAATTGATAACCCTGTTGATACTGGATGGTCTGAGGTTAAGCAAAACCCGATACGTGTATAATTGTTACTAGTAGTAGTATAATATACTGCTACTTTAAATAATCTATTTTGAGAAGGTAACGCAGGAATGATATGGTTTAATTAACTAAATTTTTTAAGGTATATCATGCTGGCGAAAATAATATAATTGATAACAGGGTAAAAGATTCAAACCAAGTAGTACAGGAATTGTCGGAAGCTAAATCTTTTGAGGTTTTTGAACATCTAATGTTAGGGGCATCCCAAGCAGAGTTAGCAAGGTTGGGTGGAGAGGGTGAGGCAGAAAAAGCACTAGAATCAACTAATAAAGCTCTCAGTCTTGATCCTTCAAACGATGAAGCTCTTCTGTTAAAAGCGATAATATTAAATTATTTGTTAGCTAGACACACGTATTTAATATACTATAATGATATAGGCTCTGTGAACAAAATTATTAAAGCTCTGGATGAAATATTAAATACAAATCCTCAAAGTAAAAGTGCTTTGATATTAAAAGTGCGTGCACTGTTTGATTTAAAAAAACATGAAGAAGCGTTAAATATCTGTAATAAATTATTTGAATTAAAACCGGTTAGTCCAGTAATTATACATATTAAAGGAGTAGTGTTAATACTTTTAGGGCAAAATGAAGAAGCTATCAAGCTTATAGATGAATCTATTTTATTAGATAGCGCGTTTGCTGTATGGCAGGAAGCTAAAGAAACTTGTTTAAACCATATAACTGAATCTAGAGCAGTTGTACATAATATATAATCTTGTCAAAAAATTTTAATACTTACTATTCGGTTGCAAATATTGTTTTTTTGCAACCGAATTAAAAAATAATTAATTGCAGTGCTTCTATATTAGTAATAATTTGAAACATTAACGCAATTAACATATTCTTAAACAAATTAGATCAAAAAAATATTAACCTCATTTTTTTAGTTAATTCAAATGTTTTATCAGTACTGTAAGGATAAATAAGGTTTATAAATGGCTGACGATAAGGATAAACAGGATGATGCGCAGCTAAAAAATGCGATTAGTGCCATCAAAGCGCAGCTTACCGCTGCTACAAATCCTGCCGAATTCGCAAGGTTAGGCGGTGAAGTTGCTGGTCTTTTATCCAGTACTAACAATCCAGAATTAACAGAGCAGATTAAGAATCTGCAAGCTGCCGTAACTGCCAAAGAAGAAAACGCTCAGCAAAGAGTTTCCTCTGGTATAAATTCCCAAAATAATGAAGCAGAAATTTTAAGGCAAGTAGACCCGCAGGAACTCGCAGAACAGCAAAAATTAGAGGATTTACATAATGAGCATAAAAGACTTGGCGAGAAGTATGAGGAATTTTTAAAGAATTCTGATAAATATATTGAAGAAAGAAAAAAAGAGAATGAGTTATTAAAGGGTATAAATGCTGATCTTGATGCTGGTAAAGAAATTGACCCAGAAAGATTAAAGGAATTAATTAAAACCCCCGAACAAATCAAAGCTCAACTTGCAGAGCGGCAGGAATTATATAAGTATCACGCTGAAACTAATAAGCATCACGATACTGTTATAGCTCAAGATAAAAAGAATAGGGAAAAGCTTGCTAAGCTTGAAAGAGAACGAGAAGAAAAGCTTAAAGCCATCAAAATTCCTGAGCAGCCTACCCCTATTGAAAAGTCAGGACTTAAAGTTGTCGACAATAATATAGATCAACAAAAAAAGGTGATAGCCGACTTCCAACCTACAGTCAAAGAAGCTGCTGAGCGGAAAGCAGGAGCGGATAAAAGCATTGCAGATGTAAAGAAAGAATATAAAAATATAGAAAATGAAACTATTGGTCTTAAAGAAAGAATAGCTAAACTTAAAGAAAAAAATCCTCAACAGCATGAAATATTAAGCAATACAGTTAATTTATTAGAAGCTCAACAAGAGGCGATTAATACTGGCATAGTCAAAGATACTGAGCAAAATAATACACTTTCAAAAGATGATATTAAATTTCCTCCAAAAACAGATGAAATTAAATTACCAATACCTCCTCCTTTTGAAGAAATTCCTATAGCTGCACAACAAAAACTTTCACCTGAAAAAATTACCAAGCAAACAGTATTGGAAAAATTAAAGCATACAGTTGGTGATATAGTCATAGGTTTAAAAGAAAAATTTGGCTTTCAGCCGGTACCTGATAATGAAGCAGCAACAGCAAAGAAGCAATTAAGAATCGGTTTGGAAAACCAGAAATCAACACCAGTAAATAGCAAAGGACCTGAATCTGCTAAACAATTAGCTAAAAATAACCAGAAAAATAAAAATGAAGGTCGTACTAGGTAAAATAAATTAAGAGGAGTAATATGGCAAAAGAAAAGTTATTAACAATTAATGAGGGATATAACAGAGCTCTAGAAACGTTAGAAATGCTTAAGGAAGTTCCGGCAGGAAGCAGAAACGAATTTATAAAAGATTATAATAATGTTAAAATCGGTTTAAGTGATGCTTTACTTTTTGGTAAAGCTGAAACTTGTATAAATCTTGCTTATATTAATAGAGAGGGCTTACATGGCAAAAAGAGTGAATATAATTATAAGTTATTTTTAGTTATAGGAAGCAAGCTAGGCAATAATGCTTGCACAAAACAATTATCGACTTTACATAATATAAATGAAGTTGAAAGAGAAGCTTCAATATGGGTAGGTTTTATAAACACTAATACTAATAAGAAAAAGCCGGATGAAGAAATAACAGCCAGAGACATATCAGATATACGTATCCGATTAGAAGCCACTCTTTCAGATAATGCAATTAAACTAGATACATTTAAGGAACATTACTGGCTTAAATCTCATGATGACCAAATAGTAGTAAGTACTCACGATAACCATACTTCTCACTCTACTTATCATAATGACGATGTTCATCTTGGTGGACAAACTGATTTTCCTAACACAAATGCCAAGCCTGTTAAAAAATCTTTTAATTGCGATATATTATAATTTCTTCTTAAAATTCTCTGCTCAAAATGAAGCGTTTTAACCCACGCTTCACCCAAAGTTAAGGCAATGTATTAACGCTCTTCTTAAAATCTTCAAAAAATTTAATAAATAAAAAATATCTCTTGACTTATAATAGAAAAAGCATATTTTATTTGCAATTTTAATGAAAAATGTAAAGAAAATGTTAGGTTATGACATAGAGCAGCGACTTTTAACAAAAGAACAAAAACAAGCTATCGGGTTGTTATCTGTCGGCACCTTTCTTGAATATTTTGATCTAATGCTTTATGTACATATGGCCGTATTGCTTAATGAGTTGTTTTTTCCTAAAGCCGACCCTCAGGTTGCTTTTATTTATTCTGCTGCTGCTTTTTGTTCAACATATTTACTAAGACCACTAGGTGCTTTAATATTCGGCTGGATTGGCGATACTATAGGTCGTAAATCAACAGTTATTATTACAACTATCATGATGTCTTTATCATGTTTAGTAATGGCTAATTTACAAACTTATGAAGAAGCCGGAGCTAAAGCAGCATGGCTAGTAACAGCTTGTCGTATAGTACAAGGTATGGCGTGTATGGGGGAAGCTGTAGGAGCAGAACTTTATTTGGCGGAGATGGTAAAGCTTCCTGCAAGATACATGGCTGTATCTTTAGTAACAGTTTTTGCAACTTTAGGAGGAGCTGCAGCTTTAGGTGTAGCCTCACTTGTTACCTCTTTTGGATTTAACTGGCGTTTAGCATTTTGGTTTGGAGCAGTAGTCGCCTTCATTGGTTCATTAGCTAGAACAAATTTAAGAGAAACCCCAGAGTTTGTTGATGCAAAAAGAAGAATTAAAAAAACCTTTGAAAAAGCTAAGATAGATACAAAATATTTAGAATCTAATCCCGCTTGGCAACAAAAAGTTAGTAAAAAAACATCTTTGGCTTACTTTTTAATTGAATGCACAGGACCTTTATGGTTTTGTATAACATATATTCATTGCGGGAACATTCTTAAGGAAAATTTTAATTTTACTCCCGCACAAGTAATACATCAGAATCTTATTGTCGGTTTGGTAGAATTAATAGCTACGATTGTCCTTTCTTATTTGGTTTATAGAATACACCCCTTAAAAATTCTTAAAGTAAGGTTAATTATATTCAGTATTTTTGCTATAATATCACCTATCTTATTAAGAAATGTATCTAATTTTTATGAATTATTCTTTTTTCAAATATTTATTGTAATATTTGCACCAACAGGCTTTACCGCATTTGCAGTATTTTGTATGTATTTTCCTGTTTTTAAACGTTTTAAGTATACTAGCTTTATTTTTGCAACATCTCGTGCATTAATGTATGCTGTTGCCTCTTTTGGTATTGTTTTTTTAACTAATCATTTTGGTTATTGGGGATTATTATTAATTATTATTCCCGTGCTTGTAGGCTATAGATTTGGATTAAACCATTTTAAAAAGTTAGAGATAGCATCTGGAAATTATTTTTAGCAAGAAAATTAGCATTTTCTTCATGTTCATTTAAAATGCTTAAACAAAGTTGAATAAGCTTATTTTCTAATTCATAATGAACGGTGCTAGCAATAGGCAAGAATGTCACTAAAGTTTCATGAACAGTCTTCCTTTGTTTTTCTGGAGATTGTGCTCTAATAGTTTGTAAATTATGAAAACGATCGCATAATTTAATAATTAATAACTTTGTATTTTCATTATAAAATAATATATTCATTATTTCAGCTGCGCTAAGCTTGTTATCTATTTTTACTCTTGTTAGCGCCTCTACTTGAATAGCTATCTCTCTTCCAAAAATTTTTGTGATCATTTTTTCACTAAGATATGTGTCTTCAATAGTATCATGAAGCAAACTAGTAATAATCGTATCAGCCGTGAAAAAATTTACTTTTCTGTAAGCAGTAAACTCTGCTGCCATATAAGCAACTTCTATCGGATGAGAATAATACGGGTCGCCTGATTGGCGCATTTGTGTGCCGTGATATTTTCGTGCGTAATAAATACCCTTTTTGATTTCTCGAAGGTCTACCGGCTGCTTTACTAACGTGTTTAAATAAGTAACCTTATCTAACAGCCTTGCAGCATACTCACAAACTTCAAACTTTTCTTCCCAGCAATTAATGTCTTGCATAAAATTAACCAAAATTATTAGATTAATCCTTATAACATTTTCTATTGAAAATAGAAAGCAGAAAATTGCAAGAGGAAGTATTTTTTTAACTTATAATTTATAATAATCTTTAAATATTATAAAATAAAACATTAAATTAGCTTAACTTTATTGCTGCTGTTTTATGGGATGCACAATTAAACTTAAAATTCGCTCTTGTAAATCATAACGTCGTCATTGCGAGGAGGCATTTATGCCGACGTGGCAATCTAGTTAAATCTAAGAAAGATTGCCGCGCTCCTTTTAGTCGCTCGTAATGACGGCGCAAACCTAAAGTTAAGGCGTTTTATTAACGCCTATCCTAAAAACTTCAAAAAATTTAAATAAATAAAGTGATAATGAAGCGTTTAAGCCACATTTCATTTTTTTATCGCAAAAGGCGAAAACTCTTCTTGACTTTCAACAAAAAAGATATAGTTTTTTAGCATTCAATTAATAAGTTAAGAAAATGTTAGGCTATAAGAAAGAGCAAAGAAGTTTAACAGGAGAACAAAAAAAAGCCGTAGGCATACTTTCTATAGGGACTTTTCTTGAATATTTCGATTTAATGCTATATGTTCATATGGCAATACTTTTAAATAAATTATTCTTTCCTGAATATGATCCTTTCACCTATTCTTTACTAGCTGCTTTTTCTTTTTGTTCTACTTATTTGTTACGACCTCTCGGTGCTTTAATATTTGGCTATATTGGAGATCATTTAGGAAGAAAAACAGTAGTTATTTTAACTACTATGTTAATGGGTGTAGCTTGTGCTATTATAGGAAGTTTTCCTACCTATGCAACAATAGGTATAACTGCTTCTTGGGTTCTTACTACATGTCGAATAGTTCAAGGTATGTCGGCAACAGCAGAATCTAGAGGAGCGGAATTATATTTAACCGAAAGTTCAGCTCCTCCTATACAATATCCGTTAGTAGCGATGATAACAGTTTTTTCTGCCTTAGGTACTACCTTTGCTTTAGGTATTGCATCAATTTTTACTAATCAAAATATTTATCAACATGAATCAAGTTGGCGAATAGCTTTTTTGATTGGTGCAGGTATTGCATTTGTTGGAACAATTGCAAGAACTAGTTTAAAAGAAGCCGACGAATTTTCAAATAAAAAAAATAAGCTAAAGTTAATGCTTAAAGAAAATGGCATTGAATTTAATGAAATTAATGAAGAAATCGATAAAGATTTTATAGATCAAAAAGTTCCTAAAGCAACCTCAGTTTGGTATTTCTTTATTCAATGTGCTAGGCCCCCATGCTTTTATTTCGTATATATTTATTGTGGTGATATATTAAGAAGAGAATGCGGATTTACCCCTAATCAAATTATTAGTCAAAATTTTTGGGTATCAATAGTAGATTTGATAGGTATTATAGGTCTTACATTTATAAGCTATAAAATCCATCCTTTAAAAATACTTAAAACAAAACTCTATTTGTTTTTTATTTCTCTTGTCTTTTTTCCTATAATGTTAAGATATAATCCTACTCCTGATTATATCTTTATTTTTCAATGTTTAGCTGCATTATTTGTATTTGATCATGTACCCGCTGCTCCAATATTTTATAAGTATTTTCCAGTTTTTAAAAGATTTACGTATACTAGTATGCTAAGCGCAATAGCAAAACTACTTACTTATGTTATAACATCATTTGGTTTAGTGTATACTACTAATTATTTAGGGTACTGGGGATTATTCTTAATTTTTATTCCAGTAGGTATAACATTTTTTATGGGAGTATCTTATTTTGAAAGAATGGAGAAAAACGAAACATAGAATTTACATTAATATTATCATTTTTCACGATATTAAATTTACTAGCATGTTTATAACATTCTTTGTATAGAAGATCGCTAATTAAAGGCATTTCAAGAACTTCGCTTAAAATTAAAAAGCTTTTTAAAGTTTCTTTTATAATTTTTTGGATTTTTTCAGGAGATTTAGCTCCCAAGGTTTGTAAGTTATGAATTCTATCAAAAATTTTAATAAGTCCCGTATCATGCCTTTTTTGCTTAAACAATAAAATTAAGCTTTCTTCCGCACTGATTTTACCATAAGGTTTGACACGCGTTAAACCTTCTACATGTCTTGCAGTGGTGTCATCAAAAAGCTTTCTAATTTCCTCTTCTGTAAGCTTTGTATCCTCTACCGTATCATGCAACAATGCCCCATTTAGCATACTTGGGATAAAAAGCTTAGGTACTTCGGTTGCCGTATACTCGGCTAACAAATACGCCACTTCTATTGGATGAGAGTAATAAGGGTCGCCTGATTGGCGCATTTGTGTGCCGTGATATTTCCGTGCGTAATAAATACCCTTTTTGATTTCTCGAATATCTACGGGCTGCTTTACTAACGTGTTTAAATAAGTAACCTTATCTAACAGTCTTGCGGCATACTCGCAAACTTCAAATTTTTCTTCCCAGCAATTAATGTCTTCCATGAAAATTAACCAAAATTATTAGATTAATCCTTATAACATTTTCTATTGAAAATAGAAAGCAGAAAATTGCAAGAGACGGTGTTTTTTTAACTTATAATTTATAATAATTCTTAAATATTAGAAATAAAAATATTAAGTTAGCTTAACTTTTTCTACATTTCTGCTATTCTTGCTCTACCTTTTTATTCAGCAAAGATAAATCCACCTCGCTTAAAAACACTACTCGTTCTACCTTAGGAACTATCCGACAATTACCGGCATTACTTGCAGTGGCAAACCAGCACACAACGACTGCTACCCACTCTAAATTTGGTAAAGTTTTTGCCATCTGTTCCATGGCAAGCAGCATATTAGCTTTACCGGAATAGTTATGTATATTGAGGTAATTTTTACCCCAAAAATCAACTGTTTTCCTGCCAACTTTAGTACGGTATTGTTTGTAATGTACTGTGTTTGAGTAAACAAATTCTCCGGCTCCTGGAATAAGAACGATTTCCTTGATTTTATCCTCAACACTCGGCTTAATTTGTGTTTTCTTTCTAACTTCAAAAGTAAAATTAGGGATGCAATTACCAAATTGTGCAAGCGGTAAATCTTCAAATACTATGTAACATAATCCTCTATAAGCGGGGTAAGTACCTGGAGTTTTATATTTAGCGATAATATCATCGGGTAATTGCTCTTCAGTTCCTAAATGAATATTAAATTTACCTTGGCTAGCTCTAAGCGTTCCTTCAGTTAACAAAGTACCATCTGCCCAAATACGTATTATTTCCTCGATTTCCCCCTCGCATATAGCTATAGCAAGACTTGCGGAGTAATTATAATTAATTACTCTTCTAAAATCATCTTCGCCATATTCTTCAAAACCCTTAGTCTCAAACTCCTTAATATCTGTTGCCCAAATGATGTTACCTGCAAGCCTTATAGTTCCGTAAACTTTTGGGATTACCTCACCATAACTTGAGATTTGTACTTTAAGATCATTTAATCTCGCCCCTTCTCTTATATTAGAGCTAAAATTGTCATTAGTTTTTTTCTTTTTACCAAATAAATTACCGATGGCTGCCCCTAGCACCGCACCTTTGATAGCTCCTCCGGAACCTCCAAGCATTAGCCCAAAAGCTCCGCCTACTACCGGCAGTATTGCACCCAAACCAAACATTATCTTGAACTTAACCTATCAATACCAGGCAGATCAGGCTCACCACGGAAATTGATAATGTTGTTAAATTTCTCTAGGCAGGTGCGGCTAGCTTTATCGCAGCCGGCAACTATAGTAAACTCATCGCCTATATTAATAATATAAGGCATCGGTAAAACTAAATTGATGCGACTATTAATAAAACTTTTTACTTCCATTTGTAGATTAATATTTTTGCCTGTCTGCCAGCTGATATAGCCATAAGTAAACCAATTATTATCTTGCGTTAAAGAAGCAGCAGTAAAAATTTGTTGGTCAATTATTTCAGTTACTGCGGCATTAACTGTAAAAGCTGGTTGATTTAAATTAAATCTGCAACGCTGATCTCCTAAGTTCGCTCTGCAGTGTGGAGTATAACTTTCGCACATAGTTTGTGATAAGAATTGCGTTAATCCCCTTACTTCAGCATGAAACAGGTTTTTATTTAAAGTGACTTCCCCGAGCACACCACGCTTTTGTATTATCTTTCCACTTTCAGGTAGCAGGTAATTTACTAAGAATATTTCTACTTCTGCAAAATCATATTTGCCGGCTAGCAACTTTATTTTCGTTATTTTATTGTCATGAAATTGTCCTGCTAAATCCAAATTGTCGACTGCCATGTTACTATTGCTTTCTACGTTAGTCGGAGTAAAACCTGCTATAGAGTCATATTTTATATTATCAATAAATAAGGCTTGGTCATGGTCGGTAAAGGTGAAAACTCTATTATCTTTTCTGGTTAGCTTCCAGCAAGTAGCGAGTGTTGTTACCTCATTACTTAGATGATTTTTAAGTTGTGAGGATAAATTTCTCATGAATTTTATTATACTCGTATCTCAACCAAAGGAATATTGCCCCAAGACCCTATAGCGAAACTATCTAGTGACAAATCTAAATGATCGGTATCAAAACGCACTGGGACGTCAAATTCAAAATCGGCGGTTATTTCTTCACCATTTCGTGGAGCTAGGTTAAACGTTACAATACCGGTGGTAAAATCAATGCTAAATCCTTGATCTATAGGCATCGAGTCAATATAAATTTTACAAAAATTATTATTTACCGGTTTATTGATGATGCGGGTGTAGTTATAATCACCGCTTATATATTGTTTTACTAATTGAAATTCTTTTTGCTGACCGTTGCCGTTGCCGATTATTTGATGAGCAGCTCGATAATCTGCGAAATCTTTATAACGAAACCCTATCGCTCTGCCTCGTCTACTTCTGAAAAAAGCTATTAGCTGCTGCCATTGCTTCTCAGTTTTTATGCCGCTACTTATATCGTATCTAGCTCGCGCCTCTTGCCAATTAATATTACGCTGCTCATGTCCACTAAAGGTTGTGACTATGTCAGTTGAAAATTGCGGTCCACCCTTAGAGCCGTAAGATATTTCCGGCGGAAATTGTACCTCAGCAAAAGCAGTTATCATTATAAATTACGTTTACTTCGGGAAATCTGCCTTGCCATATCAGCGGTAATTTGATTGCGGCTTTGATTAAATGAAGCAATATCGGGCGTTTGAATATTCATATTAACAACGATATTACCGCTATTTGCTGATTGTATTTGGCTTAAAGGTGTTACAGTGCCGATAGAATTTGGGATAAATAACTCCGGCTCACCACCATCACCGACAATATGGGCTTTATTTGGGCGAACTGTGCCACCTTTTGCAAAGAATCCACCGAATTTAGAGCCAAAACCTGATAAAATTCCGCTCGCTCCTGATTGACCACTTCCGTTACTACTACCGAGTAACCCACCGCCGCCGCTTGTGCCTATGATATTCTCTTTCAGAGTCATTTTTAAAATATCACTTTGCAGTTCCTTAAAAAAATCACTGCACACTTCCTTTAAACTTTTAATATGACCGCCTGCACCAAAAGCCGCATCGGCAAAATTATCAATTAAACTATTAGCACTTTCTTGTGATTTTTCCTTAATTAAATCAAATACATCTTTGCTATGTTCGCCGAATTTATCTAACTGCTCTTCGCTTTGTTTTAAGGCTCTGTTATAAGTATCTTGATCTATTAAGCCTTGTTTTAGTAATTTATTTAGCTTCTCAATTTGACCGTTATGTTTTTCAAGGGGTGTTCTAGTTTGCTTAAATATTTGTGTAGCATCACTCATTAGCTCGTTACTTTTACTCATAACTGCCATATCTTCTTTTTAGGAAGATTTAGTTTAAAGGTTTCAACTATGCGTGGCGATTCAAGTACTTTATTATGCTTCTCTGCAGCTTCGCTGCTTTTGTTGAACCATTTTGTTAAAGTCACAAGTCCTGCAACTGTTGCCGATATTGCAATTGCCGTTAACCCCAAAGGATTTGCCATCAAAGCTACTGTAAAAGCTCTTACTGCCATAGTAGCAGTGACAAACCAAACGGCAAGCTTCAAAGCAAGGATCACCTCTATAGCCGTTATAATAAAAGTACTTGCCTGATGACCTTCACGTATAGCTCCAAAAAAGCTTGTTACAACTGGCAATATCGGCACTAAGCAAGAGGTAATTAAACTTATCAGCACTGTCTGTAATTTATTCAATTCATTATTAAATTGTGCCATGGCTTTACAATCCTCTTCGGATAAAGAAACGCCGAGCCTTTGTGCTTCTTCTCGCATTTGCTGAATTCCAACTGCCCCTTGCTCCGCAATTTGTGCTAATGCTGAACTCTCAGAACCAAATAATTTAGTAGCAATAGTTGCTTTATCTGAAGAATTATTTAATCTCTCAAACTGGGTTGCGATCTTCTCTAATTGCTGATCAGGACTTAAAGCTACTAGCTCCTTAGCCGATAAACCAAGAGCCGCAAGTGCATCTTTTGCCTCACCACTACCGCAAGCTGCCTCCTGAATTTTCGCAGACATCGCAGTCAAACCTGAAGTTAAAGCATCAAACTCCACACCTGAGCTACTAGCTACATATTTTAACTCCGATAAACTGCGAGTCGATATATCAAGTTTAGCTGACAATTTACCAATCTGCTCGCCGCTATCGATTATTTTCTTCAAAGCATGAGTGCTGAAGGCAGCAGTAAGAGCTGTACCGATCTTACCAAAACCAAAACTTACTTTACTGGTTAATTCTTGCAGTTTCTTAAAATTCTGCTTCAGCCTGCCAAACGCTTCTCTAGTCTTATCAATTCCTCGAAATGTTACCCTGACTTCTTTAGTAGTCATACTACCTAATTATAATAATTTTTATTTCTTCTAATAATTTATTTTTGGTGTATTTTTATACTAAAATTTAATCTATAAAGAAAATATGCAGAAGTATCGACAATATTTAATTTTAAGTCTTACATTAATGTTTATTCAAGTTAACCAAGGCTTGGCATTAGATAATGCAACTAATTATTCGATAGATTATTATAATAAGGGGAATGATTTAGCTACTTTAGGAAAATACGAGTTAGCTATTGAAGCTTATGATAAAGCTATTGAACTAAATTATAATAATTTTACTATATATAATAACAAAGGAAATGCTTTAGTAGAGTTAGGAAAATATGACCTAGCTCTTGAGGCTTATGATAAAGCAATAGAGTTAAACTCTAATGACCCTAATACATATTATAATCAAGGTATTGTTTTAGAAAAATTAGGTAAATATGACCCAGCTCTTGAAGCTTATAATAAAGCAATTGACTTAAGTCCTAATGACCCTGAGATATATAATAATAAAGGTCTTCTTTTAGCCAAATCAGATAAGTATGATTTAGCTCTTGAGGCTTTTAATAAAGCGATTGAGTTAAATCCTAATAATTCTGAATTATATAATAATAAAGGTACCGCTTTATATAGTTTACATAAGCTAGATAAATATGACTTAACTCTTGAGGCTTATAATAAAGCAATTGAGTTGAACCCTAAGAATTCTGAAGCATATTATAACAAAGGCCTTATCTTAGGTAAATTAGCTAAATATAAATTGGCACTTGAAGTTTTTAATAAAGCTATTGAATTAAATCCAAATGATTCTGAATTGTATTATAATAAAGGTCTTGTTTTATACTATTTAAATAAATATGATTTAGCCATAGAATCTTATGATAAAGCCATTGAGTTAAATAGTGATCCTGCAGCATATAACAATAAAGGTACTATTTTATACAGTAAAAGAAAATATAATTTAGCTATTGAAGCTTATAATAAAGCTATTGAACTTGATCCTACTAATTCCAAGGCCCAACGTAATAAAAAACGCTTATTGAATTTTATTAAATAAAAAATACTTAGATACTTTGACCGTATTATTTTCTTAATTTACCCTGTTCTCTAATTTTCTTAATTTTAAAATAAGCGAGCCAATGATACCATTCGTCTACCGTCATTTGCTCTATTTCTGCAACTGTTTTATGTAACACTTCAGCGAGTGCAAATTTGATTTATATAAAAACTTCTGGATTATTTTCCTTTGTTCTGTAACTTACCGAAAATAGAAGAGTTGCAACAGATACTAGTTGATCACCCTCTGTATTCAAAGTTATATCGGTTGACAACAAACGGCAGTCCTTACAAAGCTTCTTTAACGTTAAACTATTTGCTACCAACTTTTCAACCTCTGCCGTTATATTATCAATCGTAACATTCACGTCCCTGGTTGCTTTGGTATAACATTCAACAACTATCTTAACGTTGCGATCCTGCGAACGAGGTGGGCTTATGGTTGAGGTAATTACCTCTTCATTAGGAGAAAATACGATAATACCGGGTAGCGACGTAAACTCCATAGTGTAAAGCCTGCTATCATAAACCTTAGTACCTACCGAAGTTTTACCCTGCAATAGTTCAACAAAAGCGTGCCTTATCTTGGTTCTTGCGTGCATAATTTAGTTTTGTCGCTCTAAAAGTAGGCTAGCCCAGCCGCTGCCGTCAGGTTTAATCTCAATAATGAGGTAATCCTTTTTTTTCACTGTTAGGAGGTCACCATATTCAACTTCCGTAATATCATCCTCGCTACACTCAAATATCGGCTTACTACTAGCAATTCCGCTCATGCCACTATCTACTTCAAAATATTCCTCGCTCATAATTCCCTGAATTAATTACATAAGGCTCTCCAAGTGCTGGCGTTAAAGTAGCATTAATTGCGAATCCTTATTCAACATCTAAAAACTCGTTAAAATCTTCTTGAAACGGCATAATTATAATTTTTACTTTAATTTTTTATAATTTAATGATATACTTACTTAAGTAACTACTTAGATGAGGTAAATATAATGACTAGGTTAAGTATAGATATTTCAGATGAATTACATAAATTTTTAAAAGTTCATACTGCTTATAAAAATGAGACAATAATGAATTATGTAAGAGAAGCTATTTATAGCAAAATAGAGCAGGAAAAAGAATTAAATGCAGATTCTATTAAAGCTTTAGAAGAATCAAAACAAGGTTCTAATATAAATGAATATTCCTCTTATCAAGAAATGTATAAAAAGCTTAATTTAATATGATTCTACAAACCTCTACCAAGCGTTTTGAAAAAGAATTATTACTTATGCATAAACGTGGTAAAGATATCAAGAAGCTAATTAAAGTTACTAACTTATTAGTAGAAAATATTAATGCTGGTATGGCTCATCATTTGTTATTACCGCCAAAATATTGCCTACATAAAATTGTAAATATGAGTAATATCTGGGATTGTCATATTGAGCCTGATTGGCTACTACTTTATTACCTAGATAGTGAAGTTTTAAGATTAGAACGTACCGGTACACATAGTGATTTATTCAAATAGAAAATTTAATTATTTCTTGCCACTGCAAAAGATTCGGGGTGTCTAATGGCGATGTCAATGTCTTGCATAAGCCTGATGCGGATCCCGCCGCTAGTGCCTAAAGCGTATGGATCCACTAACACGTCAAGTACGCCCCATTGTCCGATGATTAAATCAGCAAAATTACCGAATAATAAAGTATCAGCTGGCATTTGATTAGTTGTTCCGACTTTGTAGCCGTTTAAATAGCCAAAGCTCGCATCGTTACCTTTGCTTTCCCAGATGAATTGGGCAGTACCATCTGCTTTTTCGGTCTGCTTTAAGTGTCCCCGAAGTGCTGCATTACATAAATATCCAAGACTGCCGATATCAGCATTTTTGGCGGCTATGCTACTCTCTAAATCTACTATTTTACCAAAATCAATCTGCTCATTATCAGCAATATTAATTCTATTTATTTTGTGATTTAATATGCCCAAAGGTTCAGCGCCTTTGCCGCTTCCCATTATAGCTGCTCTATCAATCTCAAGTGCGATAGTGGTTGCTAAATCATCTCGTACTAATTGCTCAATATCAGGGCTTGCTTGTAATATCAGCTTACGGCTAAAATCGGTATAAGCTGCTATGCTTTTTGGAGATAATGTTACCTGCCCAAACGTTTGCTGCGATTTCTGCGGCGATTCTCCTTCAGCTACCCAAAAAGCTGTAGCTCCTCCCATTTGCTTTGGTATAGCAATATCACCCTGCAAGCCACTCATGACTTTAGCACCCATCTGCCGTACTAACATTTTATTGCGTAGCAGCTCTATAAAATTACCTCTTAAATAATCGGTAGGAACTAAATAACCACCAGCAGTATTAACTAATTTTTGTAAGTCTCTTTTTTCATAATTTTGCTCTAGCATCACATCCATTGGAATGAAAAAGCTGGCAGGCTCTCTTCCCATACGCTTTGCTACTTCAAATGAAGCGTCATGCTCAAGCTCTGCGCCTTTCCAATTTCCAGCAGTTGCTGCTTTCAGCTCGAACTTGTAATCTAATTCCGCTATTACCGATTACATTAGTTGAGGTACGCTTTAAAAATCTTCTGGCATAATCGTTATTAATACATAATTCTCGTGATCTATTACGCATTAACTTAAGGCTCTTGTAAATTTCGGCATCTGCGGACAAGCCGCTACTTATCCAGTCGGACGTTAGCCTATTTATGCTTGCTGCACTATATCCGCGCTTTGATTGCGTCTTTTGCTTGAACAAATTGAATATGTTAGGGAGTTTCATTGATAGGAGAGTTATTGATTTAAAGAGCAGTAAATTTTACTTTAACTAAATTGTTACCGCTAATTCCTTTGTTAAGCTGTTCTTCTTGCAAATTTCGTGCATATTCAGATTTGTAAACATCACGCCATTTTAGCAGTTCTGCAGGACTTAAGCGTGATAGACTTCTGCCACTAATTGAGTAAGAAAGCTGATCACGGCTGGCTTTACCGAGTATGGTTGCTTGTAGCGCATCAAGTACTTGTTTAACGTGACTACGACCGTCGTAAGAATCAAGCAGCGCTAGATTAGGCTTAATGGTTAACTCACCATTTTCAATAATATATTGTAGTTCTTCTTTGATAACTCTTGACTGCCACCAATAAATAGCAGGAGAAAATTTACTAGTTTCTTCAGAACTTAAACGAATAGTATAATAATTATTTTCAGCTACAGCCTTAACCTCAAACCTATTCTCAAAATTACGAAAGCAATAAATTAATTGCCAACCGTCTTTTGTAGGATAATCAGTTAACTCCTTCTGCCACTGCACAGTTTCACCGACTGTAAAGCTGTTGGGTTCAATATTTGAAATAGTCATTTTATATTTACCAGTTTTTGACAAAACTGCTAGAGACAGGTTTTCTGACAGGGATATAGTTAACTAATTCTACTTTTTCCTCTTCTTGAATTTGAGGTTTTACTGCCTGCATCTTGCTTGCCAGAACTTCTAAATTTGGATTTAATATATGCAGTGCCGCCAAAGCATAAACCCTGCAGTCTAAAGCTTCATTACGTCGGCCGCTAGGCTTTTCCCACTTGCGAACAGGAAAACCTTTATTATAACGAGTTACGCATTTCTCCGCCGTTAACTGCTTAAAATATTGCTCGTCGTATTTAGCTGGGAAATGACAATAACCAGCTCCTACTTCAGTGATCTTAAGCCTACTATAAATCATTTCTTTTGCTGTATCAGTACCGATAGAAAATAATTTAACTCGCATTTTATTAGCAATCGAAGGACGGCTTACTAATGCTTTACCGGTAATAGATGAGCCTTTAACGGCAAATACTCGGCGCATTTGTCTTTTTTTGCAGTAGCTATAAACGCTTTGCGTATGATGACCGCCTGAGTCTATGCAAACGCAGGAGATGCGAAGCTTGATGCCTATATTATTCGTAAAATTTTGCTCTAAAATATTATCTAAATCTTGCCATACTTCATTTTGAGCAGGGTCGCCGTAAATTACTTTATAACCAAGCGACCAACTCTCTTCGCCTACTGCCCAGCCGACTATTTCCAGCTCTAACCGATCATTTTGGACATCTACGCCAGCGGTAATTATGACGATTTCTTTTGGAATTAAATTGCCCCAGTTTTCTTTGCGAGCTAATAAATTCGTTTCATCAACGCTATCGCCTGCTTCTTCCCACGTTTCACCGAGTGTGGTATTTACCCAAGTTTTAAGAGTTTCAGGCATTAGCTTTGCTTTAAGGAATTCACAAGCTATTTTACTCCAACTAACCCAAGGCGAATAAAGCTCGCTCAAATGAAATCCTGCAACGTTACCGCTTATCCCTTCCGCTCGCCACTGCCCATTTTTTAGCATTAACTGCTTATCAGTATCATAAAGAATGCACCGCTGAGCTTCACAAATATAATGCGCTTCTTCAGGCTTACCTTCATCCCATTTAACTTGTGACCATTTTAAAATTTGATATTTACCGCAATGCTTACAAGGTACGTAATAGCGTCTTTGATCACTTTGTAAATATGCTTGTTCAATTCGGCTTAAATCTTTGATGGTAGGGGTAGAAGTTAGAACTATTTTACGATTCCAGAAGGTAGTGGCTCGTTTTTTGGCTAAATTAACTGGATCGCCTTCAGCCCCGGCACTTGCTGGGTATCTGTCGACTTCATCACATAAAACAATCCGAACAGGTCTGCTTGCAAGTGAAGACGGCGAATTACTACCAGCCATAGTAATATGACCGCCGGGGAATTTCTTATATAATATTTTATTGCCGGAGTCTCTACTTCTCGGGTCTTTAACCAGATTCCTGAATACCTCACTATCTCGCAGCATTGGACTTAACCGATCAGTTGACCAACTCTCCGCCAGTTTCTCGGTAGGCTGTACTACCAACATCGGTGCGGGGTCTTGGTGAATGTGATAGCCGACTATATTATTGATGATTTCCGTTTTGCCGACCTGCGCCGAGGACATTACAACGATCATCTCTATTCGTGAGTCATTCAGAGCATCCATAATAGCCCGCTGATACGGGGCTTTATTAGTGTTCCAGCTACCGGGCTCGGAACTTGCTTCACTCGATAATTTGCGATACCGATCCGCCCACTGTGATACAGTTAATTTGGGCGGTGGTTTTACTATCTTTACTGTCTTCTGAATAATCGTCTTCTGATTCACAACTATAATTACTTAACTCTAATAAAGCTGTATGTATTTCTTTCTCAAGTAAATTAGATACTGCTGCAAAATCATTATTAAGAGCTATTATTTGCCTTGCTAGATTGTTTGGAAGTCCTAGCATCCTTGCTCTAAAAGCAAGTAGCAGATTTGCCCAGCTCAATTCCACTTCCGTAACCGATAAATATTTACCCCCTAATATTGCTACCTCGAGTTCCGCCTTATCTGCTTGGGCTTTTAATAATCGAAGTTTTTGAGTATGTAAGTTACCGGTATTATTATTTTTATTTGTTACTTGTTGTTGTAAATATTTCTCATAAGCTCGGATACAACTTACTAAATCGTAATTGCTGTTAACAGGCTTGGGCAATATACCCTCCTTAACTAACTGCTGAATTCTACGAGTAGTTAAACTCAACGCTTTGGCTATGTCAGATAATTTGTAAATAGTAGAATTCATATTTAGTATATTTACTAAAAGGGAGGGGGCAAATTGTCCCTATCCTTTATATTAAACTTTAACCCATTACAAATTGTCACGACTTGGTTATTTCTAGGTTGTGACGAAATAGTAAATTGTTATATTTCGCTTTTTATTGTTATTGTACAAACTGAAACCCTTATATTTACAAGATTTCTGCTGTTTAAATTCTTAAAACGAAGCGAAATGCTAAAAAATTCCTATCGCTAGGAGAGGTGTGGGGTGGTCAGTTACCCGCGAAACGAAATCACGGGAAGTACCTTTTGAGTATATTAGACTCTTAAGTTTAAGTTGACTTAATATTTAATGTTAGTATATCTTTAATGTTTTAATTAGTTTAAATTATTATGCTACCTACAAGCGAAGATAAACCGCTACGATGTCAAGTCAAAATTATAGCCTACTCTACGTCTCTAATCCCTGAACATATCAAAAAAAATTTACATGAAATAATTTTAGAACCACAGGTTAAGGCAATTATTGGAGAAGAGTCTATCGAATTAAGTAATAATACGTTTGATAGAATACATACCTATGCCGTTGTTAATAACGAGTATAATCTTATAGGAGATGTGCCGTATTCATAATAATATTTTATTATTTAGCTGTATTAAGTGCATAGTTAAAGCTTTCTGTAAACACACGATCCCAATGTTTGTTGAACGTTGTTACCGCCATATCTTTAAAACCAAAGCGTGCCTTTATGTTGGCTTTAGGTGTGAGGCTGTACAACCTCTGCAACCTACTACCTGGCAGGCGCTTGTATATGGAGTTACCTAACTTAAATACATTTTTGTTACCTTCTTCCTTTCTTAAAGCATTCGATGCTCGTGCCTTGCGTGGTACGTTAGCGGTTGGAACGGCTATTAACTTACCTGAATAAGGTCTTTTTATGCCGCCTTCCTCTTGAATGTTTGCAAAGTGAGCTTTAGTATAAACAGCTGAGCTTCGTACATATTTGGTTGCAAACTGGACCTTAATACCTGTTCTTTGTCTTCTATCCCACCAGTTCCTACTGTTATTGAAGATACGAGGGATAGCTTTGCAAATTCTATCTTGAGATAGTAGTGCTATTTTATTCAAAGCAAGTGTAGTCCCAAATGGTAACTGCTTTTTCTCCAATATATCCATATAACGTTCTATATATTTGATGTTACTATTAACGTTGATAACAAAGCTCATCGTTTTAATTTATTCCAACCGGTTTATATTTTGGATTATGCAGTAATGCAGCTATACCTATTATTACCCCATCATTCCCAAAGTTATCAGTTACCGTTATTACCGATCTAACATAATTTTTAGCTCCAATATAGCCCATCATAAATCTTGTATTAATATCGGGTGCTGCTTTTAGCTCAATAATATTGCCGTGATTCTGTTCGTTACTTACTATTTCGTCATCGGTACAATCTACAAAATTAGCATTTTGATCGTCTGAGTGTTGCAGTTTAATTTGTATATACCGATTATTATTTAACTGACCCAATGAAGCTCCGACTAACACCAAAAAAGTTAAGCTATCGAATCCAGCTGTTTTTACTGCTTCGATATTATCTTTGTTTGCGTTGATTGCTACCGGCGGTAATAATTGCTCTAAATCACTATTGCTAATTTCTTCTCTAATTATTGCCATATCCCCCTTTGTCTTGCTCTACTAATTTCATTCTTACATACCATTATACTACTCGGATTCCCTGATAGCAATAGGGTTTTAGAAGTATTATTTTTAAAATAATTTAGCTTTATCTACATCCTTATTATATTAATTAATTCTTCTTGAAATTATTATTTTAAAACTAAATCGCTATGGCTTTTTTAGGTAATTTTTGGTAAATTTCAACTAAATCATCGAGTGCTTCACGTAGCCGTACGCTGCCAGCTCCTTTAATCCATTGGGGTATTTGCTTCAATTCAAATTGCCGTATTGGCAGCTCCTGCAAACAAAAATGCTCTATGATTTCCTGCGATTTCTTATTTAGTTTGGTAAATATCAGCTTGTGGTTATGCAGTGCATCAATTTGGTTCTCAAGTCTAGCCGTGTTATAGCTGCTTTTAATCTTGCTTAGTGCTTCAATCTTAATAAAACTCCCTCCTGATCGTAAACTTAAAGCTCGTTCGTAATTACTCACTAACCGATCAGCTGCCCTAAATTGCTCGTAACTTATACCACGACATTTGCCGGGCGTAACTCCATTCTTTAAGTCTTCAGCGCGGCAACGGTAAAACTTAGCAATGGGTCTTTTGTCGTGTTTTGATATTTCTACTGTTTTTAATACTTTCATTTTTTTCTCAATATTTTTTTAACTTAAACTTTTTACTTTTTACCCGCACCGATTATCCCGTTAAATAAAATTGGGCTTACTAAAAGTAGCTCTTTATTTATAAAGGGGGTAAAATGCAACAATCAACAAAACCTCTGTAGCTTGTATTAGGAATAGGCTTGTAGCACATTCTATAATTGCACTCTTGATTGCAGAACAAATGCAATTATAAAAGCCCGTGGAACACCCATAAGTAATAGGCTTACAAGCTATTTCATGATTGCATTCTTGATTGCAGCAAATACAATCATCGCTGCAATCATTCTATTACCCATAACTGATTATTAGGCATTTTTTCTTTACGTTCGTCTCCTTCATTTTTAAAATGAGTAGGTAGTATTTTTATGTAATCTGATTGAAAAAGAAAAAATAGAATTACATTTTTATACGGAAAATTGTATTATTCATAGATATTCTACTTCCCAAGAGCGGATGATGTGGAATTTATTTGTTATGCTTGCTCAAAACTACGTTGACAGTCTTAAGGATAATATAAACCGAGCTATTGCACAAAAATTACGTGAGGAAGGCTGGGTAAGTACTGCTCCTATAGGCTATTTACATGCTAAGGATGATATCTCGGGAAGAGGGAAAAGTACCATTGTTGTTGATGAAACTAGAGCACCACTAGTAAAGAAGATATTTGAGTTTTACGCTACCGGTAATTATAGCCTTATACAAATCCTTAAGAAAACCAAAGAATGGGGTTTAACTAATTCAAGAGGTAATCAAGGACATTTGTGTAAATCACATATTTATAAAATAATATAGAATCCTTTTTATTACGGAGTAATGAGATTGCTAAAAACGGGCAAAGAATACCCGCATAAATACCCTACTATTATTGATAAAAGCTTATTTGATGCTTGCCAAAAAGTACGGCTTAATTGGGGCAGAAAGTCGCAAGGTAAATATAGAGAAAAGGAATTTATATTTAGAGGATTAATTAGGTGTGCTAATAGTGATCGTATAGTAACTCCCGACCTTAAAAAGAAAACTTACACTAATGGCAAAGTAGGGCAGTGGATTTATTTAAGAATGTGGAAAGCAGAGGATCATACAAAAGCTATATATATACCTGAAAAAATACCGTTGCAAGAAGTCGAGAATGTATTTAAATCGATGAAACTAACTCCTGAATTTCGGCAGGAAGTAATTACCTATATAAAAATTCTGCAAATGCTGAGAAAGATTACCATAAAAGGCGATTAACCGAGCTTTATACCGAAAATACTAAAATTAAAACTCGTATGGATAGATTAATGGATTATTTCCTTGATGGCGAATTAAGTAAAGAATAACACGAAGCAAAACGATTAGAATTGAAACAAAAACGAGAAGATAACATAAAAGAAATCGAAGCACATAATAAAGCGGATGATAGCTTTGCAAAAATGCTAATTTCCTTAGTGGGATTGGCTTCTAACGCCTATCAGACCTTTATAGGTTCGACTATTGCAGAAAAAAGGGGTTTAATAAATTTAGTGTTTGCTAACCTAACGTTAAAACCTGAAAAGCTTGAGTTTATGCTGCGTCCGCCGTTTGATAGCTTCATAAAAACACGTGAAATCTGCGAGTGGCGCACCCGAGAGGAGTCGAACCCCTAACCTCATGATCCGTAGTCATGTACTCTATCCAATTGAGCTACGGGTGCTAGTGAAAAATGTTTTTAAAATTAAACATAATAGAAGAAAATTTCCTCTATAAGCAAATCAAATCACAATATTACTGATACTTTGCAGCATATCTAAAAGCTCATGTCTTGTCAAGGAAACATACTTTTAAAAAACTACAATTAATAGTTGCAAATTTAAAATAAATAAAATATATTAGCTCGCATAAAATTAACAAGAGAAAAAGATGACTAAAATTTTTAAATTTATAATAATGGGTTTATTTTTTATAAGTAACCTAAGCTATGCAGAGAATATATCGGAGGCAGCTAAAAAAAATCTGCAAATTATTAATTCCTTAAAAGTTGAAGAAAAATGGCAAAAAGGAGAAATCATTAATTGTAAAACTGGTGAAATTATAGAGCAGTATACAGGTGAGCATAAAAAAACCGGCAGTCGGCTTACACATGACGGTTGTTTTGTTTACGCTGTTTTATCTTCTCTTAATATTTCTAAAAATTCCTTACCGCCTCATCCTGAATTAGATACGGGTTTTATTCCATTACTAGCAAATAAACAAGCTGACTGGTATGAGACGGAAGGAAATAAATGCGGATGGAGTTATATTAAAAATAAGGATAGAGAGGATAATTTTATCCAGGCACAAAAACTAGCTAATCAAGGATATCTGGTTGTAGCAACATATAAAAATATCAATCCTAAAAGAGCCGGTCATACTGCTATCGTTATTCCAAGTGACAAAGATATAGAAAAAATTAAGAAAGATGGACCGGATATTGCTCAGGCCGGTACATATAATTCCTCATGCAGTTCCCTGAAAAAAGGTTTTAGAAATAAAAAAGATGTGTTCAAAAATAATGAAATTAAATTTTATTATTATAAAAATTAATAGCTAATAAATACGCATATTATAAGCTAAAAAGGGGGATACTAAACGATAAGGCGAATATTTTAAATTTATAAAAATGAATAGATAAAATTTGTCAGCTGCAATGTAGGGTAGTGAGGGGAATATAATACCAATAGCGGGCATTGCTAACTAACGAGAGATTAGCTAAGAATTTAACGTCATTGCGAGGAAAATTACGAAGTAATGGACGAAGCAATCTAGTAAAAAAACGCTAAAATTAACACTTTTTTATTATTTTTATGGATTGCCGCAGCCACTTCGTGGCTTCGCAATGACAGTATCTCTCGTTAGTTAGCAATGCCCGATAGCGTTGCTGAATAGCTTAAATTGTGTAGACCTAAAATATTAAAAGTTGTCCTCTTAGGTTATTTAATATATTATTTTAATGAAAAATTTTATAAGAAAATACTGTGAAAAAACATTGGCAATATTTATTTTTTATTTTTCTGTTAATTACAGGACAAAACTATAAAGCTTGGTCATTAGATGAAAAACCTCCTTCTTATGTTGATTACTATAACAAAGGCGCCGATTTATATAAGCTAGGTAAATACGATTTAGCCCTTAAGGCTTTTAATAAAGCTATTGAGTTAAACTCTAATTATTTTGAAGCATACAATAATAGAGGAATAGTTTTTAGAAAATTAGGTAAATATGATTTAGCTCTTGAGACTTATAATAAAGCTATTGAGTTAAATCCTAATTTTACAGAAGCATATAACAATAAAGGCTTTACATTATATAAGTTAGGTAAATATGATTTAGCTCTTGAGGCTTATAATAAGGCTATTAAATTGAATTCTAGTTATTTTGAAGCTTATAACAATAAAGGAGTAGTGTTAAACGAGTTAGGTAAATATGATTTAGCCCTTAAGGATTATAATAAAGCTATTAAGTTAAATCCTAATTGTACGGAAGCATATAACAATAAAGGGAATGTTTTAAGTAATTTAGGTAAATACAATTTAGCCCTCAAGGCTTATAATAAGTCTATCGAGTTAAATCCTTTTTATTTTGAAGCTCTATATAATAAGCAACTATTATTAGAAAAAATGAAAGGTCATAGCCATTAGTTATAGTTATTGATTATTAAAGCTTTATTGCAAAGAAAGTATTATTGCGTGGATTATAATTATTACAAGTAATAGTGTCATGCCGAGGTCTCACCACGGCATCCAGTCTTTCATTAAGATATTTTTTCTGGATATTGTGGGTTAAGCCACCATATGACACCGCACGCTTTGTGCAAAAATTCGAGCCACGCAACAATGCCTCGCAGAAATGATAAGGTTTAATTATCACAACAAACTTTTGATCTGTTCTTGCTGTAACTTTTCCTCTTCCTCTAACTTATTTAAAAATTTCTTATAAAAATTATCCGTAACATAGGTAAGTTCCATATCAAAGCCGAGTTCAGGAGCTTCAAGTATAATTGAACAATCCTCATCTGTAAAAGCGGCGCTTTTATTTCCTCCCATTTTTATATCTTTTTTTATTAACACATATTTATTTGTTAAAGCGGTGTAAAATTCTTCAAATCGGTTTTTATCGATTGTTAAAATTACGGCTTCTACGATGTTGAAATCATTACATATTACCAACGCCTGTGATATTTTTTCTAAATTAATGTCTTTAATATCTATAAAATAATTATATCCTTGCCAATAATTGGATTCTTTCTTAATAACTTTGTATTTTTTTATTATGTCACTTACTGTTGCTTTATTTAACTCAAGACCTATAGGAACAGGCATTGCATAAGAATTCATACAAAAAAATATGACAAGTATAAAAAACAAAATATTTAAGGGCATGAGAAGGATGTATTTATTTTATACCCCTTAAATAACATACATGTTATAAATTTTCAACTGAAAATTGCACAGTAATTTTTATTATTAATCAAAAAATGAAATTAATATATATTATTATAGTTAGTATAGAAATTATTTGCTATTTTTATTAAGGTCCAGTAGGTTCTCTAATGGTTTGTGATAGTTATTTTTGGATTTTTCCATGTTGATATTTAGTATAGTTTTCTTTAAAACTGTTTCTGTATTACTAAGCGTTGTAATAGGTTTTTTGGCAGGTAAATACTCAAATGTCGAAAAAGATAGTATTTCTTCCTTATTATTTTATTTTATCTCGCCTATAGTATTTTTTACTATTCCTGCTAGTACTACCCTTACACTTTCTGCCTTAAGTGTTACAGTCGTAACGTTTATCATTGCTACTTTACTCTCATTATTTTCTTATTATTTCTTTGGTAAATTCTGGCAAGATCATACCCGTAATATTATAGCATTATCAGCAGGCACAGCAAATGGCGGCTATTTTATGTTGCCTATAGCTGCCGCTCTCTTTGATGACTATACTTTAGGTATTTATATGATGGCGGTGATAGGCGTAAATATTTATGAGTCTTCAGTAGGGTTTTATATTTGCATGCGAAGTTTTGCTAATACTACGGATAGTATTTTAAAAGTAATCAAGCTGCCTATTTTAAATGCTTTTTTATTAGGCTGTTTATTTAGTTTTTGCGGTCTTACCTTACCAGATTTTTTAGATGACTTTTTGTATAATATGAGAGGAGCTTTTTCTATACTCGGTATGGTCATGGTCGGTCTTGCCCTTTCAAGTCTTCAAAAATTTGAGGTAGATATAAAATTTACTCTGGCTACTTTTACGGCAAAATTTTTGTTTTATCCCATTGGAGTAGGTATTTTTATTTTATTTGATCATTTTGTTACCAAATGGTATAATAATGATCATTATAATGCTTTAAAGCTGCTTTCTACGGCACCGCTTGCTGCGAATACCATAGTTATAGCTAATTTGCAAAAATTTTATCCCGAGAAGGTTGCCGCTACAGTTTTTTTATCTCTGCTTTTTGTAGTAATATATATGCCGACTATGGTAAGTATATTTTTAAATAATTTAAATTAACCCTTTAAACTATAAGAATATCGGTAGCACGAATGCAAATAAATTCAATTAAAATCAACTCTTATATTAATTGGTTCTCTGCTCAATATGTCCCCTCTCATAAAATTTCCTATCTAGAATTTGGTAATCCTGAAAACCCTAACGTAATAGTATGCGCGCATGGTTTAACCAGAAATGCTCACGATTTCGATAAAATAGCCGAGGGGTTAAGTAGTAAATTTAGAGTAATCGCTTTAAGTTATCCGGGGCGCGGCGATAGCGAAAATTTTGAAATAAATAAGCATTATAACTATCATGTCTATGTTAAAGATACTTTGATTTTTTTAAAAAAATTAAATATTAAAAAACCAATTTGGCTTGGTAGCTCTATGGGCGGCATAATTGGCATGATACTTGCAAGTCGATATAAAGATTTCTTTAAGGCGATGATATTAAACGATATTGGTCCGTTTATCTCTTCTGCTCCTCTAGTTAAAATCGGCAGGTATGCTAAAAAAACCGTTATTTTTGATGATTTAGATAGTGCAAAACAATATTTAAAACTTATTTACTCTCAATTCGGTATTAGTGACGAAGAAGATTGGGACTATTTAACTAAATATAGCTTTATTCCTACTCTTGGAGGGAAATATAAAATGAATTATGACCCCGGCATAGTTCACGGCATGTCAATTGACAATACTACGCCAAAAGATGTAAATATGTGGACGATATGGAAACGAATGGTATGTAAATTATTAGTGATTCACGGGGTAAAATCTGATATTTTAACAGAATCCACTATTGAAGAAATGCAAAAAACGAAAGACTTTGACCTTTATGAAGTAAGCTATGCCGGTCACGCTCCTTCATTAATGAATCCTGATCAAATTAATTATATAAAATCGTGGTTGGAAAAAATTTAATAGGTAATGTAACGCCATATAACCATTTTCGCGCGAAGATTAAAACGCTCTTGATGTCATTCCCGCGAAAGCGGGAATCCAGTCTTTTCTTTGTCATGCTGAACTTGTTTCAGCATCTTTTTTAGTAGATCCTGAAATAAATTCAGGATGACTATAATTTTCCTGGCTTCCCGCTTTCGCGGGAATGACATAGTAGCGACAAGACTAAACCCTATATAATACATATAGCCACATTAATAAAACAATAAAATACATATTATGAAAATTACAACAAAAGTGTTAATAATAGGTTCAGGTCCTGCAGGGCTTAGCGCAGCAATTTATACGGCAAGAGCAGCCTTAAAACCAATACTAATTCACGGCAATCAACCAGGAGGGCAGCTTACTATTACTACTGATGTTGAAAATTATCCGGGCTTTGCGGCAAGCGTGCAAGGACCATGGCTTATGGAGCAAATGACTTTACAGGCAAAGAATGTCGGTACTGAGATTATAAGTGATTATGTAGAAAAAGTTGATTTATCAAAAAAACCTTTTTTAGTTTTTACTGGTTCCGGCGTGGAATACGAAGCAGAAAGTATAATTATTTGTACTGGTGCGGAAGCAAGGTGGCTTAATATTCCTTCAGAGAAAAAATTCCAAGGATTTGGGGTATCGGCTTGCGCTACCTGTGATGGGTTTTTCTTTAAAAAACAGGAAATAATAGTAGTGGGCGGAGGTAATAGCGCTGTTGAAGAAGCATTATATCTAACTAACCATGCAAGTAAAGTTACGATAATACATCGCCGCGATGGCTTTAGAGCCGAAAAAATATTACAAGAGAGATTGTTTAAAAATCCAAAAATATCGGTAATTTGGGATCATGTTGTCCATGAAATAACCGGCAGTGAAAACCCGGCTTCAGTCACCGGCGTAAAAATTCAAAATGTTCATAATAAAGAAGTAAGTTTAATTAATTGCAGTGGAGTATTTATAGCTATCGGTCATCAACCTAATACCGGTTTATTTAAAGGACAAATTGAAATGGATAGTGAAGGATATATCATCACCAAACCGAATTCGACTAGGACTAGTGTAGAAGGAGTATTTGCTGCTGGCGACGTACAGGATAAAATTTTCCGGCAAGCTGTCACCGCCGCAGGCACCGGTTGTATGGCAGCCCTTGAAGCAGAGAAATTTTTAAATAGATGATATTATAACTTTAAGTTGTGTGGATACCTACCCTGTCATTGCGAGCGACTGAAAAGGAGCGTGGCAATCTAATCATAAGATTGCCACGTCGCCTAGCGGCTCCTCGCAATGACGGAGAAGTTGGATGGCCACGGGGCGCCAAGAGCACCTCGCCATGACGTTTGAGCGAACAGTATTATAATTTCCCCTGGTTACTTATCAATGCTATTACTTGCGGAACTATTTCCCAAATTTGCTTCTTTAAGGTCAGTAAAACTTTTTTTGGCAGATACCGACTTGTCTACAGCTTTTTGTATTTGTAAATTTTTTTGCTGTATCTCTTGAGTGGTTTCTTTCAATAAATCGTGAAGCTCTAGAGGGTTATTAACAGCAGGGACTTTTACTGCCTGCTGCGTTGACTGATTTTTACTTAAATTTCCTTTTATTTGATCTTTTTGCATATTTAAATACTCCTATATTTCACGGTTTTTAAATATTATAGTATTGTTAACTAACAGTACCTGTCAAGATCAAAATTATTTATAATCATTAACCGGTTTAAATATCAAAAGCAGCTTCAATACAAGCAAAAGTTGCAATTTTTAATATCTCATTAGCACTAGCGCCGGTTTGTAAAATTTGAACAGGCTTTTCAAAACCGTTGATTATTGGGCCAATAAAGCTATTTGAAGAAAATTCCTGTAGTAATTCGGTAGAAATAGCTGCAGTATTTAAACCGGGCATAATTAGTACATTTGCTGCCCCTGACAATCGACAAAATTTATATAATTTACGTGAATTAGGATTTAATGCAACACTTACCGACATCTCTCCGTCATACTCAAAATCTCGTTGCTCACTATCTAAAATCCTTACTGCATCATTTATACGCATCATCTTTTCTTTATCAGAACTACCAAAATTTGCATATGAAAGAAGTGCAACTTTCGGCATCATTCCCATATTTTTAGCGATGTCGGCTGTTTGAATAGCAATTTGTGCTAATTCCTCGCTGGTCGGATATTCAGTAATACTATTATCGGCAATAATAATGTTATGATCTTTAGCTATCATAATGGAATAGCCTAAAATCCTGTTGTTAACTTTAGGAGAAATTACTTTTATAATATCTGCTAAACTGCTTGCATAGCTCTTAGTAATCCCTGTTAGAACCGCATCGCCATCACCACATGCTACCATACAGGCGGCAAAAATATTTTTATCCGTTTTGACTAATTTTGCACAATCTCGGTAGAGATATCCTTTGCGCTGCAACCTTTCATATAAATAATCAATATATTTATCAATATTCTCATTAATAGCCGCATTCATTATTTCTATGTCATCTAAATTAGTATCTTGCCCTATTTTTTTTAAAGTCGCTTCTATTCTTTCAGCCCGTCCCACTATAATAGGATGACCTAGCTTATCATCACGCATCATAATTGCCGCCATAATTACTTCTTCCTCTTCTCCTTCGGCAAATACGATTCTTTTAAGAGGAGCATTATGGATTTTTTCGGCAAGCAAACTCATGTAATTAGAGGTAGGATTTAACCTGCTTGCTAATTCTTTCTTATATTTATTAATATTAAAGTCGGTGATTTTAGCAACTCCACTATCGATAGCAGCTTTAGCAACAGCAAGCGGGATAACGGTAATTAACCGGGGGTCGAAAGGCACCGGGATAATATAATCGGGCCCAAAAACCATTTTATAGCCAAAATAAGCCTTATATACTTCTTCTGGTACCGGTTTTCTGGCAAGTTTTGCTATCGCCTGGGCAGCTGCTATTTTCATTTCCTGATTAATAGTTTTAGCTCGAACGTCCAACGCTCCACGAAAGATATACGGAAAACCCATAACGTTATTAATCTGGTTATTATAATCAGAGCGGCCCGTAGCAATAATTGCATCGCTTCTAACTGATCTTATTTCCTCTGGAGTAATTTCCGGATCAGGGTTAGCCATGGCAAAAATAATCGGATTTTTTGCCATTTTTGCCACCATTTCTTTTGATACCGCACCTTTTGCAGATAAGCCAAGAAATACGTTAGCCGACTCCATAGCTTCTGAAAGAGTACGTAAATCTGTCTTTTGTGCATACATCTCTTTCCATTTATTCATACCGCTAGTACGACCTTGATATATTACTCCCTTCGTATCGCACAAAATTATATTTGACCTGTCAGCTCCAAGAGCTATCAACAACTCAATACAAGCAATAGCTGCTGCTCCTGCTCCGTTTACAACAATTTTAAGATCATTAAACGAGCGGTTAGTAAGGTATGCAGCATTTATCAGCCCGGCAGCCGTAATAATTGCTGTCCCATGTTGATCGTCATGAAATACCGGTATATCCATTATAGATTTTAACTTTTCTTCAATTATAAAACATTCAGGAGCTTTAATATCTTCAAGATTAATCCCTCCGAAACTATAATTAAGGTATTTTACCGCATTAATAAATTCCTCAGGATCTTCCGTATTAATTTCCAAATCTATGGCATCAATATCAGCAAAATTTTTGAACAAAACTGCCTTTCCTTCCATTACTGGTTTTGAAGCAGCGGCCCCTAAATTACCGAGCCCCAAAACTGCAGTGCCGTTAGATATCACAGCAACCATATTGCCCCTAGCAGAATATTTATAAATATTATCAATATTCTTAGCAATCTCAAGGCAAGGAGCCGCAACACCCGGAGAATAAGCTAGCGATAAATCTTGCTGTGTTACTAGCGGCTTAGTTGCTAAAATAGCAATTTTACCCGGCTTACCTTTGTTATGATATTCTAATGCTTCAGCGTAATTGATTTTATTCATTTCTTCCATGATAACTTATATTTATATTACTTGATTGTAATTTATAGCTTCTAGCGTTTTAGAGCAAGAAATTATTGATAGGTTTTTTAATCTTGCTCGTGTGAACTGATTATGTCATTCCTGCATAGGCGTTGCTTGGATCGAAAAAGCGTTCGATGTCACCCCGTGGCTTGACCACGGGGTCCAGGAAAAATAAACTGGTATTACTGACCCCGTGGTCAAGCCACGGGGTGACAGAATTGAAACTAACCCACACAAGCAACGCCGGTTTTTTATGCACAAATATTTTAAGTATTAACTAATTAAAGTATTATTAATTAGTTAATTGATTTATTAATAATAATTACCTATAGTGACGTTCTAATTAATAATTAAATGAAGTAAAATAATATGCCTAAATTAATAGTAAAAGAGAACGCTTTAAGCCCTCATGTAATATTAAGTACAAATAATGCTCAGCTTAATTTAGCTGGACCAAGCATTGCTATGATTAATATTCCTGTTTCTGCTCTCTATATAATAAATGGAATTACTGATGTTGAAGTTTTTGATAATTGTGATCTTATAATTGATAGTAGTGAACTACCTTTAAATAATATTAATATTTTTCAGGGCACTATAAATTTAAATAATAATTATGAAGGAACAGTGCCAGTAGCTATTTCTATAGAGGAAAATAGTAAATTCACTCAAACCGGTAAGGATTTGCCGATGAGTTCAGTAACTATAAGTGCTCAAGCAGACTTTAATTTCACTCATTATGGAGTAGATTATAATATTCATAATTCAGCGCCCTCGCTTAGTAGTCAATCGTCTGCCAATGGAGCAAATATTACTTTACTTCCTGGAACTGGAGCTAAAATAGACATAAAAAATCCCCATGAAAAACTAAGCATTCTTAAAAAGCTTGAATCAACAAAACTTAAACTTAACGATTTCAAATACTGTGAAAAGTTTTTAGATTTACTATCAGAAAATAATAGTTTATCTGAGGATATAACCGAGATTAATTCTTATATCAATCGGCATTATTTTGAGCTTACAGGAGTTGTAAAACAACATTCTACTATACATTTAGGGCAGAAGAAAGAGAATGCTTTAGGAGTGCTACCTGATGAAGTCTTAACGCATATTTGCTCTTATTTAAATTTGAATGATGTAGTACAATCAGAGTTAGCAGGAGAAGCCCCTAGTTTTACAGGGGAGTAAAATTAAGTTTTTATGTCATTCCCGTGAAAACGGGAATCCAGAAAATATATAGTCATCCTGAATTTATTTCAGGATATATTAGTGAGATGCTGAAACAAGTTCAGCATGACAATAAAAAGACTGGATTCCTGCCTCCGCGAGAATGACATAGAAGGTAGCAGGAATGACATCGAAAACATATACCTCACCCCAGTATATACATAATAATCGACAAAGTGATGAGTGAGAAAAAAGTAGTAAATGTTATAATCGACGCCATTGATTCCGGATCGCCGCCAAGTTGACGGGATAATACGTAAGCCGTGCTTGCACAAGGCAAACAGCTATATAATACTCCTACAGATTTGTTAACACCGTCAATTGACATTAGCCATAAAACTATTACTGTAACCAACGGGAAAGCTATTAATTTAATAAAGCTAGTTAATAAAACATTAAACAGCAGTTCTTTATGAATAGTAAATCTAAGACCTGCGCCGACATTTAACATTCCGATCGCTAAAGCAGCATTTGATAGGCTATCTAATGTTTTCTTCAAACCTAAATGCAGCTCAAGATTAGAATAATTAAACATAAATCCGACAATACTTGCGATAATTAACGGATTACGAATTATTAACTTAACCATTAAAAGAATGCTAGTTTTAAGAGTAGTTGCCACTGATTTATCGGGAATATAATAAGCAAAACTTATGACTGATAAAATATTAGTGAAAATAATCATATAAGAAGAGATAACGGCAACTATAGCCAGTCCTTCTTGACCTAGTAACGGAGCGCTTACGCCAAAAAAAATATAACTATTGTAACGAATCGAACCTTGAAATATTGAGGTAAATTGTGCTTTATCAATATTATATTTTTTCTGATAAATAGCTAAGCTAATAGAGATAATACAAGTAGATATAATAAGAGCGAGTACTAGTTTAATTATTGATGAAACGCTTAAATCGGCAGTAGATACATAATTAAAAAGCATTGCCGGAAATAATACGAAATATGATAGTTTTTCTATCCCTCGCCAAAATTCCTCAGAAGTCAACCATTTTGTTTTGATAATACTACCAAGGATAGTAATCAAAAAAATAGGTAAAGTACTGGAAAAAATATCGTTCATTGTTTGCGTAACATAATTTAGGTCGTTATTAGTAGAGAGGCAGTATTATTGTAAGAGCTATGTCATTGCGAGGAGGCATTTATGCCGACGTGGCAATCTAGAAAATAATAATTTTCATAGCCTTTTTATTATTTTTCTTTAGATTGCCGCGTCGTTGCTATCGCAACTCCTCGCAATGACGATGTTTTTTGCAACAATTTCCGATTCAAGCAATTATGCTGAGCTAGAATGACATCTTAAGCACTTTTACTCAACTTCTCTTTAATCAATTTTATCGTTTCTGCTACTCCGAAAAGCTTTATAAAAGTTCCAAGTCTTGGACCTTCATTTTGTCCGAGCAATATTTGATAGAGTTCTTTAAAATAATCACGTAGATTTTCATAGCCGGCTTGCATGCCAATATCATATATTTTTTCTTGAATTTGTTCAGCGCTTATATCATCTGTTAAACTAGCTAGCATTTTTAAAACATCTTCTAAAATAACTCTATGTTTAGCTGCGGGCGTTAAATATGATTTATGTGCTTTAACAAAATCATTAAAATATTTTACTGCAAAATCTGCTAAATGATCAAGATATAAAGCAGTTTTAGCTGTTGCTTTGGGCTCATATCTTGTAATAAATGCCCAAAGCGCTGATTTATCTGAAGGATTACATACCGATGCCAGATTCAAAAGTAATGCGTAAGTGATGCCGAAAGTTTCAATTTTTGGCACATGCCCATGATGAATATGATAAACAGGATTAGCTAATTTTTTTACGAAGTCTTCTTCTGCATGATATTTTTTATTAAAAGTAATATATTCATCAACATTTTTGGGAATTATATCAAAATATAACCTTTTTGCTCTGGTCGGTGATTGATACATAAAAAGTGACATACTTTCAAGCGGTGCATATTTTAGCCAATCATCAACACTAATACTATTGCCTTTAGATTTAGAAATTTTTTCGCCGTTTTCATCTAAAAACAATTCACAACATAATTGTACCGGCGGAGTGCCTCCAAGAATTCGGCAAATCTCGGAATAAAGTCGTGCATTGGCCAGATGATCCTTGCCGTACATTTCATAATCAACGTTTAAAGCTGCCCATCGCATCCCAAAATCCGGCTTCCACTGTAATTTACAATGTCCTCTTGTTACTGGTACTTCGACAAATTTACCTGCGTCATCCTTGTAGGTAACTGTTCCACTAGTCGGATCAATTTTTTCAATAGATACCTGTAAAACTTTACCAGTATCAGGACAAATAGGCATAAAAGGTGAATAGGTTGCCTTTCGCTCTTCTCGAAAAGTTGGCAACATTAACTCCATTATTTCGTCATATTTCTCAAGCACTCGTATCATCATCTCATCAAACATGCCTGACTTATAACACTGCGTACTACTAAAAAACTCATATTTAAAGCCGAATTTATCAAGGAATGATCGCAATTTAGCATTCATATGATGACCGTAACTTTCATATTCGCCGAACGGATCAGGAATAGCGGTTAACGGTTGATCCATATGCGCAGCTACCATTTCAGGATTAGGGATATTACTCGGCACTTTACGTAATCCGTCCATATCATCAGAGAAGCAAATTAATTTTGTCGGAATATCGGATAATTGTTTAAATGCTTCTTGCACCATAATTGTTCGGGCATTTTCCCCGAAAGTGCCTATATGCGGTAGTCCTGAAGGGCCGTAACCCGTTTCAAATAATACATAACCTTTAGCAGGAGCTTTACCTTGCAAATGATCTAATATTTTTTTAGCCTCTAAAAAAGGCCAAGCATTCGACTTTATTGCATCTTCAAATATTTCTGACATTCTTTTTTATTTTATTTGTGCTATATTAACAATAAAAGCAATCTACACTAAATTTAACGAATTGTAAAATATGACTTGCGTTTTTTATAGTTTTAGACAATTTTATTCTTTAAGGTTATAAAAATATTCAGATATAATTATGTTAATTACTTCAATTATAAATTTCATTCGAAAAGATAATTTTCGTGTCCTTCATTTAGGAGTAATTGCGATTTCCATACTAGCTCTTTCTGCTGCGTATTTTGCTGAATATATATTACATTACACCCCTTGCCCTTTATGTGTATATGAAAGATTTCCTTATCTAACTTTAATTAAAATTTCCTTAACTGCTTTAATAATTAAAAAATTAAGTAAATATAGTTTAATTTGTGTTCTCCTTACTATCCTCAGTTCTTGCGTATTATCAAGCTATCATAGTATGGTAGAGCGAGGAATAGTACAGCCAAGCAGCCTCTGCTCCTCAATGATCCGTATCCCTAAAGGCTTATCTATAGCCCACATCAAACAAATGCTCTACTCGCAGCCGATTACTTCCTGCACTAAACCTGCAATCAAAATCCTTGGTGTTTCTATGACTGAGTATAATTTGTTGTTAAATCTTTGCCTTTTAGTAGGACTATTAGTCATTTGGTTTTATCCAAAGGATAAGTACAGCGTCATACCGTGATCAAGTCAGCGTTGTGTTGCATGGTTTTGATGTCATTCCCGCGTAGGCGGGAATCCAGAAAAAATAGTCATCCTGAATTTATTCAGGATCTATTACCAAAAGATGCTAAAACAAGTTCAGCACGACAAAGGAAAGCCTGGATTCCTGCTTTCGCAGGAATGACATTAACCGCTTTTTAAGAGCCAAACAACAACGCCGACTTGGATCGCCGCATGACACCATACTCAACTATATTAGTGTTGCCGGGTTGATATGATAATATCAAATCATATCAATTAAAATACATAAAATTATGCTCGGTAAGATATTTGGCTCGCTCGGTGGCGCACTAGGTAAATCTATAGGCGGCGGTATATTCTCCACAATAGGTAGATTCGCCGGTAAAACTTTCGGTGATTATCTGGACCAGTTAAACCATAAGCCCGAAGAATATCATCAATATAAAAATATCAGGGAAAGTTTTCATTTATCTACTGCTCATTACGGTGAGCCAATACCACTAATTTTTGGCCTGGCACGAGTTAACGGTAAAATAATCTGGGCAAAACAAATTAAACAAATTGAGAATACTACTTCCTCCAAGGAATATTTTCCTTACTTTCATCAAATTAGAACTACTCATAGTTTGACGGAATATAAATATTATTTATCATTTGCTATTAGCATCTGCGAAGGAGAAATTGCAGAAATTACAAGAGTGTGGGCAAATGATGAACTAATAAATTTAGGTAAATATAAATTTCGATTATATTTGGGTTCAGAAACTCAAACACCTGATCCTTTAATTGAAAACTCTTGCGGTATCGGTAAAACTCCTGCTTTTCGCTCTCTTAGTTATTTAGTATTTGAAGATTTACCGCTAGAGGATTTCAACGATTCTATCCCAAATTTTTCATTTGAGGTAACAAGAAAACCTAATATACCTATAGCAGCCAATCACGTAATTACTGAGAATTTAATAAGCGCAATCAATATGATCCCAGGATCAGGCGAATATGTCTATGATACGATAGTACAATATAAAACAATAGAAAGCTCTTACGGCAGCTTCATCAACCGCGCACCAATTAACTCACATAATTATCTTAATATTGCCAATAGCATATTTAGCCTTAATCAATTACAAACTACCTGCCCAAATATAAAATGGGTAGCACCGGTAGTTTCTTGGTTTGCCGATAATCTAAATACTGAATTATGTAGCATAAAACCCGCTATAGAGTTTAACGATTCTTATACTAAATATTCAGCAGAGTGGCAAGTAAGTCATTATACTCGCAAGACCGCTAAAATTATTTCTAAAGATAATAACAATAATCCTAATTACGGCGGTAGCATTAACGATGCTAGTTTACTTCGTTATCTGCAGGAACTTAAAAAGCGTAATCTAAAAATTATGTTTTATCCAATGTTTTTTATGGATGTACCAGGCAAGCCGTGGCGTGGTTATGTCACCGGCGCATCCGATTCTATCCATCAATTTTTTAACAAGGCAGATGGCTATAATAATTTCATCCTTCATTATGCAAGGCTTGTTAAAGATTATGCTGATGCTTTTATTATTGGTTCGGAGCTTATCGGTATTACGAGTATTAAAGATTCTGCTGATAATTTCCCCGGAGTTAATGAACTTATAAGACTCGCTAAATTGGTTAAAGAAATAGTTGGGGTGAGAGTATTAGTCACTTATGCAGCCGACTGGTCGGAATATCATCATACAAACGGCGGCTGGTATAATTTAGATCCGTTATTTGCTTCTCCCGATATTGATTTCGTTGGTATAGATGCCTATTTTCCTTTAACTCGCACTCTAAACTCGCAAATAACGCGCGATGAAATTATTAAAGGCTGCCAATCAGGAGAAGGCTATGATTATTATTTAGACTATGAAAGGCAACAACAATCTTTATCTGCTGCCTATGCTTGGAAAAATTTAAGATATTGGTGGGAAAATCATCATTATAACCCTAACGGCTTGGTTACAACTTGGCAGCCGAAAATGAAAAAAATATGGTTTACCGAGTTTGGCTTTCCTTCGATCGATAAAGCACCGAATCAACCAAATGTATTTTTTGATCCTTTCTGTCAAGACGGTGGAGTGCCTAAATATTCCTCCGGTGCTACGGATTTTACGGTGCAACGTAGCGCTATCAAGGCTTTTTTAGAATATTGGCAAGAAGAGGAGTATATTGAAGAAATGTTTTTATGGACTTGGGATGCGCGCCCTTATCCTGCTTGGCCGCATGGTAATATTTGGAGTGATAATCATTTATGGGAAAAGGGACATTGGGTTAATGGTAAATTTGGTGTTTGTAGTTTAGCAGCGATAATTCTAGAATTATCTAATAAATGCGGTATTGCATTGCACAAAGTCGACATCTCTACTATTGATGAGACAATAGAAGGGTTAGTGCTAAATAAAGCTTTATCAACGATAGATATTATCAATTCTTTAAGAATATTTTATTTTTTTGATATTTTAGCTAATAATCATAAGCAAATTAAATTTATTAAGCGGGGTTACGGTGATTCGCATAATTTAGATCAAGGAGCTTTAGTAAAATTATCGGATAATAGTTATTTAAAACAAACCGAAATACCTAAAGAAAATATTATCAGTAAAATTACGATTAACTTTATTGATCGTTTTAATAATTATCAAAATTGTTATTGTTACATAAATAACGAAAATTCTTCAAATAACCCACCTTTAGCCATAAAAATCCCTGTTATTTTATCTCTTGCGGATGTTGAGAGGGTAGGACAATTAATTTTAAAAAATGCTGCTTTGGAAAGTAAAATAATAAAATTCGTAATATTTTCCATCTTTCATGGTTACAAACCTGGTGATTTTGTAATATTAAATTATTTTAGTTATCGATATCAAATAAGAATAGTTAGTATTGAACTATCAAACCTTACTTCTTTAATTACCGGTATTATCGATGAAGCAGGTGCCTATTATTTACCAACAACAGGCACCTCTAATATAATAGAATCAACTAGCTTGGAGGAAACTAAATGCACCCTTCTTGATTTACCTTTTAATGTCGTAAATACCAATGATAAACCTTATCTAGCCGTTTATTTACAAAGTAATATTAATCAATTTTTATATGTCTCTGATTCCAACGACAATTATGTAAAAATAGCTAATTTAACTAAACGTACTTATATAGGATATGTAGTTAAGTTTGAAAATGCTACAAATATTAATGTTTCAGAAACTGATACAATATCTAAAATTGTTGTTAGCTGTAAAAATTTTGAGGATTTAGTAAAGAATGATTGGAATTTGGCAATATGGGGTTCTGAAATTATTAAATTTCAAAAATGGCAAAAATTAGATATTAATACTTATCAAATTCAAGAAATAATGAGAGGAAATTTTTCTACTCAACAATTCATATCTTCTCATGGAAATAATGAACACTTTATTATATTAGAGCATAGTCCTAATATAATACCGGTATCGTCTAAATTAGAAAATAAAGAGATATATTTTAAAGTCGGTGACCTTAAAGCACAAAAAATTAAATTTCAAAATAGGGCTAAAATTGGTTAAAACTGTTTTTTCTCGCAACGGCATTATTGCGCGTGTTTATTCTAGACGTCTGGGCTAAGCGATTGCAAGGAGAGTGGCAATCTAAGACTCTCAGCGTCATTGCTTCGCCTCGACAGCGTTGTTTCATGGCTCTTAAAAAGCAGTTAATGTCATTCCCGCGCAGGCGGGAATCTAGTAAAACATATAAAAAACTTGTTTTTATATGTTTATTTTATCAAATAATATAATTCTTACATATATATTAAGGTTATTTTTTCTGGATTCCCGCCTGCGCGGGAATGACATCGGAGCCATGCAACAATGCCCGAATCTCCTCGCAATGACGCTTAGGCATTCACGCAACAATGCTTTAATTAGGTGCGAGTTTTTTTCTTTCCTAGTTTAGGCTTGGCTTTAATTTTATTATTAGAAGCAAGTTTAATAGAAGATTTAGATGAAGGAACATTAAAATGCTGATCTAATAAATCTATCATTTGTTTATCCCTGGAAATTGCTGTTTTGCCGCCGGTAACTACGGCAATTAGAGATTTACTGTTTCTGGAAGCAGTAGTTACTAAATTAAAACCGGCAGGGGTATGATAACCAGTTTTTAACCCATTTGCACCCGCATAATTTTTAGTAACTCTATTATGACCCTGTACAATATTACCTCTAAAAACAAAGCTAGTTTTTGAAAATAAAGGATAAAATGAAGGGTAATTTTTTTGTAATGCCAATGCTAATTTAGCAATATCTCTTGTCGTAGTTTGCTGCAAAGGATCATGCCAACCTGAAGCATTTTTAAAGTAAGTATCTTTCATCCCTAATTGACGTGCACGAACATTCATTAAATGAGCAAAATTTTTCTCTGAGCCTTTCATATCTTCCGCTACCGTTACTGAAATGTCATTAGCAGATTTTACGATTAAAGCTAAAATTGCTTCTTTTACGGTAATAGTTTCACCAGCTTTCAAACCAAGTTTACACGGAGGCATTTTGGCTGCTTTTTCCGATACGATTAATTTTTTATTTAGGGGTAACTTGCCGGATTCGATTGCTTCAAACATTAAGTATAAAGTCATAAGCTTTGTTAGAGAAGCGGGATAAATCCTGATTTGAGAATTACGAGCATGTAAAACCTTGCCGGTTTTTGCATCTACTACCAGGCTAGTTTGAATAGGGGCCTTCGGTGAAATTTTGATAGTTTTTTTGGCGTAGCTTATCGGCGCAGTAAAAGTTACAATAAAAATGATAAAAGATAACAGAGATTTTTTTAACATAAAATTTTTTTATAAATTTTAGATGTATCTTAAAGATATCATTATCGTATGATTGGCAACGACGAAATTTAACTATTCATGCAGGTATAGCATATTATAAATTTTAATTCAAATCCACTTTATTATTAAGATAAACTAATATACCAAGCCCAGGCAAGGCTAAAATTATAGTTAATACAAAAAAACCGTCCCATCCGAGTATATTTACTAATTTGCCGGCATAGATAGTGACCGTATTGTTACATAATGTGGCGGCACTACTAAGTAACGCATATTGCGTAGCTGAATATTTTTTATTACACAAATTGCCTATATAACCGACTAAAGCCGTAGCACCCATAGCAGCAGCAAAATTTTCTATGGAAATAGCAACTAATAATGCTTCAAAAGAAGGTGCTTGATGATTAAGCCAAATAAATGCAAAATGTGTAAAGCTTTGTACTATGCCGGTGATAATCAACCCTTTGAAATTTCCAAGTCTATGCATTACAATTCCGCCGGCAAAACCTCCTACCAGCGTTGCAATTAATCCATAAAATTTAGCAATTAAGGCTATTTGTCCTTTGGTATAGCCGAGTTCTATATAAAAAGGTGATGCAACGGCGCCAAGCATAGCATCGCCTAATTTGAAAAATATTACGGCTAAGAGTATAGTTATTGCAAATTTGCGAGTAAAAAATTCTTTAAAAGGATTAATTACGGCATGCGACCAGGAAGCAAAGGAAATGATGTTAATTGTTTCTCGTATTATTTTTTTTTCTTTAACGGTTATGATAAAAATTGTTGCAATGGCAAAAATTACTCCCATACCGAAAAATGTTGCCTGCCAATTGTCACCTGTTATTTCTGCAAAATATAAAGCACCGGCACCGGTAATAAGCATGCCGATTCGGTAACCAAGTACGGCTGTGGCACTAGCTAAGCTTTGTGTATCCTGATCAAATTTATCAATACGTAGAGCATCAGCGGCAATATCAAATGTGGCGGATAAAAAACCAAGGGCTATAGTCAAAAAATATAATAAAGTTAAAGAGATTGCTGGCTTGACACTGCTCATAATAATCAGCACTATGGCAATTAAACTAGAGCATAATATAAGCCAGCCTTTTCTATGGCCGAACTTACTTAATAACGGCACCTTAAAACTATCAATCAAAGGTGACCAAAATACTTTTAAAGAGTAGGATAATCTAGCAACTGCAAAGGTAGTAATAACGGCAATGTCAATTCCTGATTCCTTTAACCATACCGAGAGCGTGGAAAAAATTATAGCAAGAGGCATGCCGCTAATCGCTCCTAAAATTAATATTTCAAATAATCGATAATCCTTGAAGGTTTTTTTTAAGAGCATAGATTTAATTAAGTAATTTATTAAAGAACGATTTACATAATTCTGTATTTAAAGGTGGGATATTTTAAATTTTTGTTGTTGCAAGTAAAAGTATATCTACTATATACAAGTTATTAATATAAATAAGTAAAAGTTATTATGCAATCAGAGAAAAATTTTATCCTGCAACCTGTGCCGAAAACATGGAAAGAAATATTTCAAGAACTTGCTTCAATTTCAACTGATGATATTTTAATTGATAGAGAAGATTTACCTTTGCAAGAAAGGAAGATTTTGAATGATATATTTATTTAAAAAATTTCTAAATTTCTGTTGGCACTAGAATAACATTGCTCTAGGTATTTTCTAATCCACGCAATAATACTCGCTCATTTAATTCTCATCTACCCCTTAGTGCTAGCATTTTTTCAGTTATATTATCTTTAGCTTTTACAATTAAAGGTAATATATGAAAAAGATAATATATAGCAGTCAAACTTTCCAAAATATGATAATAAAGTCGTCTACTAATAATGAAGTAGTAATTTCTGGTTATGCGAGTGTTTATAATGTTACGGATCATCATAACGATTTAATCATTAAAGGAGCTTTTGCGTCAGCCTGTCATAATAACGTTAGGTTTCTCTGGCAGCATGATAGCAAGAAACCGATAGGTATTATTACACATCTATCGGAAGATGATTACGGTTTAAAAATGGAAGCGGTAATTAATAATAAAGTTAAAGCGGGTAGTGAGGCAATAGAGTTAGTAAAGCAGGGAGCGATAGACGGCTTATCTATTGGATTCTACGTCAAAATGTCAAATTACAACGAATCAAAACAAAGAGTAATTACCGAAGCAGAATTAGTGGAGGTAAGTATTGTCACTTTTCCGGCTAACCATAATGCTAAAATTTTATATATAACTAAGCAAGCGGATAATATGGAGCAAGATATAATAACCAAAGATGTAATAACCGATCAAATTAATCGGTTACAAGAAAAAATGCATAATATGCACAATTTTTTAGAAAGGCCGCACGGTTTAAATATAGAAGATAACGAGTATAAAACTGCTTTTATCGACTATGTACGTAAAGGAGAGGAAAGTGCATTTATCCGTAAGTCATCTTTGAATAGTAATATTGAAGAGGGCGGCGTACTGATATTGCAAACTTTGTATAATAGTATTATTAGCGAAATTAATGCTAGATCGCCGATGAGGCAAATAGCTTCAATTGAAACAATTTCTACCAATGCTCTTGATGTGATAAGCGAAAATGGTAAATTTACCAGTGGTTGGGTTGGAGAAGTTGATTTAAGGGAAGAAACACCGTCTGCAAAGTTAAAACAACAAAGGATTTTTGTACATGAGCTTTATGCCCAGCCGAAAGCAAGCCAAGCATTACTTGATGATACAACGATTAGGGTGGAGAACTGGTTAACGGAGCGTTTACGGGATAGTTTTGTTAAAATGGAGAATGACGCTTTTATTAATGGTGATGGAGTAAAAAAACCGAAGGGTATATTATCGCCTGATAACAGTAAAATAGAAAAAATTAAGATGGGTAACAAAATCGAGCCGGAAAAATTGTTAGATTTTATTAATTCTCTTAAAGAAGAGTATTTAGCAAATGCAACGCTGTTAATGAATCGTGTTACCTTATCGGAAATACAAAAACTAAAAGACAATAACGGGCGTTTTATTTGGCAGCAATCGCTTTCCGAGTCGTTTAAACAAACTATTTTTGGAGTGCCAGTTATTTGCTGTTCGGATATGAAGGCGATTGGAAAAGACAACTGCGCTATTGCCATCGGTGATTTTAAAGCAGGCTATAAAATAGTTGATCGTAGCGGCATTAATATTATGCGTGATCCTTATACCGAAAAGCCTTTTGTTAAATTCTATGCAGTAAAAAGGGTAGGGGGCGACGTAGTAAATCCTGAAGCTATTAAGCTTGGGTTGTTTGGCTAAATTGTCACCCCGTGGCTTGACCACGGGAGCTAGTATTTTTCTGGATGCCGTAGTCAAGCCACACCATGATATGAGGGTTAAAATATGTTCCACAAAAATAATTTTCAGATTATTAAAATATTTCCACAAAAAATATGGAGTTTAGAACAGGTAAAAAATTATATGCGAATTGAAGGTAATTATGATGATGACTTAATATTAGGAATAATTGATGCGGCAATCACTGCGGCAGAGAATTTTACCAAATTAAACTTTATCTCAAAATATGTAAAATTTATTTGTAACACTCAAGGTAAAAATAATTTTGCCCTAAAATATCAGCCTATAAAAGAAATAGTGAAAGTAACAAAACAATTGAAAGATCAAATAGTGGAGCTGACTAATGATCAATATTTTTTTGATAACGATATTTTAAGGTTAAAGCAGAAATTAGCGAATGATGAATTGATTGTAGAATATGTTAGCGGTTTTGAGGAGAATAATATTCCTCACTCGATAAAACACGGAATTATGCTGCATATTGCTGAAATGTATGATCGTCAGGGGCAAAGCTCAGTCGGCTTATCACCGGAAGTAAAGAATTTATATTTGCCATATAGAAATATCCAGATTTAGGTAAGAAAATGACAAAATCAATAGTAAGAAATTTTCAACATCAAATTAAGTTTTTAGAGAATTTTGCTGCAAATGTTATAGATAAAGATCGTTGGGAAGAGAAGTTAACCGTTTATGCTGAAATAAAACCTTTATGCGATAATAAATTTATTGCCCTGGAAAATATTAGTTTCAGGCATGTAATAACAGAAGGTTTTTTTCTTTTTAAAATTAGGTTTGTAAAAAACATCACTACTAAAATGCGTATTTTATTTAAAGAGCGACAATTTGAGATTAAACGCATTATTAATATTAATGAAAAAAGTAAATTTTTAAATATTATAGCGTTAGAAATATATGTATTATAATGTTATCGGTGATTTTCAGTTAAGCTTATATAAGTTGCTTGCAAACGATATTGAAATAAAGCAAAGCGTTGATCAAATATATCTTTCTGTTATGCAAGATGCAAAATATCCGTTTTTGTTAATTAATATGCTAAATATTGATAATATGGCAAATCTGAAACAAAATATTTCCAGAATAGAATTTGAAATATGTATTTTTGCTAATGATAAAAATCGTAATATTTCAGTATCACTTGCTGATAAAATTATGAATAAAATAGCCGTAGATTCATTTGAATTACAAAATTATATATTAGCCGGTATAAAAGCCGGTAATATGAAATTCCAAAATAGTAAAGATTTAATTACTACAAAACTAACGATAAATTATCAAGCTTTATTAAAACAGGAAATAATTAGGTAAATTATGGTACATTTAATCGAGGGAATCGATATTAGTAATTTAATTCGAGCAACAAATAAGTTCGAAGAGTTTCGCTTGCATTTAGACACAGAGCAAAATAAAGCAGGTAGTATTAAGGCGTTTGAATTTTGTTATGAATTGAGCTGGAAAACAATGAAGCGTTTCTGTGAAAAAGCTGGCAAAACTCCTTACACTTTAAAAGAAATATTTCGAGAGGCTGCCATTAGCGGTTTAATTTCAGATCCTCGTATATGGTTTAAATTTATTGAAATTCGTAATATTACTGTTCATACCTATAATGAAGAAAATATTGAAAAAGTTATTAGTATTTTTGATGATTTTTCAAATGCGTTAAATGAACTTTTAAGGAATTTGGAGAAGTATAATGATCTATCTTGATAAACAGGATTTATTGATATTACACTCTATACTACAAAAATATCCATATAAGTTTTATGCTTATGGGTCACGAGTTAAAAATACTTATAAAAAATTTTCTGACCTTGATCTTTGTATTATGGAAAATATTAGTGATGACATATTTTTTGAAATTCAAAATGCTCTTGAGGAATCTGATATATCGATAAAAATTGATATAAAAAGATGGTTTGTAGATATGAACGCAGGGTTTCGTTCATTGATTGAAAAGGATATAACTCCTCTATTACTCAAGAATTAATGAAGTAAATCTATGAATTTTCATAATATACGTATGCCGGAATTTATTGAAGTTTGTGCAGTAGGAAAGGCGGAGTTTTCTACTTCTCATGCTTTAACTATGTCGGGGCGAGAAGTGCGGCATTTAGACTGCGCCCATGCCTGTCAAAAATACTTAATTAAAAATTGCTTTTTAAGTAATAACGAATTTAATCAGTTTAATAGTTTTTTTAAAGCTCGGCGAGGTAGTAATTTTAGCTTTAGGTTTAGAGATTATGCGGATTATAAAGTAACTGGTGAATTTATTGCTAAAGGCGATGGAAGTCAAAAGCAATTTTACTTAAGTAAATTATATGATGATCCTATTTTTCCTTATAACCGAGCTATTACTAAACCCGTAGAAGATAGTATAGTATTATATATTAATAATGTGAAAACTGATTATGCTGTGGATTATAATCAGGGAATAATAACTTTACCAAAAGCTTTGGAACAGGAACAAATTTTAACTGCCGATTTTATGTTTGATGTAGCTGTAAGATTTAAAGGGGATAGTTTTGAATATACTTATTGTAGCGATGGATCAATTGCCTTGTCAGATTTAGAGTTAACGGAAGTAATAGTATGAGTATTTTATCATCCTTGAATATTTCAAAGCTAGAAAATTTTATTTATTGTTTTCAAATTAAATTGCCTGAAGGAAGAGAGTTATTTTTGACAAGTAGCGATCAAATTATTAAAAATAATGAAATAAGTTTTTTGCCAAATTCAGGTTTATTTGTAAAGCAAGGGGAGTTTAACGATTCTGCACAAAATTATATTATTATAGAGGGAATATTTGAAAACGGCGGGATAGAGAAATTTATGGATTTAAGAAATGCGGAAGTAAAAATAATGCTATATACCGACAATATTTTCGAGCATTTCATAACATATTATTGTAGTATCTATACAAAATATGATCTAAATTTTAAAATGTATTTACAGCCCGAAACGGTAAAATATAATCAAACTGTAATTAATAGCTTTAGTAAAAGCTGCCGTACGAATTTCGGTGATGCTAAATGCAGCGTAGATAAAAGTTTATATAGTGTGACCTATAACGTAAAAGAAGTTTTTAAGAAAAGCTTTACTATAACAAATATGGATAAGGAAAGCGGATATTATATAAGCGGAGAAGTTAGGTTCGGGGATAATTTATTTAACAGTAGGATACTTGATCATTTAAATAATTTAATTATAGTTGAAAATGTTATACCGGAAAATGTTAAAGCGGTAGGAAGTGTAACGCTTACTAGCGGCTGTGATAAAAAATTTATAACTTGTTGCAATAAATTTAATAATGCTATAAATTTCAGAGGTGAACCTTTAATCCCTGATTATAATTTTATAAATGTTAATTTAAATGAATAAAAATTTCATATGGCTTGATTCTATAAAACTTATTTGGCAGGAGAGTGTCAATATATTTGATTGCTTCAAAGCTATGCATAAGAGGAAAGAAATATATTTAGCTGATTATTTTAAAATAATTGAAGATGATTTAAATTGTGCATTTCACAAAATAAGAAATGACAAAAAATAGAAATTAGTATGAAAGAGACTAAAAGTTTTTTTACAAAGAATAATAGATTGAATAAAGGTTATTCAAGGTCTTTAAATTCGCGTGAGTTGGATAATAATTTTTACCGTAAGAAATTTGAGCATATTTTGCCACCGATTGATTTAATGACTGAGTATGAAAATATTTATCCCGGTACTTTAGAAAAATTAGTAAATATGGCGCAGAAAGAACAGGCGCATCGACATAATTTAGAGTTGAAAAATCTAGGCATTCAAGAAAAAGCTGCTAAAATTAGTAAAGTATGTGCACTAGTATTTGGAATATTTTTATTAAGTTCAATAATATTTCTTATTTTACTTGAAAAATATATTGTTGCTAGTATTTTAGTATTATTTATTATTGGTTTTGGGGTAATCCTTTTACAAAAGATTAATAAGAAAAATGAGCATATAAAAAGTAAAACTTACACAAATTCATAGGTTTATAAGTATAATTACTTATAACTGTTGTGAGTAATATAATAATTTAAAATAATACGGAGATAGGTTTATTTCTAAAGTTAAAAATAATTTTCCTAAAGCGAATAAAGATATTAGAGCTAGTAAAGTTCGTTTAGTCGGCGAAAATGGTGAAATGCACGGTATTGTAAGTATCAGGGAAGCAATAGAGGCAGCAGAAAAGGCTGGGCTCGATTTGGTAGAGATTTCCCCCAATGCTGAACCACCGGTGTGTAAGATTTTAGATTTCGGTAAATTTAAGTATGAAAGCAAAAAACGTGTACATGATGCACGTAAAAAGCAAAGAGTTATAGTACTTAAGGAGATGAAATTTAAGCCTAACATTAGCCAGGGTGATTTTGACGTTAAAGTTCGTAAGATAAAAGAGTTTTTAAAAGACGGCGATAAGGTAAAAATTTCGCTATGGTTTAAGGGTAGGGAAATTATTCATAATGAACTCGGTAAAAAATTATTTGAGCGTATCGAAACAGAATTAGAAGGCCTAGCAAAGATTGATCAAGCTGCTAAAATGGAAGGTAAGCAGATTATTATGATAGTAAGCCCTGACGTTAAAGTAGTAGTGAAGTAAAAATTTGTCTCGTCCTTGCGAGAAGATTCGATAGCTACGACGCGGCAATCTAGAAAATAAATAGTCATTGACTTCATTTATTTCAGGATCTACTACAAATGGATGCTGAAACAAGTTCAGCATGACAAAGAAAAGCCTGGGTTCCCGCCTCTGCGGAAATGACATAACTAACTCAGGTTATACAACATAATACTCATCTCACAAATCTTAAAAATTAAATTATGCCAATTAAAATTTTAATGCCGGCCTTATCTCCTACAATGACTGAGGGTAATATTGCTAGGTGGTTAAAAAAAGAAGGGGATCAAATTAATCCTGGAGAAGTAATTGCCGAAATCGAAACTGATAAGGCAACCATGGAAGTAGAAGCGGTTGACGAAGGTATTCTTGCTAAAATATTAATAGCTGAAGGAGCAGAAAACGTACCAGTCAATTCTCTCATTGCCGTTTTGACTGAAGAAGGAGAAGACGCTTCTTTAGTTGATAATTTTATTAAAAATAATTCTGCCGTGAAATCTGCAGAAAAATCATCCACTGAGCCTCAATCATTGCCAGCTAATAATGCAAAAGCAGAAAACTTCTTAACAGAAAAACCTGAAAATAATAATAATGGAATATACTCAAAACAAAAGAGTATATTTGCATCACCGCTTGCAAGAAGACTAGCCGCTATTGATAATATTAGTCTTGAAAATATTAAAGGTACTGGTCCGCACGGTAGAATCATTAAGAAAGACATATTAGAAGCTTCTACCACTTCTGTTAAATCAAATGAAAAAACCATATCAAGAAATGCAGAAGAATATTATTTGGTTCCGAATAATAATATTCGTAAAATTATAGCTAAACGTTTGCTTGAATCAAAACAGACAATCCCGCATTTTTATTTGTCTATTGAGTGTAATGTCGATAAGTTACTGGATATAAGAGAAGATATTAATAAATCATTTGGCAATGATAAATCTCAAAAAATTTCCGTAAATGATTTTATTATTTTAGCAGTAGGAAAAGCTTTAAAAGAAGTGCCTGCTGCAAATGCTAGCTGGCAAGATGAAGCAATTAAATATTATAGTAATATAGATATTTCGGTGGCAGTAGCAATTGAGGGCGGTTTAATTACTCCCGTGGTTAGAAATGCTGATCAAAAAAACATTGTTAATTTATCTCGTGAAATGAAAGAATTAATAAAAAAAGCTAGAGAAAATAAACTTACGCCGTCTGAATTTCAGGGCGGGGGGTTTAGTATTTCAAATCTCGGCATGTACGGTATCAAAAATTTCAATCCTATTATTAATCCCCCACAAAGTTGTATCATAGGGGTAGGTGCTAGCTCAAAACGTCCGATAATAGTAAATGATCAAGTGAAAATAGCAACTATTATGGATGTTACGCTCTCTTCCGATCACCGAGTTGTGGATGGAGCGGTGGGGGCGGAGTTCCTAGCTTCATTCAAAAAGTTTATAGAGAGCCCTGCGTTGATGCTGTTGTAGTATGGAAGGTTAAACATGTTCAATGTCATTACCGCGAAAGCGGGAATTCAGGCTTTGTCATTGCAGACTTTATCATTGCGAAGAGATACGCAAGTACCGACTTGGCAATCTCTCTTAAATTTCATGAGATTCCCTTCGTTGGCATAGATGCCTTCTCACAATGACGGATAAAGGAGCTGAATTCCTGCTTTTAGCGAGGAATGACATACTACTACTTTTAATGACATCTTAATTTGATAACAACAAAAATATATGAGTTTTTCCGATAATTTAACAAAGATTTTAGATAAACACGAAGAGTTATCTAAAAAATTATCTACTGGTATAATCGGAGAGGAATTTGTTAAAGCTTCTAAAGAATATTCAGAACTTGAAAATATAGTTGAGAATATTAAAGAATATAATAAAACTATAGAGGAACTTCGGCAGGTAAGAGCGCTTAAGCTAGAGCCGAATTTAGATAATGAAACTTATGAAATGGCTAATGATGAAGTGAATCGCCTTGAAGATTTGACTCCTAAATTAGAACGTGCAGTAAAAATAGCACTTTTGCCGAAAGATGAAGCAGATAGTAAAAGCGCTATTATTGAAGTGCGAGCTGGTAGTGGCGGTGAAGAAGCTGCACTTTTCGCGGCAGTATTATTTAATATGTATCAAAGATATGCAGAATTAAAAAAATGGCGTTTTGAGATATTGTCAATTTCTGATACTGGTATAGGCGGCTATAAAGAGGCTACTGCTTCAATAAAAGGAAAAGACGTATTTTCTAAATTAAAATTTGAGTCCGGTGTTCATAGGGTGCAAAGAGTACCGGAAACTGAATCAAACGGTCGAACTCACACTTCTGCTGCAACCGTTGCCGTACTTCCTGAAGTGGAAGAAGTTGACATAAAACTTGAGGAAAAAGATTTAAGGATTGATACTTATCGTGCTTCAGGTGCCGGAGGTCAGCACGTTAATACGACGGATTCGGCAGTTCGGATTACTCATATTCCTACCGGTATCGTGGTTGCATTACAGGATGAAAAATCTCAACATAAAAATAAAGCTAAAGCGTTAAAAATTTTAAGAGCTAGAATTTACGAAGAAGAACGCCGTAAAAAAGACCAATCCCGCGCAGATACTCGTAAAGATCAAATCGGTTCAGGCGATAGATCAGAGCGTATACGTACCTACAACTTTCCTCAAAATCGTGTATCCGACCATAGAATAAATTTAACTCTTTATAAAATAGAAGAAATAGTAAAAAACGGTCAATTAGATGAACTTATAGAGGCACTAGTTGCAGATGATGAAGCAAAAAAGCTTTCAGAAGTGTAATATTTCTCTGCGTTAAAGAATTGACTCGCGTTGTAGGGAATTCATGTAAGATATTATTGTGTAGGTCAAAATCGTTAAAAATATCGTTATTGCAAGCGCCTAAAAGGAGCGTGGCAATATAGCTTTGTCATGCTGAACTCGTTTTTGCATTGTTGCATGCCTCAATAAAAACAGTGATATGTCATTCCGCGTAGGCAAGTATCCAAAAAATATTTATATTTATCATTGCGAAGAGATGTGACAAGCTATCTTAAATTTCATAAATTGCTTCTTTGGCATAAATGCTTTTTTGCAATGACAGAGAGACGACCCTTATGCCGGAATGACATAAAAAATTCGAACTATGCAATAACGCTACTTTTCCTAGGCTCTAATACAAAAATATCGTGAAATAAATGAAGTAACGACTATCTTTATTCTAAATTGCTTGTTGCTATCGCGACTCCTCGCAATGACGTTTAATATATGATACAATTGGCATTTTTAAATTTTTAAAATAAGTTCCTCCTGCAAATTTTCGTTGCAAGAGGAACCCTAACTATACTAATTTAATAATAACTATTTCTCACTATGGGAGCTTCTAGAGTGAGAACTATGGGTATTATCATGACTATGTTTTCCACCTTCATGACCCATGGCAGAAGCAGCTTTACTTCTTTCTTCGGCAGAAGAATCTTTACTCTTCATCGTAGCCGCTGCATGAGATAGGTTATTATTATGTTTGTCTTCAGTTTTATGATTATTATGGGTATTTTTATGATTGGTCATAATAGCCTCCTTAATTAAAACGGTTGAACATTATTAGCAAGTCTGTAGATTAAAACAATCTACGATAGTAAAATATTTACATGTTAATTTTATGTCAACTATTTTTTTATATTTTTATAATTTAATTTTTTCCAATTAATATTATAGTTGTTTTTCAATCTTGACTTGTTAAAATAACAGGAATATATTTAAATTATAAAATATTCAAACAGGGAGGAAATTATGACAACTTTAGTTGGAACTCAAAAAAATTTTGTTACCGCTCTTAAAGAACTTATAGAGCTTGATTATGACGCAATAGAAGCTTATGAAGCAGCTATTAATAGAATTAAAAATGAAGAATATAAAAACAGACTGCAAAAATTTAAAGAAGATCACGAGAGGCATGTGAAAGAATTAAATAATCTGTTAGTTATTCATAAAGAAGAAGTTGTAAAAGGTCCGAGTGTAAAACAGTGGCTAACCAAAGGTAAGGTAGTACTAGCTAATTTAGTAGGAGATGAGGCTATATTACATGCTATGCTAACAAATGAGGAAGATACGAATATGGCGTATGAAAGATTAAATAACCATCCCGAAAAATGGCAGGATGCAGCAGAAATCCTAAAACAGGGGCTTTCTGATGAGAGAACTCATAAAAGATGGATTGAAGAAAACGAAAATAAATTAATTTAAATTTTGTTCACAGAGCCTAGT